>JAFGSX010000335.1 GCA_016934455.1 Deltaproteobacteria bacterium
CTGGCGCTCAAGGCTCTGGTCACCCTGATCGTGCTGGCGATACCGGCGCTGGCCATGGGAGCGACGCTGCCGCTGGCCGTGGTCGCCGCCGGTCGCGAGGCGCGGGTCGGGTTGCGGGCGGCCACGCTGTACGGCATAAACACGGCGGGTGCCGTGCTGGGTACGCTGGCGGTCGGCCTGGTGCTGATCCAGACCGCCGGGCTGCTCGGCGCGCTGCTGTGCGGGAGCGCGCTGAATCTGCTGGCCGCCAGCATGGCCTTGCTCGCGCAGCCAGGGGACGCGGCAGCGATTGGGGGCGCGCCGTCCGCGCCGGCCTCGATCGCGGGTCCAGCTCCAGTCGAGGCGGCGTGGTTGGTCCCGACGGTGGCAGCCAGCGGCGGCCTGGCGGGCATGGCCTACGAGATCTCCTATGCCCGCGTGCTGCACATCATGATGGCGGGCACGGTCGAGACCGTCGCTGCGGTGCTGGCTGCTTTCTTGACCGGCATCGCGCTCGGCTCGGCGGGCTATCGCTGGTGGGGCCGTCGTCGGCGCATGGATCTGAACCGTCTGGGCTGGCTGCTGGTGCTGTCGGCGCTGTCGGCGCTGGCGGTCACGGTGCTGTTCGAGCCACTGGCCTTTCTGTGCCGCGACCTGTCCGGCCGTGGCGGGCTGCTGCCCGCGCTGGCTCGGTTTGCCTGGGCCGGCGCGGTGCTGATCGCGCCGGCGGCGTTGAACGGGGCGATCTTTCCGGCTGCGATCGACCTGGCGCCCGGCCACGGCCACGGCGCCGGCCGCACGGTCGGCCGCACTCTGGCCTACAACACCGTCGGCGCGGTTGCCGGCTCGCTTCTCTCCGGCACGCTGCTGATCCCCATGCTCGGGACCACGGCCACGCTCTACCTGGTCACCATCGCGGTGCTGCTGGTCGCGCTCGGCTGTGGTTACCTCGCGCACCGCCGGCAGCTTGCGCTGGCGGTCGTGGTCAGCCTGCTGCTGGTGGGCACCCTCTGGCCGGGCGTCGATCTGGCGCGGCTGGCGCACCTGCGCGGCGTGGCCACGGCGTCGTATCGCGCCACCCAGGCCGCGCTCGACGCGGCCATGCGAACCGTCATCTACGCCGCCGAGGGTGCCACGGGCGTGGTGGTGCTGAGCGAGCCCAAGCCCGGCACCTGGACGCTGACACTCGACGGCCTGCCTCAGGCCAGCCGTGCGCTCGCGTCTCCGCGCTTCGGGCGCGAGTCGGTGCTGCTGGGCACGATCCCGGCCGCGCTGGCCCGCGGCGAACAGCGCGCGCTGGTGATCGGCCTCGGCGGGGGCGTGACCCTCGAGGCGCTGCGCGCCGTCGGCCTGGAGCAGATCGACGTCGTCGAGCTCGAGCCGCGCGTGGTCGAGGCGCTGCGGCGGCTGCCCGATGGCAGCGCCGAGCTGCTCGAGCTGCCGGGCGCGACGCTCGCGCTGGCCGACGGTCGCGAGTTCCTGCAGCGGCAGCTCGCGCGCGGCGCCGCCGGCCGCTACGACGTGATCGCATCGCAGCCTGCGCACTGGTGGATCGCCGGGGTCGGCAATCTCGCCACCCTCGAGTTCTATCGGCTGGTCTTCGCGTCGCTGGCGGAGGGCGGGGTCTACTGCCAGTGGATCAACGGCTCGCGCATGACCGAGCCGGTGATCCGCGGCGTGGTCGGGTCCATGCAGCAGGTCTTCGACGAGACGCTGGTCTTCGCGGTGGGGCACGGCGGGCTCTATTTCCTGGTCGGGGCACGCGCCCCGCTGCAGCCTGTCCGCGAGGTGGTGGCCAGGCGCCTGACGCGGCCGGCGGTGCTGGCGCTGGCCGCTGACAGCCCGCGCGATCTCGACGATCTCGCGGCCATGGTCGTGCTCTCCGGCCGCGTCCCGGCGGGAGCGCCGCTGCCGCGCAATCGAGATCGCGACGCCCTGGTCGAGTCGCAGCTCGCGGCCGCCTCCACCGGCGACGAGCTCGACCTGGCGGCGCTGCGCCCGCCGCTGTTGGAGCGGCTGGGACCGCCGGCGGCGATGCTGCCGCCGACCGAGATCGCCCGCCGGCAGTTGCGGCTCGAGACGGCCGAGCGCCGGCTCAACACGCCGGGCGGGGTGCCGCGGTTGCTCGCCGACGGGCTCGACGGCCTGCTTCCTTTTGGGCCGCTGTCGCCGGGGCTGGCCCGGCTGGCGGTGACGGCAGCGCAACCCGCGCTCGACGGCTGCTGGCGTCGCTACCTGCAAGCCAGGCTGCAGTTGCTGGACGGCCCGCTGGCGGCCGGCCGGGCGGCGCTGGCGCAGGCCTGTCCACAACCGCCCGGGCACCCGGCAGCGCAGCGGGCGGCGCGGCTGGTGGCGCTGCTCGACCGCGATAGCGGGCGCTGCCAGTCCGGGCTCGACGCGCTGCTGGCGAGCGACACCAGCACGACGCTCGGCCACTACCTGGCTGGCCTGCTGCGGCAATGCCTGGGTCAGGATCCGGCCAGCGATTACCGGGCGGCGCTCGCCGACTGGCACGAGCTGCCGCTGCCCGGTACGGCGCTGCAGTGGGCGGTGGCCAACCGCGAGCCGATCGCGGCCGCCCTGCTGGAGCGCGCGCGTGCGGACGACGTCATCGACGCCGCGGCGCTGCAGGCGGGGCTGGCAGCGGATGTCGCGAGGCCCGATCAGGGCGATCTTGCGCGCCGCGCTCGCCTGCTGGCGCGGTTGCTCGATCAGCGCGCGCTGCTGCTGCGCACGCGGGCGCGTCGGCTGGAACAGGCGGGCGATCTCGAGCGGGCCGAGGTGCAGTATGCTCGCTGGCACGCCTCGATGCCCACGGATCCGGCTGCCACGCTGGCCTACGTCGGTTTTCTCGAACGGAGCGGCCGTGGCGCCGAAGCCGAGCGCGTGCGACGGCAATTCGTTGCCAGCGCCCGCGACGTCGACGAGGCCCGGCGCATCTTGCAGGTGGCCGGGTCGCGCTTACCGTCTTCATCGGATTGAGCTATAACGGGTTGCCATGTCTGGTCGTCTGCCGCGCTCTGCATCTCTGGCGCTGCTCTTGCCCGCGCTCGCGCTCATCGGCGGCGCCCACTTTCTGCGGGCGGAGATCGGCGAGTACCGGCAGCCGGGCGAGACGCTGACACCGCCCAATCCGACCCTGGTCGCGGTCCTGGCCCTGGGCGACCGCACGCTGGCCGCCGATCTGGTCTGGATCGACGCCGTGCAGTACTTCGGTGGCACCGAGGGCAGCAAGTACCGGTACGCCCTGTTGAGCGCCATGCTCAACACCGTCATCGAGTTTGACCCCGCTTTTCGCTACGCTTACAAGTTCGGCGGGATGGCGCTGACGACGACGCTGGACGGCGTCGAAGCAGCCGACGCGCTACTCGAGCTCGGGCACCAGCGCTTTGCCGACGACTGGGTTTTCCTCGCATACATCGGATTTAACGCGATGCTCTACCGTGAGGACTATTTGCGCGCCGCCGAGTTTTTCGGGCGCGCCGCGAAGTACCCCGATGCGCCGGCCTACGTCGAGATGCTGGCGACGAGGCTGGCGGTCGAGGCGGGGGACTGCAAGCGGTCGCTGCATCTGATCGATGCGCTGCTGCAGATCCGGCAGGACAAGCTGCTGCGCCAGCGCCTGCTCGATCGGCGCGATTACGTCATATGGGAGTGCAACTTCCAGTTGATCGAGGAGGCGGCCAAGCTCTTTGCCGAGCGCAACGGCCGCCCGGCGCGGGCGCTCGACGAGCTGGTTGCCGCCGGCTTGTTGGCCGGCGGTGTGCCGCCGCACCCATACGGCGGAAGGTATCTCATCGATGGCAACGGCAAGGTGGCAAGCGACCCGCCGCGCAAGCGCCTGCGGCTCAAACTTAATCAGCAAGCCGTGGAGCAGTTGAAGCGATGGTGATCTCGATCCGAGGGCTGGCCAAGGATTTTCGCGTCGGCGTGCTCGGCCGCCGGATGGCGGCGGTCAAGGATGTCAGTTTCGACGTCCTGCCCAACGAGGTGTTCGGGTTCATCGGGCCCAACGGCTCGGGCAAGTCGACGACCATCCACATGCTGCTGGGGCTGGTGCGGCCGACCCGCGGCGGCGGGACGTTGCTCGGCCATCCCCTCGGCGCGCTGGCGGCGCGGCGTCAGATCGGCTATCTGCCCGAGCTGCCCAACTTCTACGGCTACCTCAAGGCGCGCGAGCTGCTCGAGATCAGCGGCCGCCTGGCGGGTTGCGACCTCGGCGCGCTGCGCCGCGTGGTGCCCGAGCTGCTCGAGCGCGTCGATCTGGCCGGCCGCGGCGAGGATCTGCTGCGGACCTTCAGCAAGGGCATGCTGCAGCGGATCGGCGTCGCCCAGGCGCTGATCGGCGATCCGCGGCTGGTGATCCTCGACGAGCCGATGAGCGGTCTCGATCCCCTGGGGCGCCACATCGTGCGCAACGTGATCATCGATCTCAAGGCGCGCGGCCGGACCGTATTTTTCTCTTCGCACATCATGCCGGACATCGAGACGCTGTGCGATCGGGTGGCCCTGATCGCCGACGGCCGCACGCTGCGGGTGGCGTCGGTGGAGCAGTTGGTGCGGCTGGGGCAGGAGCGGTTCGAGGTGCAGGTGCGCGGTCAGCAGCTTCAGCCGCCCGCCGGCATCGCCGGCGCGAGCTGGCAGGGGACGGTCGGAGACGTCGGCCGGGTCGAGGTCGAGGGAACGGCCGCGCTGCAGCAGGTGATCGACTGGGGCCGCAGCGTGGGCGAGCTGCTGGCTGTGACGCCCATGCGCGAGAGCCTCGAGACGGTGGTGGTGCGCGCGGTCGCCACCGCCGCGGACCCGGCGCCGAAGCAGGAGCGGACGCCATGACACGGGTGTGGGTCATCGCGCAGGGCGCATTCCGCGAGGCGGTGCGCAGCAAGGTCTTTGTCAACCTGCTGGTGCTGGTCGGGCTGATGGTGCTCGGCGGTGTCATCATCGACGCCGGTTCGATCGGCGACGCCGGGCGCCTCTACCACGACATCGCGCACGCTGCGATCAGCATCAGCGGCTCGATGGTCGCGCTGTTCGTCGGGATCCAGCTAGTCGCCGCGGACATCGAGCGCAAGACCCTGCACCTCCTGCTCGCCCGGCCGGTGACGCGGCTCGAGCTGGTGGTCGGCAAGTTTCTGGGCCTGGCCGGCGTGCTCGCCGTCAACACCGCCATCGCGGCGCTGATCTACTGCCTGGTCGCTCTCGGCGGCACCACGACGGCGCTGACGCTGGCGGGCCTGGTCTCGATCCTGTTCCTCTATTTCCAGTTTCTGGTGGTCGGCGCGATCTCCACGATGTTCTCGACGCTGTCGGGGACCACCACCGCCGCCGTCTACTCGATCGCGCTGTTCACCCTGGGCCGGCTCGGCGGCGAGCTGACGCGGATGGCCGAGCGCTCGTCCCGCGACGTTTTCCATCAGGTGGCGGCGCTGGCGCGCGTGGCCATCCCCGATCTCACGCGCTTCGATATCAGCCCGCACGTCGCGCTGCCGGCTGTCGGCACGCTCGGCCTGGCCATGCTGTACGCGCTGGTCTGGTCGCTGGCGCTGCTGCTGCTGGGGGCGTTTGCCTTTAGCTTTAGAGATCTGAAGTGACCGATCGGCTGCTGGCGACGGCGCTGGCGGCGCTGGTCATCGCCCGCGGCGGTTGCGCCGACGTCGCGGCTCCGGCCGCGAGCGCGCTCTGGGCCGCGCTGGCGGCGTTGGTGGCGGCGGCCTTGTTCTGGCGCGGCGCCGTCCCCCCCCTGCGCGCGGTGCCGGCGATCTGGATCGGCGCGGCCTGGGCGGGCTGGGGACTGCTCTCGATCGGCTGGAGCGTAGATCGCGGCGCCACGCTGGCGGCGGCGACGCAGGGTGCGGCCGCGCTGTGCGCTGGTCTCGCCATTGCCGCGCTGATCGCCCGGGGCAGGCGCGGGGAGGATCCCGGCGGGGGGCGCCGCGAGCTGGCCTGGTGCGCGGTGCTGGCCGGGGCTGTGGCGGCGTCGGCCGCGATCCGGCAGTGGCTGTTTGGCTTTCCGGCGCTGCGCGACGAGCTGGCCGCGGGCACGCTGGCCGCCGACCTCTGGATCCGCGGGATGGCGGACGACGGCCGGGTCTTTGGCACGATGTTGGCGCCGGACCTGCTGGCCGGATTTCTGGCGCCTGCCTTGCTGCTGGCGGTCGCGCTCGCGCTGTCGCAGAGCACGCCGCTGCGCTGGCTGGCCGCGCTGTGCGCGCTGGTGATCGGGAGCGCGTTGGTCGGGACGCGCTCGGTGGGGGGGGCGGTAGCGCTCGCGCTGGGGGCCGCGGTCTGGGGGCTGGCCGCGCTCGCCGGTCGGTCGCCCGCCGTCAGGCGCTGGTCCCTGGCCGGTCTGGCGCTCGTCATCGCCCTCGCCATCGGCGCGGCCTGGTCGCGCTGGCCGGGGGCCACGCGCCGCGCGGGCGAGCGGCTGCTCAACCAGTGGGCCGGCTTGCGCGCGCTGCTCGAGGCGCCGCTGCTCGGCCACGGTCAAGACACCTTCGGGGCGCTGGCACCGGGGCTGCGAATGGATGCCGAGCCGCTCACGCGCTATGCGCACGGTCTGTTTGGACAGGCCGCCTGCGACGGCGGCGGCGTCGGGCTGGCGCTCGCCGTCCTGCTCGCGCTGGCAGTTCTATGGCAGGTGGTGCGCACCCTGCGCTCGGCCCGGGCGAGCCCGCTGCAGTGCGGCGCCGCGGCAGCGGCGCTGGTGGCGCTCTGCCACGGTCTGGTCGACTACGATCTGGTCTTTGCCGAGCACCTGCTCGTGCTGTGGGCGTGCCTGGGCCTGAGCGCGCCGCTCGTGGCGCCCGCCGTGCCGACGCTGCGGCCGCGCTGGCCGCTGCAGGCGGCGCTGGTCGCCGCCGCGCTCAGCGTCGTCGCGCTCTGCGGCTGGCGTGCGGCCGCGGCGTTCGCCATCGCGCGCGCGGACCAGGGCGAGCCGTGTGCTGGCGTGGCGGCGCGGGCCGCTGCCGCGCGCTGGTCGCCGCCGGATGCCCGGCGCGATCGCGACACGGCGGCCCGCTGGCTGCGCTGCGACGAGACGGTCGCAGGAGCGCGGCGCGCGGTCGAGTGGACCGCGGCCGCGCGGGCAGCGAGCCGGCGCGACATGATCCTGCGCGCCGAGCACGCGTTCGTTCTGGCGCAGGCCGCTCGCATCGAGGAGGCGCGCGCCGAGGCCGAGGCAGCCGCGACCGCGTGGCCGCGCGTCGGCCGGGTGCACGCCTATCGCGGGCTGGTCTCGATCGCTGCCGGCGAGATCACCGTGGCACAGCAGTGCCACGCGCTGGCAACGAGGCTGGATCCGCACGACGCCGTGGTGCAGGTGCTCGCCAGCCGCCTGCGGCAGCTCGGAGCGCTGCCGTGATCGGCGCGCCCGCGGGGCTGGCTACATGACGACGACCTCGGCGCCGGTCTGCACCTGCGTCTCGCTCACCTCGACCTCGGCGCGGCGCAGGCCGCAGGTGATCTGGTAGCGCCCGAGCGGTATCACCGGTGCCCCCCAGGCCGCGGTCGGGTATGGCACCACCGCCTCGAACTTCCCCCCGGCGTCGGCCGTGATCTCGACGGCGTAGCGCAGCGGGCGATCGCGGTTGGTGCGCAGCTCCAGCGCCACCGAGCAGGTGGCTCCGGCATCGGCGCGACCGACCAGGCGGGCGCCGGCGACCACCTCGAACACCTTTTGACTGGCCAGCTCGATGTCGCCGATCGCGGTGCGGGCGCCGGACTCGAGCAGCAGCCGAAAGTGGCCGAGCGGCGCCGGCCGGTATGTGCCAGCCGGGGTGGCCGCGCCGTCGCCCAGAAAGAGCCGGCCGTGCAGCGTCGCGGCGTATCCGGGCAAGAGCTGCGAGCGCACCTCGCCGTCGCGGCCGCTGCTGAGGTGTTCCAGCTCGGGCAGCGGCAGCGCCGCCAGCGGGACCATGCTCGCGATCTGCCCGACCGGCGACGACAGCACGAGATAGCGCAGGCGGTGGGCCTGCAGTTGACGGACCGCCCACGGCTCGGAAGGCGAGAGCAGGATCGCAAAACCGACCGCGTTGGCGGAGAACGCCTCGCGCGTCCCGAACGTGGTCACCATGGTGGCGCGGCCGGTGGCGTAGAGCAGCGGATGGGCGTCGTTCCAGCCGCTCAGGATGCCATAGGCGGGTGCGCCGTCGCGGTCGACCGCCGGTGGCAGCAGCGGAAGCAGCTCCCTGGCCAGCGTTCGCAGTTGCCGCTGCGGCCAGGTGAGATCGGTGCCGACGATCCCGGGCCATGCCGTCGCCGCGGGTGACGCGGCGGCCAGCAGCGCGGCAACCAGCGCAGCCGCGAGCAACCCGGTGCGCCAGGGCCGTGCGCTGGCCGCGACCTGGCGACGGAGCCAGCGCCCGCCGCCGACCAGCGCCCAGGCGAGCAGGAGGCAAAACGCCGCCGCCGAGTACTCGACGAAGCGCCGCTGGATCAACTGCAGCGCCAGGCCGAGGCCGCCGAAGATCACCAACAACAGGGTGCCGGCCCGCCCGTCGCGCCTGCGGATCGCGGTCACCGCCAGGGCGCCCCACACCAGCGGCAGCAGCACGCCGAGGTAGGTGTAGTCGGCCACCAGCGCATCGAGCGTGAACCAGTCCTCGCTGAACAGCGGCGAACGCGACTCGAGCGGCAGCCGGTAGGTCAGATCGCGGTTGAGCAGGACCGACCAGGCGTCGGCCAGCGGCGCGCGCAGGCCGGGCCAGAGCGCGGCCGCCAGCAGCAGCAGGGCGGCCATGGCCAGCGCCGAGGCCGCCAGACGCCGCGTGCTACCGACGCCGATCGCGGC
>JAFGSX010000336.1 GCA_016934455.1 Deltaproteobacteria bacterium
GAAGCAACGCGGCAGATGGCCGTTTATCGTCGGCCGATCACCCGCCGAAGTAGATGCAGCAGCCGGTCACGCAATAGAACGGTGGATCGCACGGCGGATCGTCGGGCAGCCCGCAGGGATTGACGCCCGGGTCACAGCGCGGCGGCTCGTAGGCGTCGGGCTGCGCCGCGTCGTGCGGTGCGGTGAGGTCCACGCCCACGGCGTCGCGGCCGCCGGCGTCGATCTGCGGTACCCAGGCGTCGCGCACGCCGGCATCGCCCTGGTAGCAGTCCTCGGGCAGGGTCGGCTTGCCGACGCAGATCTCGCAGTGGCCGCACTCGTTGAGGCAGTCGACGACCGGCGTGCAGGGCGGGCAGGCGACCGGGTCGGTGAGGGTTTGCATGGTACACGTGCTGGTGTTCTGGCCGGCGTCGGTGGTGATCATGTTGCCGATCCAGACGTAGCCGGGATCGCCGTTGGGCCCCAGGCCCGCGAGATCCGGGAAGGTGCAGCAGCCGAAGCAGTCGCAGCCGTTGGGCGTGATCGGCAGGCAAAAGTCGAGGCACTGTTGTGTCTGCGTGGGCGGGCACGCATTTTGGCCCTGATGGCTGTTGGTCCAGGCCTGGTCGTATGCGCAAGCGTCATTGGAGAGAGCTTCGGGGGAGAGCGGATCGCAGCGGTGATCCCAGGCGCACTGGTCATTGCCCCAGCCGCTGCCGAAGTCGAAGTAGCAATCGACTCCGCAGTTGTTGTCGGTGGTGCCGCCGACTCCGCTTTCGAGGCCCGGCCCCTCGGTGTTGTCGCACGGACCCAGGCACTCGGGGTCGCGCCAGTCGATCTTGCCGTCGTTGTCGTTGTCCTGGCAGTCCGCGCACTCGAGCGGTCCGTTCGCGTAGCACTTCATCGGCACGCACTGCCACTGGGTGCCGCCGTCCTCGGTGATGATGACGCCACCCTCGACCGGTACGATCGCGCCCGAATCGTCCGGCACCCAGCCAAAGCGGTCGGCGGCGGGCGCGGTGTCGCGGCCCACCAGGTCGAGACCGCCGCCGCCGTCGAGCCCCGGCCCGCTGCCGTCGACATTGGGATTGTTGCCGCCGTCCTTGTTTTGACCCGGCGTGGTGGTGCCGCAGTCGCACGCCGTGAACGAGCCAAGAAGCAGTGCCAGCCCCAGTTCTGCAATTCTTGTGCGCATGGCTCGCTCCCCGTTACAACGGTATTGGACGCAAGTTTACCACAGAAGACAGGATCGTGCCCGTGCCCGTTCCTGGCCGCCAGCGAGGCCGACGAGAAATGGTCAGATGCAAGGCAGCGAGGAGCAAGCGAGTGAGTGGCCATAGACGGCCATGACACGAGCGAGCGACGAAGCAACGCGGCAGATGTGAGTCGATATCCGTCGGGGACCGCCGCGACTCCGCGGCAGAGTCCTGTTCGGCCTACGCAGGACCGACCACCCGTCAAGCGCTTGCTGCGGCAAGCGCATGACGGGTCCCGGCCGCATCTGCCGGCCTCACAGTCCCCTGCCGCTTATCGCTATCATTCGCTGATGGCCGGCCATGACACGAGCGAGCGAAGAAGCAACGCGGCAGATGGCCGTTTATCGTCGGCCGATCACCCGCCGATGTAGATGCAGCAGCCGGTGATGCAATAGAAGCCGGCCGGGCACTCCTCCTGTCCCGGCTGCCCGCAGGGCTGCACGCCCGGTTCGCACTGCCCGCTGCTCGTCCCGGCGTCGGGCTGCGGCCGGTTGATGTCCACTCCGCGCACGTCGCGGCCGCCCGCGTCGTAGGTGGGGATGGTCGCGTCGCGGCGGCCGGCGTCGTATTCCCCGGTCCAGCAGTCCTCGGGCAGCGTCGGTTTGCCCACGCACACCTCGCAGTAGCCGCACTCGTTGTAGCAGTTTCCGGTCGGCGTGCAGCGCGGGCAGGCGACCGGGTCCAGCAGCTTCTCGAGGGTGCAGGTGCTGTTGTTGTCGCTGTCCAGGTTGCCGATCCAGACGAAGCCGTCGCCGCCGTTGGGCCCCCGGCCCGCGAGCTGCGGGAAGGTGCAGCAACCAAAGCAGTCGCAGCCGTTGGGCGTGATCGGCAGGCACCGATCGTAGCAGGTCTGGCTCTGCTCGGCCGGGCACTCGCGATCGCCGTGGGCGCTGACGAAGCCCGGGTCGTAGGCGCAGTTGGGCTCCGAGATCGCCTCGGGCGAGAGCGGGTCGCACCTGTGGTTCCAGACGCAATCGTCCCAGCCCGGGCCATTGCCGTAGTCGAAATAGCAGTCCACGCCGCAGCTATTGCCGGTGGTGCCACCCACGCCCGACTCCAGGCCGGGCCCCTCGGTGTTGTCGCACGGGCCCAGGCACTCGGGATCGCGATAATCGACCTGGCCGTCGCCGTCGTCGTCGCTGCAGTTGCCGCATTGCTGCGGCGGCTGGTTGAGGCAGGCCACCGGCAGGCAGAGCCACTGCTCGCCGCCGTCCTGGGTGATCACCACGCCGCCGTCGATGAGAACGTGCACCATGCCCGAGTCGTCGATGTACCAGCCGTAGTGACGAGAGTCGGGGACCCCGCCGTCGGCCTCGCCGCTGCCGACGCCGCAATCGCAGCCGGCCACGGTCGCCGCTGCCGCCACCAGGCCCACCATCAACCAGCGCATTTTTTTCATGCCACGCCCCGATAGCGAGACACGCTCGCTATACCCATAAAAAGTAGCATGCGCGTCGGGTGATCGCTAATCGGCTGCTGTGCCCTGCTGCGCGCGCAGTCTGGCCAGCACGCTGCGCTTGCGGCTGTAGCCGAAGTAGATGGCAAAGCCGATGGCCAGCCAGACGAACAGCCGGGTCCAGTTTTCGGCCGGCAGCGAGAACATCAGCACCAGGCAGGTGATGATGCCGAGGATCGGCACCCACGGGAACAGCGGGGCGCGGAAAGGCCGCTCGGCGTCGGGGTGGGTGCGCCGCATGATCAGCACCGCGCTGCAGACGATGACAAAGGCGAGCAGGGTGCCGATGTTGGACAGCTCGGCCAGGATGCGCAGCGGCAGCAGCGCGGCCATGGTGGCGACGCACAGGCCGGTCAGGACGGTCGCCTTGTAAGGGGTGCGGAACCTCTCGTGCACGGCGCCGAAGAAGCTGGTCGGCACCAGCCCGTCGCGCGCCATGGCCAGCAGCACCCGCGGCTGGCTCAACATCATCACCAGCAGCACCGAGGTGATGCCGGTGATGGCGCCGACGTCGATCAGCCGCTGCGCCCAGGGCAGCCCGTGCTGCGCGAAGGCGTTGGAGACCGGCGCGTTGATGTCGATCTGATCGTGGCGCACCATGCCGGTGAGCACGGCCGAGACCGCGATGTAGAGCACGGTGCAGATCAGCAGCGAGGCGATGATGCCGATCGGCACGTCGCGCTGCGGCCGCCGCGCCTCCTCGGCGTGGGTCGACACCGAGTCGAAGCCGATGTAGGCGAAGAAGATGATGGCGGCGCCGGCCAGGGCGCCGAGCGGCTCGCCGCCGGCCGCGGTCTGGCCGAGCAGCGTGTGGCCGAAGATGCTGATGCCGGTGTAACCGTAGGGCGCAAACGGCCGCCAGTTGGCCGGGTCGACGTAGCAGGCGCCGACCGCGATCACGAACAGCACGATCGCCAGCTTGACGGCGACCATCAGCGCGTTGAAGCCGGCGCTCTCGCGGATGCCGATGACCAGGATGACGGTGATGATGGCGGTGATGGCGATGGCCGGCACGTCGACGATCGCGCCGGTGGCGATGAACTGCCCGCTCACCGGATCGTAGTCGAACGGCGCGTTGGCCAGGGCGGCCGGTATGTTGAGGTCGAAGCTCGCCAGCAGATCGCGAAAGTGGGCGGACCAGCCGTGCGCCACGGTCGACGAGCAGACCGTGTATTCGAGCACCAGGTCCCAGCCGATGATCCAGGCGAACAGCTCGCCCATGGTGGCGTAGGCATAGGTGTAGGCTGAGCCGGCGACCGGCACCATGGAGGCGAACTCGGCGTAGCAGAGCGCGGCAAAGACGCAGGCCAGGCCCGAGACCATGAAGGACGCTATCAGCGCGGGTCCGGCCTTGTCGTGAGCGGCGACGCCGGTCAGCACGAAGATGCCGGTGCCGATGATGGCGCCCACGCCCAGGCTGGTCAGCGTCACCGGGCCGAGCACCCGGCGCAGCCGGTTCTCGCTCTTCATCTCCTCGAGCAGCAGGGCGAGTGGTTTGGTCGCGAACAGAGGGCTAGCCACGGCGTTTCTCCCGGGTTTCACCACTGCCAGGTCTGCACCTGGTGGTAACGCTCGAGCAGTTGCTCCTTGTGGCGCGCCACCTGAACTCCCAGCGCGAACAGCGCGACGCCGGCCACGACCCCCAGGGTGCCGGCGATAAAACGATCGCGCATGCCCCAGCGCGTGAGATTCAAGACCAGGTCGAAAACGAGAAAGGCAAAACCGGTGTACAGGTACGAGCGCAGCCGCCAGGCGATGCCGAGCAGCACCGCCACGATACTGCAGGCGGCGAGCCAGACCGCAGGCCACACGGACTCGAACTCGATGCTCTCGGACGAGGCGACGCCGAGCACGATGAGCGCGACCGCGGTTCGGATCAGCGGTTGCCAGCCCGCCAGCCGCTCGCCATAGGCGCGGGACAGCACCAGCAGCGTGAGTCCGACCGGCGTCCAGTAGATGATCGAGGTCTCGATGTCGTACCGTATCCAGATCGGAACCAGCATCAGGTTGAGCAGCACCGCGGCC
>JAFGSX010000337.1 GCA_016934455.1 Deltaproteobacteria bacterium
AGAAGATTCATCGGCGCCGCTCCGCGCTCATTCCTATGTAGCCACGACTCATCAAGTTTGGGCTCAAAGCCCTACGCGGCCAGGCGCCGCAGCAGGGCGCCGAGCCTGCCCCGGCGTGCGACCCTGGTCAGCAGGGCGAGGATCTGAGAGCTCTCCAGCAGCGGGTCCGGCGACGCGCTCGCGTCCCCCTGCAGCACGACGCGGGTCCTTCCCCGCACCTTTCTGACGTCGACCACACGGTGGAGCAGCAGCCGCCCGCCGGCGCGCGCCAGCACCACCGACCCGGGCCCGGGCGCAGCTCCGGACAGCGGCTCGATCACCACCAGGTCGCCGTCCAGGATGGCCGGCCGCATGCTGTGGCCGGCTGCCCTGAAGCGCACCGCGAATTGCCGCGCCAGGATCTCCTGGACCACGTCGACGAACAGGGCGCTGTTGGCCAGGACTCTCATCTCTCCTCGTCGGCCGCGCTCAGGTCGCGCTGCAGGCATTGCACGGCCTCGCGGGTCGGTGTGAAGCGCAACCGCTGGCAGCGGACGCGCCCGGCCACCAGCGCCGCGACGTCGGCGCAGGCGCCCAGATCGACCTCGCTGAAAAAGGGCAAAAAGCAGCATGCGAGCAGGCGCGCAGCGGCCGTGGCTTGACCCAGATCAAGCAGCGCGTCGTCGGTGTCCGGTTCGAGAAAGTAGATGCGGCGCAGGGGCGCGCGCTCCGGCCGCGCCAGCTCCTCGTCGCCGTGCCACGGTGTGCCGTGGATCCAGAGCTGCCCGGCGCTGTGGCGGACGATGATGCGGTCGTCGCTGAGCACCTGGCCGCCGCCGTGCGCCAGCCATTGCCGCGCCAGGGTGGTCTTGCCGGCGCCCGAGGGCCCGGCGCACAAAAAGCCGTTTCCAGCGCTGTCCACTCCGCCCAGGGCATGCACGAGCAGACCCTGGCACCGGGCGAGCCTGAACAGCCACAGCAACTCGGCGACTGGATACTCCAGCGCGTACACTGCTCCGTCGGCAGCGGCGCGCCAGCGCGCGATCTCCAGCCTGCCGTGCGCCCCGCCTTCGTCGAGGTGGAGCACGGCGTGCGGCGGCGTCGCGGCGCCCGGTCGCCCCAACCGGAGATGCAGCGTCGAGCCCTCTCCGTACAGGCGCCAGGTGGCGCCCGAGTCGAAGCGCAGTCTCCCCGGCGGCTCGGCCAGCTCCTCGCACAGGTGCACGGCCAGGTCCATGTCCGCGGCGGCCGGAGCGACGGCGAAGCGGCTCATGGCGCGGTCGAGATCCAGGCGAAAGCCGCGGTCGTGGTGCAAGGCCAGCGTCAATCCGCCGACGCTGAGATGGCTGGTCTGCGTCTGCGCTGCCATCACGACCCCGGCGCTCCGCACGGCGACGGGACCGTGCAGGCCGATTGCAGGGGCCCCGCCATCCCCGCGCTCTTGCAGCCGCCGAGCACGGTCTCCTCGGGCCGCAGCTTGACCTTGCTCAGGCGCGGGGCCTGGTAGGGTTGGCGCGGTCGGGGTTTTTGCCCCTGGTCGTGTGGGTGGGTCATGCGTGGCTACTCCAGGCCCCCTGCGAACCGTCGTCGTGCAGATTGTCTGGGCAATCGCCGGGCAACAGGACTCCCAGACCCAGGCGCTGCGCCCGGAGCTGCGCCACGCGGCAGTGAAACTCCGATGGGACCTCGGCGTCCCCGTGCTCCAGATCGGCGACGGCCGGGCAGCTCTCGCAGGTCGCGCGCAGCGCGCAGCGCGCGCAGCGCCAGTGGGCTGGAGCCGGTCGTTGCCGGCAGCGGACCACGGCCTGCCAGCCCTCCTCGAACGAGCCCCGCCGCAGGTCGTAGCAAGGCTGCCTGGACAGCGCACAGAGCTTGAGCGCGCCCCAGGGATCGATAGCGAAGCTGTGGATGCCGGCCCCGCAACGGTAAAGTGTCATGGCCGCAGGCTCTTCACCAGCCCCGACAGGGCAGCGCGCCACCAGGTCCAGCCAGTCCCGCCGGCGCCGGGTGTCGTCGATGTCCAGCGCCACCACCTGCTCGGCGCTCAGCCGCAGCCCGAGCGCCGGTCCACCGACGTCGAGACAACCGTTGAGCATGGCGTCGAAGCGGTGGGGCAAGCCGAGCTCGCGCTCGGCCAGGGCCTGGATGCGCGGCAGGTCGGCGGCGTTGTCCCGCGTCACCGTGGTCTTGAGCGCCAGCGGAACGCCGCGCGCCTGCAACCTGGCGATGCCCTGCCGGCAGCGGTCGAACGACCCCGGCACCCCGGTCACCCGGTCGTGGATCTCGGCCCGAGATCCGCACAGGGTGATCTCGACCCGCAGCGGGCGAAAGTCCGCGAGCAGCGCGGCGATCTCCTCGCCGACGAGCACGCCGCTGGTGAACAGCGTGATCAGCAGGCCGCGGCGCCGCGCGTGGATGTACAGCTCCGAAAAATCCGGGCGCGCGAAGATCTCGCCGCCGGTAAACAGCAGCCACACGCAGCCGGCAGCGGCCAGCTCGTCGACGATCCGGCACTGCTCGGCCAGGGTCAGGGGCGGTTCGGTCTGTTCCCGCGCGGTCAGCGGCTCGCGGTTGTAGCAGTGGCGGCAGCGCAGCGGGCAGCGGCCCGTCACCTCGAAGGTGCCGCCCAGGGGCCACGGCCGGTGCGCGCCGAGTCGCCGCATCCGTTCGCCGAACGCGCTGTAATCAAGGAGATCCATCGTCCCTCGGCAAAGCGACGAGCCGGGCCAGGCCCTCTGCCACCACGTCGTCCAAGAAGGCCAGCGCATCCTGACGCGCGCGCTCTCGATCCGTGTCGAAGCGCGCTACCACCTCGTCGACGAGCTGCTCCACGCTGTGCGCGCCGTCCAGGCGATCCCATATCCACGACGCCACCGGGTTGAGCAGGTAGATCGATTCGAGGTCGGCCACGTTCGAGCGCACCGGGACCAGCACGGTCTCCCCCTGCAACCGGCGGCTGACCAGGTCCGGGTGTCTTTGCAGGCGGTCCGTGTCGCGCATGGTGTGCCTCTGCCCCCACGCCGCCAGGGACAGTATAGCGCCTGGCTCGCGGCTGCGGGCCGAAAACCCGAAGCGCGCGGGGATCGCGCCCGGACCGCGGCGACAGGGCCGGGCCTCCCCCGTTACCAGATTCCCGGCAGCAGCCGGAAGCGGACCTGCGCCGCGTACTCGCGGTACCCGGGCAGATCGGCCTGCAGGGTGCGGTCCTCGAGCGCGGTGCGGATGACGAAGATGACGGTGATGGCCAGCGACGGGATCAGGGCGAACCAGGAGCCGAGCCAGAGCGGGGTGGCCCAGAAGAACACCAGGATGACGGCGTACATCGGGTGGCGCACGAACCGGTAGGGACCGTCGGTCACCACGCGCTGGCCGCGATCGTTCTGGATGCGCACGTAGGACGAGAGAAAGGCGTTGCTCGACGTCACCCAGAGCAGCAGCGGCGAGACCAGGAGCAGCGCGACCGCGGCCGCGGCCATGGCCCAGCCGGGCACCGCGGACCAGCTCCAGCGCGTGTCCAGGGCCGCCACGCCGAAGAGCGCGACGAAGAAGACGGTGTAGATCGACATCAGCACGCGGTCCCAGCGCTTGGCCTTGTGGGCCGAGTGCATGCGCTCGGTCAGCAGCCCGGGGTGGTGCCGCCAGGCCCAGAGCATGAACGCCGCCACCAGGCCGGCGTAACACCCGAGATAGGCCCACGCCTCCCACCAGTCCCAGCGACCGGCGAGGCCAAACAGGAAACCGATGAAGATGGCGACGGTGAACGCGATCTGCAGCGCGGTCCTGGGTAGGGAGCGCGCCGGAGCGGTCGCGCCGGCGCCCTGGTTCTCTTCGGCCATCGCCTTCTGGCTCCGATCCGATTCTGGCCTCGCAGCGAGAGGCAGGCAAGGGCGCCCTCGGTCCCGGTCCCGGTGCTGCTCCAGCGCCCCGACGGCGAGCGCCATTTGACCTCGTGCGGCGGACCGACCATGATCCGCGCCCAGGAGGCGACCAGCGGAGCCCTCGCCTGCATGTTGATCATGGTCAGCCAGCAGCTCGCCAGCGGCCGCGATGCGCGCTGAGCTGCGATGGGATGGCCCATGCCCACACCCGACGAATTCGACGACACCGCGGTCAGCGTCGAGGCAGCGCTGCCCGAGGCCAAGCTCAAGCGCCGCCTGGTCATCGGCGACCAGGTCGACTCCGGCGGCATGGCGCTGATCAGGCGGGCCTACGACCGCAACCTGCGGCGGGTGGCCGCGCTCAAGCAACTGCGCGGCGAGCTGCGGCGCGACAGGCGCGTGGTGGCGACCTTCATCGAGGAGGCGCAGGTCACGGCCCAGCTCGACCACCCCAACATCGTGCCGATCTACGAGCTGGCGAGCGGGCCGCACGACGAGCTCTTCTTCACCATGAAGTTCGTGCGCGGCCGCACCCTGGCCTCGCTGATGGGCGAGCGCAGCGCCGGCGGCATGGCCGAGGGCGAGCTGTTTGGACACCTGCAGGTATTCCTGAAGGTGTGCGACGCGGTCAGCTTCGCCCACAGCAAGGGCGTCATCCACCGCGACATCAAGCCCGACAACATCATGGTCGGCGACTTCGGCGAGGTCTATCTGGTCGACTGGGGCGTGGCGCTGCTCAAGCACGCCGGACCGTCGCCGGTAGAGCGCGCCGCCATCGTCGGCTCGCCCAACTACATGGCGCCCGAGCTGGCGCGCGGCGAGGTCGAGCTGACCGACGAGCGCACCGACGTCTTCCTGCTGGGCGCCACCCTGTTCGCGATCCTGGTCGGCCACCCGCCCTTCCTGGGAGACAGCGTCGAGCAGATCATGGCGCGCGCCGTTGCCGGCGAGCGCACCGATCCGCCCGACGACGGACGTATCCCGCCGCGGCTGCTGAGCATCGCGCTCAAGGCGATGTCGCCCGAGCGCGACCGGCGCCACGCCAGCGCGGCCGCGCTCAAGAGCGAGATCGAGACTTTTTTGCACAGCGGCTGGCGCTTCGGCCGCAAGGAGTTTGCCGCCGGCCAGCTCATCCTGCGCGAGGGCGACGTCGGCGACGAGGCCTACATCATCGTGCGCGGCCGTTGCCGCGTCTTCAAGACCATCGATGGCAGGCGCCGCGTGCTGCGCGACCTGGGGCCGGGCGACGTGTTCGGCGAGACCGCGATCCTGACCAACAAGCCGCGCATGGCGTCGGTCGAGGCGGTCGAGCACAGCGCGGTCGTTGTCGTCACCGAGGAGCAGTTCAACCAGGACCTCGGCATGACGCAGTGGATCGGGCTCTTCGTCAAGGCGCTGGCCGAGCGCTTCCGGGAAACCGACGCTCGCGCCACCGAGCTGCAGCAGCAGTTGGCGCGGCTGGCGGCGACGCGCTGACCGTCAGAACACGTTGCCGACGATGACGTAGATGCCGGGCGCGAGGCGCTCGTGCGGGCTGACCGCCACGTCGGTGCGCACGATGAAGTCTCGGTTCCAGATGAAGCGGAAGCTGATCCCGGCGCCGGCCAGCAGGGTGCGCGCATCGCCGCGCAGGTCCGCTGCGTCGTAGCCGATCCAGGCCGCGTCGTAGAACAGGGCACCGCCAAAGCTAAGCTCCTGCTGCAGCGCCGTCACGTCGACGAGCTGGCTGCGCAGCTCCATCTGGTGGACCAGCTTGAGCTTGCCCAGGTAGCGGTGCTCGCGGATGCCGCGTCCCATGGCCTGCCCGCCGAAGGCGATGGCGTCCACGATGCCGCCCACGCGGGCCATCTCGTCGAGGGGCGGATCGCCGAGCACGCCGTCGCCGATCAGGCGCAGCGCGAGCACCAGGCGCTGGCCGGGGAGCAGCGCGCGAAACCAGGAGGCGTCGACGAGGATGCCGCCGTACTGCCAGGTCGAGCCGAGCAAATGGCTGGCGCCGCGGGCGATGCCCTGCACCAGGTAGCCGCGCGCGGGAAAGGTCTCGTGATCGCGATCGTCGACCACCACGCCGCCCAGGAGCTGGTTCGAGAAGCCCCGTTCGCCGCCGGGGAAATCGCGCGCGTACAGGCTGCCCGGGTAGGGTCCGGCCTCGAAGAAATCGCCGGGCCGGTAGTAGGCCCCGCGCCACCCCGCGAGCAGCTCCACCCGGTGCGGCAGCTCGCGCAGGCGCCAGCGGCCAAAGGCGTCGCCGAAGAAGCGCAAGAAGCGCATCTGGTAGTAGCGGCGCACGAAGTCCTGGCGTTCCCCGCTGCCCGCGGCCAGGCCAGCCTGATCGGCCGCGCGCTCGGCCTGCCAGGGATCGCAGCGCACGGCGTTGCCCACGCCGCAGTAGTTCTGGGTGATGGTGCTGTAGAAGCCGGCGCGGGCGACCGCGCGCAGCGGCAGCCCGCCGGGCCGGATCGCGTCCCAGGTCAGGCTGTGCGCCTGCACCAGCCGGGTCGAGATGAAGATGCGCAAGGTCCAGGCGTTGCGGTAGGGCAGCACGCCGCCGCCGCGATGGTACAGGGTGGCCACGCCGCCCGTGCCAAAGCCCTCGTCGCTGTTGTAAGCCAGGGTCGGCACCGCGGCGACGCCCAGGCCCTCGACCTGCCCGCTGTCGCCGGCGCCCTCCGGCGCGTGCCGGGCGGTGTCGCTGGCGCTCGCCAGCGCCGCGAGCGCGCAGGCCAGGGCGAGGGTCATCGCGGTCGCTCGCCCACGCGGCCGGACAGGTCGGGGATGGCGGGCGCCTCGCCCGCGGCCACGGCGCGCAAAAAGACGGCGATCTGGTCGCGGGGCGCCTGCCACTGGTAGGTCACGTAGTGGCCCTCGAGAATGCCGTCCTCGGGATAGCGCACCACCACCGCCGTGCGCGGCTCGCCCGCGGGCAACGGGCGATTGCCCCGGGCCTGGCCCGAGAGCTGGCGCAGGCCGCCCCAGGGCAGCACGGGCTGCAGGCGATCACGCGGGCGGTCCCCGACGTCGACTCCCAGCAGGTCCACGCCCAGCGCCAGCACCAGCGCTCGCTGCAGGTTGGTGGGGACCTGCAGGTCGGCCTGGCCCTCGATCACCAGGACGTGCGGAGGCCGCCTGCCGGGCTTCGGACGGCGCAGGACGAGCGGCAGGTAGAGGGTGTTGTCGGCCGGCCCCGCCGCCATCTCGAACAGGGTCAAGAAGGGGTGAAAGCGGTCGTAGCTGTCGCCGCGATCCAGGGTCAGCGCCTCCAGCGCGGCCAGCAGGTCCAGCGGATCCTTGGGGCCGAACGCGAACTCGATCCAGGAGCCGCCGGCGCCGGTGAGGATGGCGCCGCGGAAATCGTCGCTGACCGCCGCCAGCATGCCCGCCAGGTAGCTGCCCAGCGACTGGCCGCCGACGACCATGTGCTCGACGTCGAAGCGCACCCGCCCGCCGCTCTCGGGATCCAGCTCCACCGCGGGCAGCAGCGCAGCGTCGATGCGCAGGTCGCGCAGCAGGTCCAAGAAGTGCACCTGCTCCAGCATCATCTGCAAGAAGTTGTCGCGCATGACCGCCGGCCGGAAGAAGTTGTAGGCGGCGTAGCCGTCGAGGGCGCGCAGGCCGATGCGGTTGGGGCTGAAGGGGCCGTCGACGCAGGAGGCGGCCCAGCCCTGCGCTGCGGCGAGATCCGCGAGCATGGTGCCGGGCTGGCCGGGCTGGTCCGGTGCCAGGCGGTAGCCGCGCGTCGAGAGCTGGCGCGCCTCGCCCCCGGTGCCGTGCACGTAGAAGTAGAGCGGAAAGCCCGCCCGCGGCATGCGCCCGTGCGGCACGCTCAGCTCGAACTCGACCTCGTCTCGACCCTGCATTACGGGCGCGTCGGCGGTGTCCAGGATCTGGCGGCCGCCGCACGCGAGGTAGGGCGCGATCCCGTCCTGGTAGCGCGGCATGGCGACGCGCCCGCGCAGCACGCTGCAGCCAGCGCGCTGCTCCTGCCGCTCGAGGGACTTCGGCTGCAGCGCGGGTTGGCGCCGGGCCCACGCGATCTGGCCGCGCAGCAGCGCCGTGGGGTCGTCGGTGGTGAAGACCGTGGCCGCGGCCACGTCGTCGGCGCGCAGGCCAAGCCGCGGCAGCGCGCGGGCGAGCGGCGCGTAGGCCTGGCGCAGGCGCTGCGCCAGCCCAGCCGGTGCGGCCGGGAACGCGCGCCCCCGGAGCAGTGCCCGCAGGGGCGGCGGCTGGCCGAGCCGGGCGGCCCGGTCCGTCGACGCCGGCGCCCGCCGCAGCACGAGCGCCGCGTAGGTGGTGCCCGGTCGCAGCGCCAGGCCCGCCGGCGGCATGATCTGCAGCAGGTGGGCCGGCCGCACGCCGTCGGCCGCCAGCGTGCTCCGCACCAGCACCGGGTGGCGCTGCAGGTAGCCCTCGGAGCGGGGGTCGACGTCGACCACGAAAGCCCGGGCGTCGGGCCGCAGGCTGCGCAGCGGGTTCTCCTGCTGCAGCCCGGGCGGCCCGTCGAAGCGAAAGTAGATCGCGGTGGCGGGCGAGAAGCCCTGGCTGCGCTCGGCGCAGGCGTCCAGGGCCCGCTTGACGAAGCCCGCGCCGCGCGGGTTGGGAAAGCGCCGCAGATCCGGAGCGCCGTTCGCGCGGCGTCTGGCGTCGAGCGGGAAGGGGAGATCGAAGAACCCGGCGCCGAGCTCCGTCGAGAACACCAGGGTGGGTGCGCTCTCGTCCTCCGTTGCCGTCGACCGGGCGTGGCCGGTCAGGCAGCCCAGCGCCAGGGTCAGCAGACCTGCCGCCAGCGACGGGCCTCGCCAGGGCCGCGCGCGGGTCGACTGGGGCATACGGAAGACGGACATGGCTCCCTGTGGGGCCGGTCGCGCGCCAGCGGCGTCAGGCGCTCATCTCGCCCAGCCAGGCGCACAGCGCTTCGATGGCCTGCACCGTCCGCGCGCAGTGGGTGTGCAGGAAATCGTCTCCGAGCGGCGCTCCGGAGGGTGTGCCGCGGGCAGCCTGCAGCACCGCCTCGCCGTCGAAGTCCACGTAAGACAGGCGTACCGTCAGCTCGTTCTCGGGCCGCTGGAACTCCTCCCCCGGCAGGATGGCGACGCCGATCTCGGCCAGCGCGCGGTGGCAGAGCTCGCTGCTGGTGGTGATGCCGTGCGCGGCGAGCCCGGCGGCCAGCGGGCCGAAGTCGGGGAACAGGTAGAAGGCGCCGACGGGATCGTGGATGCGCGCGCCGGTCGCGCGCAGGCGGGTCGCGCACCAGCCGCCGAGCGCGGCCAGGATGCGCCGCACCTGGCCGAGGTACTCCTCGAGCTCGGGGCCGCCCTGGAACGCGCGCATCGCCGCGTACTGGATGGGGGCGCTGGTCGAGGTGAAGGTCTCGCTGGCGAGCGCGGTCATGGCGCGCAGCAGCCAGCGCAGCCGCGGCGGAAAGGTGAAGGTGCCGAGGCGCCAGCCGCCCGCGCCGCACCACTTTGAGATCCCCGACGAGACGATGGTGCCCTCGGGGTAGAAACGGGCCACCGACACGTGCTCGCCGCGGTGGTGGAGCTTGCCGTAGATCTCGTCCGACAGCAGGATCAGCTCGTAGCGCCGCGCGACCGCCGCCAGGCGCTGCAGCTCCTGCAGGTCGTAGGTCATGCCGTCGGGGTTGCCCGGGTAGCAGAGGACCACGATGCGCGGCCGGCCCGGGTCCTCCCGGCACAGCTCGTCGAGCCGGTCGGCGGGAAACTGCCAGCCCTCCTCGAAGCTCGCCGGCACCAGGCA
This sequence comes from Deltaproteobacteria bacterium, assembly GCA_016934455.1. GTDB lineage: Bacteria > Myxococcota > JACRCW01 > JAFGSX01 > JAFGSX01 > JAFGSX01. The sequence continues at coordinate 9,612 of JAFGSX010000337.1, forward strand.
GACGTGGTGGCCTAGGATCTGCGCCTGCGGCACGTACGACACCCAGCACGGCGTCGGCACCACCAGGTCGCCGTAGTAGGCGACCTGCATCAGGAACATCAGCTCCTTGGATCCCGGCCCCACCAGCACCAGCGACGGGTCCGCGGGCACGCCGTCGTTGCGCCAGTGAAACTCCGCCACGGCCGCGCGCAGCTCGGAGAGCCCCTGTACCTCGAGGTAGAATTTCTGGTGCGCGTTAGCGCGCAGCGCCTCCACCACGCACTCCGGAACCGGGAACGGCGACTGGCCCAGCCCGAGCTTGAAGACCTTTCGTCCGGCCGCGATCAGCCGGTTCGACTCCTCGTTGATCGAGACGGTGGCCGAGGGGGCCAGGCCGCGGACGTTGAGGTTGAGCGACACGCGGTCCTCGGAGTGCTGTTCGGGCTCCACGGCGAAGTGGCGTTTCATTCGGTTCCTTCCCGATGATTACTCTGTGTCCCCCAGGGCTTGGAGTTCGCTGGCGCCAAATCTCGACGCGGACGCAGTGTACCCTCCCCGAGATGGCGATGGAAGGGGTCGGTTTCTTGCAAATTTCTGCCCAGTGACGAGGACAGGAAGACTCGACCGGCGCGATCAGCGCCAGCCGACATCGAGCGCCCAGTAGTGGCGGTAGGTGGCGAGGGCCTGGTAGGCGTAGCCGATCGCGCCCTCGTTGGCATGGGGGGTCATCATGACGAGGCAGTGGCCGTCCGAGTCGAGCCACTGCCTAAAGGTGGATTCGGCGTCGGGGTAGCCCGCGGCCAGGTCCTCGCCGCGCGGGCTGCCGTCGTAGCCGGCCTCGAGCATGCGGTCCCAGGGCGTGCGGCCGTCGAGCGACTCGTGGGCAAAGTAGTCCTGCTCGGCCATGTCCTCGACGTGGCCGCGGGCCGCGGTGCGCAGGGCCAGGTGAAAAGTCAGCTCCTTCACCGGCGGCTGGTAGCCGCTCGGGCAGTTGCCCCCGCTCAGGCGCATCTCATTGATGAGGCCGAGCAATCTGTCTTCGAGCAGCTCCCGCTCGGTGCACGGTCCGCAGTCGTAGGGGCAGCTTCCGCACTCGCTGTCGGTATCGCACACGCCGTCGCCGCAGACCGGCTCCGGCCTGGCGGCGTCGCTCACGCCGGCGTCTGCGCTGTCGCTGGCCGTTCCGGCATCGGCCGGGTCGCTGCTGGTGCCGGCGTCAACCAGGGGTGAAAGCTGCGGATCTTCGTCGTCGCCGCCCGAGGCGAGCGAAAACGCCAGCGCGCTCGCCAGCAGCGCGATGGCAGAGGCCGAGCGAAGAATGAAAGCGGGATTGCGCATCGCCAAAGCGCCTCCGCTGACAGGGGGCAAACCCCGGCTCAGGTGGAGGCACCAGAGCGTATTTCGAGCGCCCTGTCCATCGGTCGATCGACCGACCTGCCGGCTCTGGTCACCAAAAATCTCTCAATGCGGGCGAGCGGAGGGGCTAGAATCGGCCGCCTGTCATCCAGAGCCCGGTCAGGGCGTGCGATTCTCGGACCAGAGCGACGGGGGCAACATGAAGGCGGTGGTCCTGGGTGGGTGTGCGGACATGGCGGTGCCGCTGCTCAGGCTGATGCGCGGCGACGGAGATTTCGAGCGCGTCGTGATCGCGGACCTGAACCAGGCCAAGGCGAGGAAGATCGCGCTGGAGCACGGCTCCAAGTTCGAGGGCGTCCACTGCGACGCCCAGCAGCCGGAGAGCGTCGTCGGTCTGATTCGCGGCAGCGACGTCGTGTTCGGGTACGTGGGGCCGTTCTACGTCTTCGAGAAGAAGCTCGCCCGCTGCGCCATCGATGCCGGGGTCCCCTACGTCTCCATCTCGGACGACTACGACGCCTATCTGGACGTCGTCATTCTGGACGAATCCGCGCGCGCGGCGGGGGTCAAGATCCTGACTGGATTTGGCAACTCGCCCGGGCTGACGCAGATACTGGCGCGCCAGGGTTACAACGAGGTGCCGAGCCCCTACCGCATCAGCGTCAACTGGTGCGCCGGCTCCAGCGAGGATGTCGGCCCGTCGAATCTGACCCATCTGTTCCACATCTTCAACGGCACCACGCTCCAGACATTCGATGGCAAGGAGATCCGGGTCCGGGCCGGAGCCGGCAAGAAGCTGGTCGAGTTCCCGGCTCCGATCGGCTTTGCCCATGTCTATTACACGGGACACGCCGAATCCGTCTCGCTGCCGCGCAACCTCCCCGGTTTGCGCGAGGTGACCCTGCACGGGGGCGTTAAACCGGGTTACATCGTCGACCTGCTGCGGGCGATGAGCTCGCTGCGGCTGTTCGCCACCCACCGCAGGAGAACCCGGCTCGCCCGCTTTTTCCACCGGGTCGAGGGCCTGTTCGCGAGCGAAGGCCTGGACCGCTCGGTCGGCCGGGTCGAGGTCTACGGCAGCCACCGGGGACAGACGCAGATGCGCTACTTCACCTACGTCGGCCACATCGCCGAGATCACCTCCTACCCGGCGTTTTTGGCTGCAAAATGGCTTTTGCAAAAACGCTTTGACGACAAGCCGGGCGGGGTCTACGCGGCCGAGAAGCTCCTGCACGAGCCGACTGGATTCTTGGCCGAGCTGAGGGCCATGGGGATCGAGATGTACGAGGGACGCCTGGGGCCCGCTGAGTGAATCTTGGCATCGATTGCTGTATCATTATCTTATGCGTCTTCCATTGCTGGGGGTAATTGTCTGCGCGGTATCGATGACGGGCTGCCCGGTAGATATTCCAGTGTCCGGACAGATCAGCCATAGCTGCAAGCGCGACGACCAGTGTGACCTGAACGAGCGCTGCAGCGAGGGATGGTGCGTCCGCGTCGATGTCGACGCCGCGGTCGCCGACGCGGGCGCGCTCGACGCGCAGTCAGCGGATCGAGGCCAGGGCGACGCCGGGTCGCCCGACACGGCCGCCACCGACACGATCTCCGTCGACGCAACGCAACCCGACAGCGCCATCGTCGACGCAACGCAATCCGACAGCGCCATCGCCGACGCAACGCAATCCGACAGCGCCATCGCCGACGCAACGCAACCCGACAGCGCCGTCCCCGACGCAACGCAACCCGACAGCGCGGTCGCCGACGCAACGCAACCCGACACCACCGTC
>JAFGSX010000338.1 GCA_016934455.1 Deltaproteobacteria bacterium
ACGAGGGCTGGCTCGCCGAGCACATGCTGATCCTCAAGATCATCAATCCGCAGGGCCGGGCCAAGTACGTCGCGGCAGCGTTCCCCTCCGCGTGCGGCAAGACCAACCTGGCCATGCTCGTCCCCACGATCCCCGGCTGGAAGGTAGAGACCATCGGCGACGACATCGCGTGGATGAAGCCCGGCCAGGACGGCAGGTGGTATGCCATCAATCCCGAGGCCGGTTTCTTCGGAGTCGCCCCCGGAACCTCCATGACCTCCAATCCGAACGCGATGCAGTCCGTCACGCACAACACCATCTTCACCAACGTCGCTCTGACGCAGGACGGAGACGTCTGGTGGGAAGGCATCGGCCACGATGCTCCGGGCGAGCTGATCGACTGGACCGGAAAAACCTGGTCGCAGGACAAGGGCGACAAGAATCAGGCGCCGGCGGCCAACCCCAATTCGCGTTTCACGGCTCCCGCGGCGCAGTGCCCGTGCATCGCTCCGGAGTGGGAGGATCCGGCGGGAGTTCCCATCGATGCCTTTCTCTTCGGCGGCCGCCGACCCTCGACCATTCCGCTGATCAACCAGGCCTTCGACTGGAATCACGGCGTGTTCATGGGCTCCATCGCGGGTTCGGAGATCACGACCGCCGCTCTCGACCTCAAGGTCGGCGCGGTGCGACGCGATCCTTTTGCCATGCTTCCCTTTTGCGGCTACCACATGGGCGACTACTTCGCGCACTGGATCCGGATGGGTCAGAAGACCCCGCTCTCTTCGCAGCCGAAATTCTTCTTTGTCAACTGGTTCCGCAAGGCCCGGGACGGCAGGTGGCTGTGGCCGGGATACGGGGAAAACAGCCGCGTGCTCAAATGGGTGTTCGAGCGCTGTGATGGCACGGGCAAGGCCGTCGAGACGCCCATCGGCTTCATGCCCGGGATCGACGACATCGAACCACCGGCGGGCGTGAGCAGCGAGGAGATGAGGCAACTGCTCGAGGTCGACGTGGCCGGCTGGAGGGCGGAGCTCTCCGACGTCAAGAACGAGCACTATCCCAAGTTCGGCGCCAGGTTGCCCGCGGAGCTCGCGAGCCAGCTCGACGCGCTCGTCGCACGACTCGGGTAGGGCGCGGGTTCATCGCGACGAGGCGAGCGGCCGATCCTTGCGGCTCGGGTAACCCTCGGCGAAGGGGATCTTGAGCTGCGGCTTCTTCTCGAAGGTGGCCACGCTGCGCGGCGGGTGCGCCCGCTGCCAGGCCTCGTCAAAGAGCGCCAGGGCGGGGCTGCCGCGCATGTCGGCGCCGTAGGGCAACCCGAGGTAATGGAGAATGGTGGGCGTGATATCGAGCACCGAGATCCCCTTCACCCAGGCTCCGGGTTTGACCGCGGGGCCGGCGGCGATGACGATCCCGTCGTCGAGGTGGTTGCCGCCGTACGGCTCTTCCGGATCGGGGTGCGGGTCCGGTGCGTCGCCGAAGCCGTGGTCGCTGAGCACCAGCACCAGGGTCTCGGGGCCGGCGGTGCGAGCCAGCAGCCGCCCGATTCGAGTGTCCTGGTCGCGCCAGCAGGCCTCGACCACGCCGCCGAAGCGGTCGTGCAGCTCCTGCGCGTGCGCGGCGTCGATGCCGTGGTGGGTCAGGCGCCGCCGGATCGCCTCGGGCTCTTTCTGGAAGATCCAGAAGCGGTGCGCCAGCGAGTCGCCGCATTGGAAATAGAACAGCAGCACGTCGGGTCGCGCCACGTCGTACAGACCGAGGGTGAGACGCTCGACGCTCTCGGAGCGGGCGACGCTCCAGCGCAGCGTCTTCAGGTTGTGCTCCATGTGCGGCAGACCGCGGATCGGATGTCCGGCGGGCGGCACGTCGGCGTAGGGCTTGAGCTCGAGGTCGGAGACGTCGCGCGGCTCGACGATGAGGCGCCTGGCCACGGGCCAGAGCTGGCGCGGTTGCACCTGTCCCTCGACGTCGCGGAAAAAGGACCCCTTGATGGTGGTCTGGCGCCGCGGGTCGAGGGAGACGATCGGCGCCACCATGGTCACACCTGGAACGCGCTCGGCAGGCCAGCTCTCGATCCATCCGACCGCGAAGGTGCGCAGACCCGATCGCGAAAGAAGCTGCCACAGTGCCAGCGAGCGCCGGTGGCGGCTGGTGAGCCGCTGCTTTTCGGCGGTGCGGAACGGGGGCGGGTTGTAGCGGGTGCTCGAGAGATGGTCCCAGATGCGGTGCTGGCCGGGCAGCTTGCCGGTCACCACCGAGGTCCAGACCTGGGGTGTGCGCAGGGGCCAGTAGGAGGCGAGGGGGCCGGCCGCGCCGCGCTCCACCAGGCGCGCCAGGTTGGGGAGCGCTCCCCGGTCGAGGAGCGGCCGGACCACGTTCCACGACGCGGCGTCGAGACCGACCACGACGACCCGGGCCGGGGCAGCGGAGGCGCCGAGGGCCCGGTCCGGAGACGAAAGGTCGGTCGCGGCGTGACCAGTCGCAGAGGTCGCGAGCGCGGCGGCTGCGAGGCCAGCCGCAGCGGCGAAGATGGTCTGCAGAGACGGCATCATTTTCCCCACCATGGTTTCGGTTCGCTATGGTTTGCATCCTGGCGCGAGCTCGTCTACCATGAATTACGGTGCGACGATCGCTCAAAGGATCTAGATACGTCGCCACCGCGAGCCCGTACCTGCTGTGGCTGGTCATTCTGCTCGCGGTCATGCCGGGGTGCCGCCAATCGCCGTCCCCTGCCAGTGAAGAGCCGGAGCAGCCGGGGCAGCTTCTGCCGCAGGTCAAGTCTCCTCCGGTGCTGCTGATCGGAGCCGACGGGCTCGATCGCAAGTTGCTGCGCAAGCTGGTCAGGCGCGGCAACCTGCCCAACTTCGAGCGCCTGCTGCAGGAGGGCGCGAGCGGGGTGCTCTACTCCGAGCGCGAGATCCGCAGCCCGGCGCTCTGGACCACCATCGCCACCGGACGGCCGCGCGCGGTGCACGGCATCTACGACTTCGTGACCGGCAGCCGGCTCTGGCCGCGCGAGTTGCGCGGCGAGGAGCGGCGGCTGGTGACCAGCAAGATGCGCAAGGTGCCGGCCATCTGGAACATGGCGTCGGCCGAGGGGCGCAAGGTGGCGGTGGTCGGCTGGCTCAACACCTGGCCGGCGGAAAAGGTCAACGGCGTGATGGTCTCACCTTACGTGGCGATCGGACGCGCCAAACAGATCACGATCAAGGGCGCCGTCTACCCCGACACTCCCTACCAGGTCTGGCCCCAGGAACGCTGGCCGCAGATCCGGGCCCTGATCACCACGCCCGACGAGGTGGAGGAGTCGCTGGTGCAGAGCTTTGGCCACGAGCCCGACGCGGAGGTGGTGCGGGAGATCCCGCTGCTGGCGCGCTACCTCGATGGGCTGCGCTGGTCGCTGGCCCACACCCTGACCATGCGGGACATCACCCTGCACCTGCTGCGCGAGGATCGCCCCGACCTCACCATGGTCTATTTCGAGGGTGCTGACTCGCTGGGGCACCGTTTCTGGTTATTCCGCCGCAGCCAGCGGCGCATCGCCGCCCAGCTCGAGGAGGCGGGCATGCCGGGGCGCCATGCCGGGGCGCTGGCCGAGGCCTTTGGCCATGTCGTCGATCGCTACTACGAGTTGCTCGACGGAGTGGTGGGCGAGCTGCTGGGGGCCCTGCCCGAGAACGCCATGGTGCTGGTAGTCAGCGACCACGGCTTTGGCAACCGCTCGTGCATCTACCCCTTGCCCGCCTCGACTCCCTTCACCGGAGAGCACCGGATCGAGGGCACCGTGCTGCTCCACGGCAACGGGATTCGCTCCGGGGCCAGCATCTACGGCGCCACCATCTACGACGTCACGCCGTCGCTGATCGAGATGCTCGGTCTGACCGCGCCATCCCTGCTCGAGGGCAAGAGCATGCTGGCGCCGCTGGTCGAGGAGGAGGGAGCCGGAGACGAGGAGGAGCGCGCGTCGGAGGAAGGCGAGGAGTCCTCTGCCGAAGAGAGTTTCCGCGCCGCGGAGCTCGAGCGTCTGCGCTCGCTCGGGTACATCCAGTGAGCCGGCGGCGCGCAGGGTAGAAAGGAGCGCGTCGATGGCAGGCAGGTCCGCGGGCGGGATCCGCAGCGCCGTGCTGGCGAGAACTTCGAGGTGTCTGGATTGGTGCGGCCTCGCCCTGGCGTGCGCCGGGGTGCTCTGCCTGGTCGCCGCCGGCGTCGCTCCGGCCACACCCGCCGCTGCCGCCGCGTCCTCCGCCCCGGCCACTGCCACAGCTCCGAGATCGTCGCCTGCGCGCCCGCGGGTGCTGATGCTCGGCATCGATGCGGCCGACGTCGAGGTCGTCACCCCGCTGCTCGAGGCGGGCCTTTTGCCGAACCTGAAGCGCCTGGTCGACGCCGGCACCATGCAGGTGCTGCACTCGCACCCGCCGACCCGCTCGCCCGCGGTCTGGACCACCATCGCCACCGGCGTGCGCAAGGAGACCCACGGCATCTATGACTACGTCACCAACACCTACTACTGGCCTGAGGAGCTGCGCACCAAGGAGAAGCTGCTCACGACCGTCGACATGCGCAAGGTGCCGGCGATCTGGAACATCGTGGGCGACCGCGGCCTCACCTCGGTGGTGGTGGGCTGGCTCTCGACCTGGCCCGCGGAGGAGATCAAGGGCGCCCTGGTGGCCCCCTACATCCATATCGGCAACACGCGCCAGACCACCATCAAGGGAAGCATCTACAAGACCGACGCGCCCGAGCAGACCCACGACCCCAAGCTCTTCGCCCGGCTCAAGCCGCTGCTGCGCGACCCGGACGCCTACGGCCTCGAGGAGCGCAAGCGCTACTACGACGAGTTGCCCGCGGAATCATCCGTCTACGAGAAGATCCCCATCCTCAAGCGCTACAACTACACCGCGTCGTGGTCGGCGGCGCGCATGTACAACGTGACCGCCGCGACGCTCGCCCTGAGCCGCGAGCTCGATCCCGACCTGGTGATGGTTTATTATCAGTGCCCCGATTCCTTCGGCCACCGCTTCTGGCACTTCCGCCTGCCCGAGCCAGAGCTGCGCCAGAGACTCGAGCTGCTGGGTGTGGATCCCGACCTCGCGCCCGAGCTGAAGCAGCGCTACGGCCACGCCATCGACAACTGCTACCAGGACATCGACACCACCACCGGCGAGCTGTTGCAGGCTCTCGGGCCCGGGTTCTCGGTAATGGTCATGAGCGACCACGGCTTTGGCGCGTGCCAGTTCGAGCGGGTCAACAAGAACGTCCCCTTCGACGGTGGCCACCGCACGGAGGGGCTGGTGATCCTGTCCGGTCCTGCATTCAAGCGCGGTGCCGAGCTCAGGCAACCGGTGGTGGAGGACCTGGCTCCGACCGCGCTGTCCGTGCTGGGCGTGCCCCGACCGGAGTTCATGGAGGGGAGAATCCTCGAGGAAGCGCTCGCCGGCCGGCCGAAAGGACATCGCGCCACGTCTCGGTGACGGCCCCTCGTCAGCTCAACCTCGGTGCGCTGTTTTTGCAGTCGCTCCCGCGTGCTCCAGCACGGCCATTGCTCCAGCACAACCGTTGACCGATCGCATCCCCAATGGTACCAGGCCTCGAAGCCGGGCGTTCTGGCGGGAGGCCAGGCGCGCCGCGCAACGTCACCAACGGAGGAAAACATGCCACAGGCCGTCATCGTCTCTGCAGTGCGCACTCCGATCGGCGCCTTCCAGGGCTCGCTCTCGTCGCTGCCCGCCGCTCGCCTCGGCGCCGTCGCCATCAAGGCCGCGATCGAGCGCGCCGGTCTCAAGCCCGATCAGATCGAGCAGGTCTACATGGGCAACGTGCTGCTCGGCGGCCAGGGCCAGGCCCCGGCGCGGCAGGCCTCCATCTACGCCGGTCTGCCCGCCACCGTGCCCTGCACCACCATCAGCAAGGTCTGCGGCTCCGGGCTCAAGTCGGTGATGATGGCGGCGACCGAGATCCGGGCCGGCGAGACCGACGTGATCGTGGCCGGCGGCATGGAGTCGATGAGCACCGCCCCCTACTACCTGCCGAGGGCGCGCGGCGGCTACCGCATGGGCAACGGCGAGGTGATCGACGGCATGGTCTTCGACGGGCTGTGGGATCCCTACAACAACGTGCACATGGGGAGCTTTGGCGACAAGTGCGCGCGCGAGAAGAAGTTCACGCGCGAGGAGCAGGACGCGTTTGCCCAGACCAGCTACGAGCGGGCGCAGAAGGCGCAGGCCGACGGTGCCTTCAAGAACGAGATCGTGCCGGTGGAGATCCCGCAGAAGAAGGGCGATCCGATCCTGGTGACCCAGGACGAGGAGCCGGCGCGCGCCAATTTCAAAAAGGCGCGCGAGCTCAAGCCGGCGTTCAACAAGGACGGCACGGTCACCGCCGCCAACGCCTCCAAGATCGACGACGCCGCGGCGGCGGTCGTCGTCGTCAGCGATACCTATGCCAAGCAGCACAACCTCAAGGTGCTGGCCACCATCGTCGCCTACGACGGCGTGGCGCAGGAGCCAGACTGGTTTACCACGGCGCCGATCGGTGCCATCAAGAAGACGCTGACCAGGGCCAAGCTGTCGACCCGCGACATCGACCTGTGGGAGATCAACGAGGCGTTCAGCGTGGTGACTCTGATCACGATGCGCGAGCTCGAGCTCGACCACGCCAAGGTCAACGTCAACGGCGGCGCGGTGGCGCTCGGCCATCCGATCGGTTGCTCGGGCGCGCGCGTGCTGGTGACCCTGCTGCACGCGATGCAGGCGCGCGATGCCAAGCGCGGCCTGGCCACGCTGTGCATCGGCGGCGGCGAGGCCGCGGCGATGGTCATCGAGCGCTGATGCCGCAGCGCGTGCGCCAGATGGAGGCGGTGCTCGAGGAGCTGCGCCACAACTTCGACCGGGCGCTCGACCTCGACGTGCGGGAGGTGAGGGCGCGGCTCGGCCGCGTCGAGTCCGAGAACGCGCTGCTGCGCGCCGAGGTGGCCGATCTGCGGCGCGCCTGCGACCTGTTGCGCCGCATCGCCAGCGAGCACGAGGCGCGGTTGGTCCAGCTCGAACAACTCTGACGGATCGGGAGAAGGGTGCCAGTGCTGGTTGGCTGAATGCCGTCCGGACCAGTGCCGGAGAGCAGAGGGGCTGCCCGATGACCCCGGGAAATCCCGGGAGGGGGACAGCCCCTAGAAAGGCAGCATGGATTTCAAGCTGACCGAAGAGCAGCAGATGCTGCAGAAGATGTGCCGCGACTTCGCGCTCAACGAGCTCAAGCCGATCGCCGGTGCGCTCGACCGCGAGGCGCGCTACCCGGTGGAGCAGGTCAAGAAGCTATCCGAGCTGGGGCTGATGGGCGTGGCGGTGCCCGAGGGCGAGGGCGGCAGCGGGCTCGACACCCTCTCCTACGTCATCGCGATGGAGGAGATCTCGGCCGGCTGCGCCTCGACCGGCGTCATCATGTCGGTCAACAACTCGCTCTACTGCGATCCGGTGCTCAAGTTCGGCAATGCCGAGCAGAAGAAGCTGTGGCTGCAGCCATACGCCAGCGGCGACAAACTGGGCTGCTTTGCGCTGACCGAGCCGGGCAACGGCTCGGACGCCGGCGCCGCCCGCACCACCGCGACGCGCGACGGAGACAGCTACCGGATCGAGGGGCAGAAGGCGTGGATCACCAACGCCCACGAGGCCGACGCCGCGATCGTCTTCGCCACCACCGACCGCGCGCTCAAGCACAAGGGCATCTCGGCCTTCCTGGTGCCGATGGACGCCCAGGGGGTGTCGGTCGGCAAGCACGAGGACAAGCTGGGCATCCGCGCCTCGTCGACCGCGGTGATCACGCTCGACGACTGCCGGCTGCCGGCGGCCAACCTGCTGGGCGAGCCGGGCCTGGGCTTCAAGATCGCGATGGCCACCCTCGACGGCGGCCGCATCGGCATCGCAGCCCAGGCGCTCGGCATCGCGCGCGCGGCGTTCGAGGCGGCGCGCGATTACGCCAAGGAGCGCCAGGCGTTCGGAGCGCCGATCGCCACCCTGCAGGCGATCCAGTTCATGCTGGCCGACATGGCGACCCAGATCGACGCGGCGCGCCTGCTCACCTACCGCGCGGCAGCGCTCAAGGACCGGGGCGTCAGGTACACCAAGGAGTCGGCCATGGCCAAGCTGCACGCCTCCGAGACCGCGATGGCGGTCGCCACCAAGGCGATCCAGATCTTCGGCGGCAACGGCTATGTGCGCGAGTACCCGGTCGAGCGCCACTTTCGCGACGCCAAGATCACCGAGATCTACGAGGGCACCAGCGAGATCCAGCGCGTGGTCATCGCTGCCAACGTGCTCAAGGAGATAAGCTAGGCCATGCAATTCGAACTCACCGACGAAGACCGCATGATCCAGGACGCGGCGCGCGACTTCGCCCAGCGCGCGGTGGCACCCGGCGCGGCGCAGCGCGACCGCGACGAGGAGTTTCCGGCCGACATCGTCCGCCAGCTCGGCGAGCTCGGTTTCTTGGGCGTCAAGATCGGCGACCGCTACGGTGGCGCCGGCGCCAACAACGTGGGCTACGTGCTGGCGCTGCGCGAGATGGCGCGCGCCTGCGCGGCGACCGCGGTGGCGATGGCGGTCACCAACATGGTGGCCGACGCGATCGAGATGTTCGGCAGCGACGAGCAGCGGGATCGGTGGCTCAAGCCGCTGATGCGGGGCGACCTGTGCGCGGCCGCCTTCTGCCTGTCCGAGCCCGAGGTCGGCAGCGACTCCACGGCGCTGCGCACCACCGCCCGCCGCGACGGCGACTGCTACCTGCTCAACGGCACCAAGTCCTGGGTCAGCAGCGGGCCGCATGCCGGCCTCAACCTGATCTTCGCCACGCTCGATCGCAGCCAGGGCGCCCGGGCGGTGACCGCGTTCGTGGTCGAGCCCAAGACGCCGGGCCTGACCATCGCCCGGGTCGAGGACAAGATGGGGTTGCGCGGCTCCGAGACCGCGCAGTACGTGCTGGAGGACGCGCGCGTACCGGTCGCCAACCGCCTGGCCGGCGACGGCGAGGGGATGAAGATCGCTCTCGGTGTGCTCGACGGCGGTCGCATCGGCATCGGCGCCCAGTCGGTCGGCGTCGGCGAGGCCGCTCTGGCCGAGGGCGTGCGCTACGCCAAGATGCGCAAGGCCTTTGGCCAGGAGATCGCGGGTTTTCAGGCGCTGCAGTGGATGATCGCCGACACCGCCACCGAGCTCGAGGCGGCCTGGCTGCTGACCCTGCGCGCCGCCTCGCTGCGCGACACCGGCCAGCGGGTCAGCCGCGAGGCCTCGATGGCCAAGGTCTTCTCGAGCGAGGCGTGCGGCCGGGCGGTCGATCGCATGCTGCAGATCCACGGCGGCTACGGCTACACGCGCGACTACCCGATCGAGAGACTGTACCGCGACGCGCGCGTCTTCAGGATCTACGAGGGCACCAGCGAGGTCCAGCGGCTGGTGATCGCGCGCGCGCTGCTCAAGGAGCAGTGAGCCGGCCTCGCCGCGCTTCCGTCGACGTCAATTGAATCTACCGGCGTAGACCGCGCCGTAGCTGCCGCGCGTCAGAGCGTCGGTGCTGACCATGGAGCAGGCCATGGTGATGGACGTCGGCCCGAGGCCGAGATAGGCCATCGGGGAATACCAGTACCAGCCTGCCAGGCCTCCCTGGTTGCACAGGCGGAGGTCGGCGGCGACCGTGGGTTGCGGCTCCGGCGGTGCCCAGTGCAGGAGCAGATAGTCGGCGATGCGGTCTGCTCCATAGTAGATGCCGTCGCCGCCGCGGTACGGATAGCGCATGGCGTACGGCAGCGCCGTGCGCTGCTGGGCCGCGATGTCGTAGTAGACCCATTGCACGCCGACGTCGAGGTCGTAGATGGTCGTCTCTGCGGTGTGCGAGATGGTGTATTGCAGCAGTGCGGTCTGAGATCCTTGCATCACTTGCGGAGGGTCGAGCACACCGCGATCGACCAGCGTGCAGCTACCGGTCGGCCCCACGGTGCAGCGCTCGACGGTGAACGAATCGGGCCTGTCGATGGCAAGGAAGGCGATGTCCTGGCTGCCGTAGACGCCGAGGAACACATATCTCGCGCGATCGGTCAGCTCGGGGTAGCTCTTGATCACCTGGCCATCCGGGATCGAGAACGCGGTCAGCACTGTCTCGTTGGCGACGCGCTCGAAGGCGAGCATCACGCCATTGGCGCAGGCGGGGGGCTCGATGTCGGGTTGGATGGCGCGGCTGATGAAAGTCCCGCTGGTGCTCTGGGCGGTGGCGACCCAGACGCTGGGGGTCTGTGCTCCGGTGGGGAAAAAGACGAACTGCTCGCCGTCGCCGGTAAAGCAAAAGTTGCTATCGAAACCCCAGGACGGTGAGTAGCTGCCGCTGATCAGATCGCCGGTCATGCCGTCGTTGAGAGTGGTGCGGCGGACCTGGCCCCCGGTTCCGCGGTGCAGCAGTATGTTGTTCCCGAGCAGATGCACGGGCTGGAAGGGATCGACCCCCAGGGTGCGCAATACGGTGCCGTCGAACGAGGCAAAGCGGTAGCTGCCCAGGCCGTCTACGATCACGTAGCCGGTGGGGGTCTCGACGGTAAGGCTCGAGTCAGCGCTCGCCTCGTCCATCACGGTGCCGGTGCCTGCCATGTCGACGGACTTGAGGCGCGTCGTCGAGCAGAGCATCGGATCCTTGCACTCGGCGACCGCGATGCGGTTGCCGGGGATCTCGCGAAAATTCAGGCCACCGCCGGGACCCGGCAGCAACGTGGTCGGGCGGATATTCGAAGTCAGCACGCTCGCCGTCAGATCGCTGGGCAGGACCCGCACCAGATCGATGGCGATCTGGTTGGCGACGATGCGGCCGTACAGAAAAGAGCCGTCGGCGACAAATGCGTAAGATCCCAAAGGCGGCTCTGCCGGCAGCTCGTGCAGCTCGGTACCGCCGGTCGCGCGGACCACGCAGGCGACGGTCGGTTGATTGCCCACCGCAAGGGCGATCGTCTCGTCGTGGTTCCACAGGATTGGGTAGCCGCACTGAGCCGGCAACAACTCGCCCGCGGTCCCGCTCGCCAGGTTGTAGGCCCTGATCCGCACCGCGTCGTCGACCAGCTCCCTGACGTAGAGCAGCTTGCGCGAGGGCGAGAAGTGCGGCTGCTCGTAGGGATCCAGGTAGCGGCCGAGGTAGACTCTGTCGGTGACCGTCCGCGGGTTGCCGCCCCTCAGGTCGACCAGCGACAGGGAGCCGGGCGGCGCATAGGTCTCGTCCCGGTACGATCCGATCCAGCCGTCGTCGAAGACCAGGAGATCGGCGCCTTGGTTGACCACGGCCACGATCTCGGCGGTCGGCAGATTGCTCAGCTTGAAGCCCGGCACCAGCACCAGCTCCAGCGCGTGGTATCCCTCGGGCGCCACGGTGACCGACACCTCGTGGCGGGCGTAGCCCGGCTTGGCGGCGGCCACGGTGTAGGTGCCGGGCGCCACGTTTTCAAAGCGGAAGTCGCCGCCCGCCGAGCTGCGCGTGGTGCGGCTGTTGCCGAGGGTCACGGTCGCGTCGGCCGCTGGCCCCTCGGGGGCGTAAAAGACGGTGCCGGCGATGGTACCGGGCAAGGTCGCGGGATCGGGCGCCGAGCGCGTGGCATCCGACGGAAAGGCGTCCTGCCAGTCGGGCACCTGGTCGCCATCGTCGTCGAGGTCGCTGTTGTCGCCGATCCCGTCGTTATCGGTGTCGCGCTGCTCGCCGGGATTGTGCGGAAAAGCGTCGCTGCCGTCGGCTGTGCCGTCGTTGTCGTCGTCGTCGTCCGCGTTGTCTCCGATGCGATCGCCATCGGTGTCGATCTGCTCGGCCGGGTCGAGGGGAAAGGCGTCCTGCACGTCGGGCGTGTCGTCGTCGTCGTCGTCCGCGTCGAGGTTGTCGCCGATGCCGTCCCCATCGCTGTCGAGGTACTCGTTTGGATTGTAGGGGAATGCGTCGTCGGCATCGGGCACGCCATCGTTGTCGTCGTCGGCATCGGCGTTGTCGCCGCTGCCGTCGCGATCGAAGTCGCGGCTCTCGGCCGCATTGTCGGGGAATGCGTCGATGGCATCGGGCGTGCCGTCGCCGTCCGAGTCATCGGTCGCCGGGTTGTAGGTCTCTTCGGGCTCGGGCTCGGGAGCGCAGGCGGTCGACCCGCCCCAGGCCCAGATCGCGAACAGCGATAGCAGCACGGTCATGCGTTTAGACATGTGTCACCTCGGTATTTTGGTATCGACTCCATCATATGCCCGATATCGAGAAGATTGTCACCTCGTCGGCGCATTCTGTCGGCGCATTCTCGCGCCGTTGCTTGCGCTGGGGTAACATATGGCGTGGAGGCCGCGGCGACGCGCCGCGGCGGGGCGGGGAGCGGGCGGCGATGCGGCGCGCGGTGGCATGCTGGACGATGTTGGCGCTGGCGAGCCCGCTGGCGGCGCAGACCGTCGCTCCCGACGCCGGCGCGGCCGGCACCGCGTTCGCCGAGCTCGAGCAGGAGGTGGTGCGGCGGACGCGCGAGCTCGCCACGCGGGAGTTCGGGTTCTACGGTCAGGACGAACGCCGGCGGCTCGAGCGGGAGCTGGCGCATCTGCAGCGTATCCATCAGCGGCTCAAGGGCTACCAGCTCGCGCTGCCGGCGGGATGCCCCGCATTCTGGCGGCCAGGTTCCCAGCGCACGGCGCAGCCGACCCAGGTGGCGACTCCCGGCGGGGTAGCCAATCTGACCGGCCGGTCTGCTTCGGCGCCGCCGCGGCCGGGCGGCACCATGACCCCGCACGATTTTTACTGTCGACCGCGCGGCAGCGTACCGGACGAGATCGTGGCCAAGGTGCGCGCCTCCGAGGACGCCAAGCGCGCGCTGCGCGGCGAAGGTCTCGAGTCCGGCGATATCGCCGCGAGGCGCGCGCTCGAGACCCGCGTCGCCGAGCTCGAGACCGAGCTGGCGAAGCTCGGCGTGCCGGGCGACCTGTACCAGCCGGTGACCAAGATCGAGGCCGTCACGCCCTCGGTGCAGGGTGGAGAGGTGCAGCGCTGAGCAGGCGCTCCCGGATCCAGGCTTGCACCGCGGGCCATACCTGCTCCATGGCGCGGCGGCTGACCACGGCCCCGATGTGACCTCCGGGCACGATCAGCTCGGTCGCGTCGCGGCTCCCCGCCAGCTCGTTGAGCGCACGCGACGAGCTGCGCGGCACGATGTTGTCGTACTGCGCCGCCACGTTGAGCAGCGGGCAGGTGATGCGGCCGAGATCGACCGCGACCCCGGCGACCTGCAGCGAGCCGCGGCGCAACGCGTTGCGGCGGTAGAGCTCCTCGATGAACTGCCGGTAGCACTCGCCCGGAAACGATACGTTGTCGTTGCCCCAGGTCTCCAGCGCCAGCACGCCGTCGACGAATGCGTCGTCCCACAGTCTCTCGGTGAGGGCCTTCAGCTTGTTGAGCCCGAGCGTCGGCCGCAGCATTTGAAACGAGGCCTGCAGCAGCGACCACGGCATGTTGCCCAGCGCCCGCACCACGAGGCCGAGGTCCAGCGCGCGCGCGCGCGCCCAGGCGCTGAGCAGCCCGCTGTCCTCGAAGTCGATCGGCGTGGTCAGCGCGATCAGGCTGTGCACGCGTTCGGGCCGCAGCGCGGTCGCGATC
>JAFGSX010000027.1 GCA_016934455.1 Deltaproteobacteria bacterium
CTCGTTTGTGCTCTCGTTTGGCGCCGTCGCGTCCATGATCTATGGCGCACCGCGGCTGATGGAGCTGGCGTTTGGCGAGGCCGCGCGCGATCCCCACGACCCGCGCGTGCGCCTGGCCGCTGCCCTGGCCGCGACGCTGGCGGCGGGCCTGATCTCGATGCCGCTCGGCGCGCTCTACTTCGGCCGGCTCGCTCCCTACAGCCTGCTGGCCAACCTGTTCGTGGTCCCGGCCGCGTCCCTGGGCCTGCCGGTGGCGATCGGGTCGGTGCTCGGCGGCTGCGCGCTGTCCGCGGCCGGCGGCGCGCTCGGCTGGCTCGGCGTCGAGCTGATCCAGGGCGGCGCGGCGATCGTGGTCGCGCTGCGCGATGTGAGCGCTTTCTTCGCCCGCTGGCCGGGGGCGTTGGTCGACGTGCAACCGCCCTCGCCGCTGGCGGTCGGCCTGCTGCTGGCGGGCGCTGCCGTGTTGATCGCCCGCCGGCGCGGCTGGCGCTGGCGCGGCGCGGGTCTGGCGGCGCTGGTCGGCGGCGTTGTGCTGGCGCTGGCGCCGGAGGTGCGCTGGGGCGACCGGCTGTGGCTCTATTTTTTGCCGGTCGGGCAGGGCGACGCGACGCTGCTGGTCACCCCGGCCGGCCGCGCCCTGCTGGTCGATACCGCGGGCTCGCCGCTGCCCGAACGCGACCCCGGTCTCGAGGTGGTGCTCCCGGCGCTGCGCGACCTGGGCATCGACCGGCTCGAGGCCGTGGTCGTCAGCCACCCCGACTTCGACCACTACGGCGGCCTGCGCAGCGTGGTCACCGAGCTCTGCCCGGCCGAGGTGTGGGCGACCGATCTGAGCGACGCCGAGCCGGCGTGGGGCGAGCTGCAGCAGGCGCTCGACCGCTGTGGCAGCGCGCGCCGCTATTTCGACCAGGCGCACCGCAGCGTCGATCTCGACGGGGTGACGGTCGAGGTGCTGCACCCGCTGGTGGCGGCCGGCAGCGGTCCCAGGCACTGGCCCGAGTTTGGAAAGAACGACAACTCGCTGGTGCTGCGGCTGCGCTACGGCGAGCGCAGCTTCCTGCTCCCCGGCGACCTGGGCGAGCTGGGCGAGGCCAGCCTGATCGACTCCCGCGCGCTGGCGCCGGTCGACCTGCTCAAGTGCGGCCACCACGGCAGCGGCCATTCGTCGACGGCCGAGTGGCTGCAGGCGCTGCGTCCGCGGCACGCGGTGATCTCGGCCGGCTACGCCAACCGCTTCGGTCACCCGGCGCCGGTCGTGATCGAGCGGCTGGCCGCGGTCGGCGCGCGGGTGTGGCGCACCGACCGCCAGGGCCGGATCGAGGTCAGCACCGACGGCCGCGATCTCGAGATCACCGCTTTTCGGAACGGCGATACGCGCTGAGCAGGCTGGGCTCACACGCGCCGCTTGCCCGAGCGCGTTCCCGCGATCCATGTTGTCGTCCATGAACATCTCACTGGCACTAGCGGCGGCAGGACTGATCATGGCCAACCCACCGGCGCACGGCTCTCCGCCCGTGCTTTACACCAACGCCAATGTCGTCACCCTCGACCCGGCGCAGCCGCAGGCGGCCGCCATCCTGATCGAGGGCGATCGCATCAAGCAGGTCTATGCCCGGCCGCCGGCCGAACGGCCGGCCGCGGCGGTGGTCATCGACCTCGAGGGGGCGACGGTGGTGCCCGGGCTGGTCGATGCCCACCTCCACCTCGACGGCATGGGCAGCAAGCAGCGCCAGATCGATCTGGTGGGCACGGCCAGCGAGGCCGAAGTCCTGGCGCGGGTGCGATCCCATCTCCAGGCCAACCCGGGGTCAGCGCCGGTAATCGGGTTCGGCTGGGACCAGAACGACTGGCAGCGCCAGGAGTACCCGGCTCGGGCCAACCTCGACGCGGTGGCGGGGTCGCGGCCGGTCGTGCTGTACCGCATCGACGGCCATGCCGCCTGGCTGTCGACCGCCGCGCTGGCGCTGGGCGGCGTCGGCCGCGAGACCAAGGAGCCGGCAGGCGGACGCATCCTGCGGCTCGCCGACGGCGAGCCGAGCGGCATTCTGGTCGACCAGGCCATCGAGCTGGTGACCGGGCGGCTGCCGGCGCCGAGCCGCGAGCAGCTCGAGAACGACTACGCGGCTGCGGCGGCGCGCTGCGCCGCGCTGGGTCTCACCGCGGTCCACGACATGGGCATGACCCGCGCCGGTCTCGAGGCGCTGCGGGCGCTCGAACGGCGCAGCGCCCTCCCGATCCGCGTCTTCGCCTACCAGGTGGTCGAGGGCGACCACACCATCGACCAGCTTCCGGCGAGCGGCGTCCGGCGCAGCGTCGGGTTGATCGAGGTGCGCGGCATCAAGCTGTATGCCGACGGTGCGCTCGGATCGCGCGGCGCGGCGCTGCTGCAGCCATACAGCGACGACCCCGGCAACAGCGGCCTGCTGGTGACCGAGCCCAAGCTGCTGACCGAGCTGGTGCGGCGAGTCGACCGGCGGCGGCACCAGGTGGCGATCCACGCCATCGGAGATCGCGGCAACCAGGTCGCGATCGAGGCCCTGGCGGCGCTCGGTCGAGGGGCCAGTCAGCGCCGCCATCGGATCGAGCACGCGCAGGTGCTCGCCGCGCGCGACATCGCCGCGTTTGGCCGGCTCGGCATCGTGGCGTCGATGCAACCGACCCACGCCACCAGCGACATGCCGTGGGCCGAGGCGCGGCTCGGCAAGAAGCGGCTGGCCGGCGCCTATGCCTGGCGCCCGCTGCTGGACGCCGGCGCGCACCTGGCTTTCGGATCGGACGCGCCGGTCGAGTCGGCCGACCCGCGATGGGGACTTTTTGCGGCGGTCTACCGCACCGACCATCGCGGACAGCCCGCGGGTGGCTGGTGGCCCGAGCACAGGCTCGACCGGCGGAGCGCGCTGGAGGCCTTTACCGTCGGCGCCGCCTTCGCCGTGCAGCGCGAGGACGAGCTGGGGCGGATCAAACCCGGATTTCTGGCCGACCTGACCGTGCTCGACCGCGATCCCCTGGCCGACAGCGTCGACCTGCTGGCGCTCAAGGTGCGGCGCACGATCGTCGGCGGTCGCGAGGTGGTTGGCCCGCGCGCCGCGGAATAGCTTGCGCGCGCGCGCGGTTGGCGTTTTGCTACGGCCTGGGGAGCGGGCGATGAGCGACAAGAAGCACCGCGGCAAGAAAGAGAAGAAGGAACGGCGGCCGGTCGCGCTGCCTTTCGAGGAGGCCTATGAGCGGGGCAACTACGCGCAGGCCCATCGGCTGGCGCGGCAGGCCCTCGGCGGCAGCGAGGAGGCGGCGGCGCGCGACGTGCTCGGCCGGGTCAGGATCGACCCGGTGGCGCTGCTGACCTTTGGCGGCTGCCTGCTCTTTTTCACGCTGGTCGCGCTGCTCGGCCTGCTCTAACGCGGTCCATCTTCTGAGCGCTGCGCCGAGATGGTGATGCAGGGTACCGGGCCGTCCCGGCAGTTTGGCCGCTACCAGGTGATCGCGCCGCTCGCCAGCGGCGGCATGGCCGACATCCACCTCGCCTCGGTCGGCGGCATCGGCGGCTTCGAGAAGCTGGTCGTCCTCAAGTGCATCCTGCCCAACCTGGCCAAGGACCCGCGCTTCGTCAAGATGCTGCTCAACGAGGCGCGCCTGGCGGCGCTGCTCGATCATCCCAACATCGTGCAGGTGTTCGACGTCGGCTGCATCGAGGGCCAGCACTACATCGCCATGGAGTATCTCTCGGGCGAGGCCCTCAACACCGTGCTCGCCGCCTGCCGCAAGCGCGGCCGGCTGCTGCCGGTCGAGCTGGCGGCGGTGATCGTGATGCAGGCGGCCGAGGGGCTGCACCACGCCCACACGCTGGTCGGCACGGACGGCGCGCCGCTAAACATCATCCACCGCGACGTCAGCCCGCAGAACATCTTCGTCCTCTACAACGGTGGCATCAAGGTGGTCGACTTCGGCATTGCCAAGGCCCGCACCAGCGACACCAAGACCCGCACCGGCGCGATCCGGGGCAAGGTCGCCTACATGTCTCCGGAGCAGGTGCTGGGCGAGGATCTCGACGCCCGCAGCGACGTCTTCTCGCTCGGCATCGTGCTCTGGGAGTGCCTGACCTGCCACCGCCTTTTCCGGCGGGAGAGCGAGTACAGCCTGATGGAGGCGATCGTCCGCGAGCAGCCGCCTTCTCCGCTGACCGTCGTCCCCGACTTGCCGCCGCCGCTGGTCGACATCACCGCCCGGGCGCTGCAGCGCGATCGCGCCGCTCGCTACGGCAGCGCGGCCGAGATGCGGGCCGCCCTGGCCAGCTTCCTGCGCGGCTGGCCGCGCGCCGCCGACACGATGGCGGTCGGGCAGTGGATGCAGGACTTCTTTGCCGATCGGATCCGGCGCAAGCGGGCCCTGGTCGAGGAGGCGCTCAACCGCAGCAGCGACAGCGAGGACGGCCTTTTCAGCGAGCTCGGCGACTACTCGACCGGCGACGACGGCTCGCCCGAGACGCCGGCCGTGGAATCGGAGGACGCGGTCCTGCGCGCGCCGACGCTCGAGCTGCGAAACGCGGTGTCGGCGGAGGCCGCGGATCGCCGCCTCACCGTCCGCGATCTGCCGCTCGCGACCGGCTCGCCGCGGCGCCTTTTGCCATGGCCGCTGGTGCTGGCGGGCGCGGCCGCTCTCGCAGCGCTGGTGCTGGCGCTGGTCTGGCTCGCCAGCCGTGCGCACCGGCCGTCCGCGGCCGCCCGGCCGGACGCGTCGGCTGTCGTGGCTTCGCCGCCGCTCGACGCCGGCCTGGCCAGCGCAGCGCCGGTCGCCGACGCGGCGGCGACTTCGGACTCGGTCGGAGCTGCGATCGACGCCGCGGTCGATGCCGTCGGCCGCGATGCGGCCGCGGGGGCCCGGAGCGACGGCGTCGGGGCGCGACCCGGCAAGTCGCCCAAAGCGACCAAGGCGCGCGCGGTCGGCACCATCAACGTCGCCTGTTTGCCGTGGTGCGAGATCTTCGTCGACGGCAAGCCCAGCGGCCGCAATTCTCCGCTGCAGGAGTACGAGCTGGAGGTGGGGCCGCACCTGATCGAGGTCGTCAATCCGCCCACCGGTGCGCGGGCCCAGAAGCGCATCGTCGTCAAAAAGGGCAAGTCGCTCGATCTGCGTTTCCGGCTGCAGTGATCGCCGCCGTCACCGGCGGTCCTGGCCGCTCCGAGCCCGGCGCCGGCCGGCCAGGACGAGCAACGGCACCAGCGCCAGCGCCAGGGCCGCGCCCTGCGTTTCGCGAGCCGCGCAGGCGCAGCCGGGGGGGCCGTCGTCGCCCGGACCCGGGTCGCCATCCGCACTGGAGGTGGCGCGGTCGGCGGGTGCACCGCCGTCGCTGCCGAGCGCGTCCGGTCGCCAGCCGCCGTCGCCGACGTGCGGGACGTCGGGCAGCGCGCCGCCGTCCTGGTAGGGGGGGGCGGTGGCGCAGGACAGCGTCTGACCGTCGCCGCGGCACGCCAGGCCGGCGCAGATCAGCGGCTGCAGGCATTCGGCGCCGTTGGGGGCTGGCCCGGGCTGCTTGCAGACTCCGAGGCCGTAGCCCAGGTCGATGCAGCGAGCCGGTGCCTGGCACTGGCTGTCCATGCGGCAGAGCTGGCCGCAACGGTAGCGGCCGTCGGCGTCGAACAGGCAGGTGTTGGGGAGGGCGCCGCAGTCGCTGTCGCTGGCGCATTCGCGGCCCGGCACGCAGCGCAGCGCGCCGCCTCCGACGTCCCGGCACAGATCGCCGCCGGGGCAGCTACCGGGCGTGCAGACCTCGGTGCAGGCGCCCGGGTCGGCGCCGGAGGCCGCCGCCGGATCGCGCAGGCAGAGGCCGCTGGTGCAGTGGCCGTTGTCGAGGCAGTCGAGCCCGTAGCCGACCGCTCCTGGCAGACAGGTGTCGCCGCTGCAGGTCAGGCGCTCCGGCGAGCCGCCGATGCCGGCCAGCGGGATCAGCAGCGGGCAGTCGCGCTCCTCGCCGCAGCCCAGCCCACCGCTGGTCAGCAGCCGCGCGCCGCGCAGGTCGTCGTCGCTGAGGGCGCGGCGAAAGGTGGTGCCCGGTTGCGCTCCGGTGTACATCACGCTCTCCGAGCGATAGCTGTGCGACAGGCCGACCAGGTGGCCGAGCTCGTGCATCGCCACCGAGCGGATGTCGATCCCGGTGGGGCGACCGTCGACCGACCAGGTTCCCTGGTGCTCGCCGTTGAGCAGGACGTCGACGTCGACCAGGCGCGACGGGTCGCCGGTGACGATCGAGGGAATGGCGGTGCCGAGCGCCGAGTCCGTGCCTCCCGGAAAACCGGACTCGATGAAGGTGATGCGGTTGACGCCGTCGTTGCCGTAGCCGCGGGAGCTGGAGAGCGCGCCCTGGCTCAGGGTGAAGGCCGGCGCCAGCGCCTCGGCCCAGGTCGCCACCGCCTGCTGCAGCGCTGCCACGTCGCTGCCGTCGCCGATGTCGTCCGAGCCGTCCTGCTGGATGGAGACCTCGACCGCGCCGGTCGCCCAGCGGACGCCGTCGTGCCGGTTGGGATCGCGGTAGGCCGAAAACGCCGTCGCCACGGCCGCGACCGCGATGCCGGCGAGGATGATCGGCGCCCTCATCTGGCACCTCGCACGGCCGCCCGCAGGGCGTCGCGAGTGACCCGGCGGGGCGTCGGCTCGCGCAGCGCGCCGTTGTCCCACAGGGTCGCGGTCGGCGCCCAGAGCCACGCGCCGTCACCCGCGACGCCGAGCTTGCCCTGGCTCATGCCGGCCAGATAGTACTCGCCCGTTCGCTCGCGGTTGCGCAGCAAAAACAGCACCACCTGCTCGCCCGGCCTGAGCTCGGCCGCTCCCGCCACCGGCATGGCGTCGCGGCCGACCGCACCCCCTAGCTGCGCGACCTCGATCGTGCGGCCTGCCGGACCGGGTGCGGACGGACCCTTCAGCCGCTCCGCCACCTCGACCGCGGTCACGGTGTAGATCAGCGGGCCGCGCCATTCGGAGCGGCTCTGTCGCACTGTGCCGCGGACCACCAGGTCGGCGCGCCGGGCGAGCTGCTCGAGCGACAAAGCCATTAAGGTCGTCGCAGTTGCCGTGCTTTGTTCAAGCGCGACGGCGCCGGCCAGGCAGCCGAGGACGGCCCAAATCCATCTCTTTTTCATAGTCTTATCCTCGCGAATTGATGTCGCGATCGCGGTGCGCGCGGGTGCCTCTCCGACGGCGATCATTTTCCTTGTCGCGATGCGCAGTTCCGATCTGGGTCTTGACAGCGATCGCGACCCTCACTAGTGTGCACCCACTTTTTTTCCGCAACAGGTCCTGGATCTTCATCGCGCGTTGGCAATCGGGGTTGCTCGTGGCGACGATAATTGCCTTTCCCGAGCATGCGGTCCAGGAATCTTGGTGGTTCGAGGAGGACGCGGCGGCGGTCGCGGCCGCCCGCGGCGCCGCGCTGGAGCAGCTCTGGGCCGAGGCCTTCGACGTCGACGTCGACGCCGCCCGCCGGCGCGAGGTGGCGGCGTCCTCGGCGGCGCTGTTCGGCAGCCCCGAGCTGTGCGACCGCGTGCTGCCGCTGCTCGACGAGCTGACGGGCGTCGATCTGCAGGTCGCCGCTCTGCTGCTCGGCTTCCCAGGCAACCGGCGCGCCATCTTTCCGCTCGCCAACCTGCTCTCCGATCCCGAGCCGGAGGTGCGCCGCGCCGCGATGGACGGGCTGGCCGCGATCCGCGACCCGCGGGCCATCGGGTTTCTGGTCGGAGCGCTCAGGCGCGATCCGGAGCAGGCACCGGCGGCGCTGGCGGCGCTGTGCCGCTTTGGCTTTGAGCAGACCGCGCACATCCTCCAAGTCTACCTCAGGAGCGACGACCCGGAGGTGAGTTTGGTGGCGCTGGGCGCCCATCGATTCGCGCCCGCTGCCGCCGCCGGCGCGGCCGCCGGGCGCTTCCTGGAGCACCGCGACCCGCGCCACCGCGCGCTCGCGGTCATGTTGCTCGAGCGCGCTGGCCGCCGCTGTCACCTCGAGCCGCTGCTGCCGCTGCTCGGCGACCCGGACCCGAGAGTCCGCCTGCTCTGCGCCGATGCCATCTCCGCCATCCGTGCGCGACCCTAGCCATCCAGCGGAGCCGCGCGAATAGATTGCCCGCCGCCAGGCAGGGCGGTTAGGGTATTGCCAGCGGCTGGAATCGAGCGGCGGAGCGCGATGACCGAAGACGTGACCAAAAAGCTGTCGCGCATCTTCGCCGGCTACCAGCTTTTGCGTCGAATCAGCACCTCGGCCAACGCCGAGCTGTACCGGGCGCGCCACCCGGATCTGGCGCAGGGCAAGCGCTTTCTGGTCAAGCGCTACCGCTCCAAGAGCGCCGACCTGGGCCCGGCCATCGGTCGCCGCTGCATGAAGCTGCGCGCCTTTGGCCACCCGACGCTGCCGCCGATCCTGGACCACGGAGTC
>JAFGSX010000339.1 GCA_016934455.1 Deltaproteobacteria bacterium
AGTTGTAGATGTCCAGCGCGTTCTGCTCGTCGGCCATGTCGTGGATCGCAAGCTGCAGCGTGCGGCTGCCGGCGCGGTACTCGGCGTAGACGCTGCGCACCCAGCCGCGGTCGATGTACTTGGGCGCGGCGCCGTCGATCTGGGCGTACAGCCCGGACTCCTCGTGGATCACGGTCGGCTCGCCGGCGCGCACCCAGCCGCCCACCTCGCGGTCGGCCGGCACCAGGTCGAGCAGCGACACCACGCCCAGCCCCTTCTTGGGCATCAGGTCGTACTCGTACTCGACCTCGATCACGCTCAGGTCGTCGATGCGCTCGGGGTCCAGAAAGGCGAGCTGGCCGGCCGGGTAGATCACGGTGTAGTCGGTGCCGGAGGTGAGCAGCTCGCCGTCGACGAGGACGCGCTCGCTGCCGGGCAGGATGTACTTGTGGCGCAGGCTGTAGACCTCCTGCCGCGGGCCGGTGATGAACTCGCGGCCGCTGGCGCCACGTCGGGCCCCGGCGTCGGCCTCGACGCTGACCAGCGGCTGTTCGCCCTTGCTGGCGAAGCGCCCCTTGCCGCCCTGCAGCAGGAACGGCCGTTCGAGGCCGGCCTCGACCGTCTCGACCTTGAGCAGGTCGTCGACGGTCACCTCGCGCACCAGGTTCCGGCTGGTGCCCAGGTACTGGCCGTGAAATTTGAGGTCGCGGATGCCCGGCAGCTCGACCTCGCCATAGTCGAGCGACAGCGACAGGTCGAGCGAGCGGCCGTCGGCCATCTGGTAGCCGGCGCCGGCGCCGCCCTCGACCGTGGCGTAGCGCTCGTCGCCCGACTGCAGCTTGATCAGATCGAACGGCCACTCGGTGTCGGCCTTGGACCAGACCTGCCACGACAGCCTGGCCTCCTCGCCGCCGGCCTGTTCGGTGGCCTCCAGGCCGCGCGTGAACCAGACGTCGCGCTGGATATCGTAGACCTCGGCTCCGTCCTCGAACACGAGCGCGAGCCGGCCCGAGTTGAGCACCGTGCCGCTGGCGCCGGCCTGGCGCGCGATGCCGTCGGCCGCGGTGTAGCGGCGAAAGGTCTTCTTCTCCTTGTGCCACTGCACCACCTCCTGGTCGGTGGTGATGAACAGGTAGTCGGTGAACGGCTCGACGCCGACGATCGAGCGGCCCTTGAGCTGGGCCTGCTGCGGAAACACGACCACGGCATCGCTGGTGGTCTCGAACGAGGCCAGGCCGTTCTCGGTGCCGATCCAGATCCGCTCTCCGTCGGGCACGAAGGCGAGGATCTCCTGGCCGCCGATCTCCTGGAACCCGACGTTGGTGAAGAGCCGGGTCGCCGGCCGGTAGCGCGACAGCCCGACGTCGGTGCGAAACCAGATGTCGTCGCCGACCCGGTAGATCTCCGCGGCGTAGCCCGAGGCCAGGCCGTCCTTGGTGCCGTAGGCGCGCAGGCCGTCGCTGTCCGGGTCGTAGACCGCCACGCCGTCGCGGGTGGCGATCCAGATCTCGCGGCCGATCAGCATCACGTCGTTGACGCCGCGGTCGGGCAGCCCGTTCGTGTCGTCGTAGACGCGGATGGTGCGATCCAGCTTGCGGTAGCGCGCCAGGCCGCGGTTGGTGGCAAACCAGACGTACTGCTCGTCGATGGCCACCGCTGCCACCGCCTGGCTGGGCAGGCCGTCGTCCATGGTGAGCTGGCCGGTGCGGCGGCTGTCGGCCTCGAAGCGAACCACGCCGTCGTCGGTGGCGACCCAGACCGTGCGGTTGTCGACGGCCAGCTCGTTGACCCGCGCCGGCGCCGCAAAGACGCTCCAGCGGTCGCGCGCCTGCTGCACGAAGACGTCGCCGGCCGCGATCCAGACCCCCTCCTTGGGATCGACTGCGATCTCGGGTGTGCGGGCGGCGGCGCCGGGACCGATCAGCGGGGCGGCCAGCAGCAGCGCGCAGGCGGCAGGCGAGAGGCGTCGTCGCTTCACGGCGCCATCCTATGCCGCGCCCAGCCGGCGCACCAAGGCCGATGTCGGCGCCGACGTCGGCGCCCGCGCGGTGCGCGCACACGGCTCATGGATCGTGCGGCGCCAGCAGGTCGAGGCTGACCAGTTGCCGGATCGCCGCCATTAGCTGCTCATGGCTCTGCGTCTGCGCCGGCTCCTCGGCGATCTCCGGCAGCTCCGGCGCCAGCAGCGGATCGATCGCGGTCGCCGCCTGCCGGCAGCGCGCGCCGCGCTCCCCCGGCAGCCGCTCGCACAGCCGGTCCAGCCCGCGGTAGAGCAGGCCATCGTGGGACTGCGCGACGAAGTCGCTGCCCGGCTCGACCAGCGCGTTGCGGCCAAGCCAGCTCACCTGGCCGCGGAGCCCGACGACGGCGGCGATGGTCGGCGCGACGTCGATCTGGTTGGCCGGCCAGCCCAGCGCAGCCGGCTGCGGGACGTTCTTGCCGAGTAAGGCGATCGGGATCCGGTACCGGCTTAGCCGCTGCGCGATCTCGGTGAGCGGGACGTGCGATCGGATCCCGCTGCCGTGATCGCCCAGCAACACCACCAGCGTCCGGTCGCCGAGCGGTGCCGCGAATAGCTGCTCGACAAAGTCGGCCAGCGCGCGATCGGCGTAGATCAGGTGCGAGAGGTAGCCGGCATAGTCGCCGTCGCCGGCGGTGGCGGCCGCCAGCGCCGCCGGCAGCGGGCCGTCGTCGAAGACGCGGCACGGAT
>JAFGSX010000340.1 GCA_016934455.1 Deltaproteobacteria bacterium
CCGTGGGTCGACTGACGAGTTGGTCAGACGAGCTATTCGGGTACACGATCGGACACGCCGACGCCGACCTCTCCTGCGACCCGCGCGACAGCGCCCCCTTCGCGCCGCTCGCGCGCGTCATCGATACCGCCTTCTCATGGGGCGACGACAACCCGCCCGACACGCCGTGGCACAAGACGCTGATCTACGAGGCCCACGTCAAGGGAATGAGCGTCCGCCATCCCGACGTGCCCGAGGCGCTCCGCGGGACCTACCTCGGGTTCTGCTCCGAGCCCATTCTGAGACACCTGCTCGACCTCGGCGTCACGGCGGTGGAGCTTCTCCCCGTGCACCACCACGTGGACGAGCGATCGCTCGTCGAGCGCGGGCTATCCGACTACTGGGGCTATCACACGCTCAGCTTCCTCGCGCCCGACGAGCGCTACGCGGCCCGCTGTCCTCTCGGCGCGACCGAGCAGTTCAAGGTGCTGGTGCGCACCCTGCACCGCGTCGGCATCGAGGTCATCCTCGACGTGATCTACAACCACACCACCGAAGGCAATCAGCTCGGCCCGACCCTGTCGATGCGGGGCATCGACAACCAGAGCTACTATCGGCTCTCGGACCAGGATCGCCGCTACTACGTGGACTTCACCGGGACCGGCAACAGCCTCAACATGGTCAACCCGCGCGTGCTGCAACTCGTCATGGACAGCCTGCGCTACTGGGTCCTCGAGATGCACGTCGACGGCTTCCGGTTCGACCTCGCGAGCACGCTGGCCCGCGAGCTCTGGGAGGTCGACAAGCTCGGAGCTTTCTTCGACATCATTCACCAGGACCCGGTGCTCTCTCAGACCAAGCTCATCGCCGAGCCCTGGGACCTCGGCCCGGGCGGCTACCAGGTCGGGAACTTCCCGGTGCTGTGGAGCGAGTGGAACGACCGCTACCGCGACGCGGTGCGCCGCTTCTGGAAGGGAGACGGCGGCGCCGCCTCGGAGCTCGCGACGCGCCTGGCGGGCAGCAGCGATCTGTTCGAGCAGTCGGGGCGGCGCCCCTACGCGAGCATCAACTTCGTGACCGCCCACGACGGTTTCACGATGGCCGATCTGGTGGGCTACAACGAAAAGCACAACCAGGCCAACGGGGAGAGCAATCGCGACGGGCGCGATGAGAACTTGTCCTGGAACTGCGGCGCGGAGGGCCCGACCGACGATCCCGAGATACGGGCCCTGCGCGCGCGCCAGGTGCGCAACTTCATGGCCACGCTCCTCCTGTCGCAGGGGGTGCCGATGATGGTGGCGGGCGACGAGATCGGCCGCACCCAGTCGGGCAACAACAACGCCTACTGTCAGGACAACGAGCTCTCGTGGCTCGACTGGCAGCTCGACCGGGAGCGTCTGGAGCTGCTCGAGTTCGTCAAGCGCGCGGTGCAGCTCTGGAAACGCGAGCCGGTTTTGCAGCGGCGCAGATTCTTCCAGGGCCGCGGCATCCGCGGCGCCGAGATCGCGGATGTCACCTGGCTCATGCCCTCCGGCGAGGCCATGAGCGACCGGGACTGGGCCGGGTTCGTGCGCTGCTTCGGCATGAGATTGGCTGGCGATCTGCTCGAGGAGACGGACGCCCAGGGCCGCCGCATCGTCGGCAACACGCTGCTGGTCCTCTTCAACGCCCACCACGAGCCGATTCGGTTCAGCTTGCCCGAGACGCGCCGCGGTGACGGCTGGACGCGGTTGTTCGACACCTGCAGCGACGGGCTGGCGCTGGCGGCGCCGGAAAAGGCGTCGAGCCCATATTCGCTCACGCCGCGCTCCATGGTGGTCTTCTACACGCCCAGCCCGGAGCCCAAGGCCCTGCCCGGAACGGCCGCGGCGTAGGCTCTGCGCGCGCCGGAGATCAGCTCACGGTGTGCAGGTGACGGTCCAGAGCTGGAACCCGTCGCCACAGACGTCATGGGCGAGATCGAAAGCCCTGGCCTTGCCGGTCAATGGCCGGTGGCAATTGGTGCCCGAGTTCCAGCTCCAGTCGCTGTTCGAGTTGCCGCTGCCCGGAGTCTGCAGCGGGTCGGTCGCACTGCCGGAAGGCGCCGCGTTGCTGCCGCCGATGTCGAGGACGTTTGCCGCGGTCGCGTCGCCATAGCTCGCCCGCGCGCTCCAGATCTCGTCGATGATCGCATCGACCGCCGCTTCGCTGAACAGGTTGTCCTGTAGCAGGAGCTCGCGGATCGACGTCCAGTGCGAGACAGTGGCCGAGGCGATGCCGGTGAGTTGATTGTTGTTCAAATGGAGCCAGGTCAAATTCACCAGGTTGCCGAGCTCGGCCGGGACCGCACCGGTGAGTTGATTGTCGTCGAGAAAGAGCCAGTGCAGGCGGGTCAGGTTGCCCAGCTCGGCCGGGATCGCACCGGAGAACTGACTGCCATTGAGCCCGAGCTCGGTCAAGGCCGTCAGATTGCCGAGCTCGGCCGGGATCGATCCGGTGAAGGAGTTGCCGCCGATGAGGAGGCAATCCATGTGCACCAGGTCGCCCAGCTCGGCCGGCAACGGGCCCGAGAACTGGTTGGCGACGAGCTGCAGCCAATGCAGGCTTGCCATCTCCAGGATCGCGCCCGGGAAGGACCCCGAGAGCTGGTTGTGGTTGAGAAAGAGGATCCCCAACCCGGTCAGACGCCCGAGCTCGCTCGGGACCGGTCCCGAGAGCTGGTTGTGACTGAGGTCGAGCGAGTACAGGTGGATCAGGGCGCCGAGCTCGGCCGGTATCGATCCGGTGAGCTGGTTGCCGTAGAGGTTAAGATTGGTCAGGTTGACCAGGCTGCCGAGCTCGGGCGGGATCTCGCCGGTGAGCTGGTTGAGGCTGAGGTACAGGCTCCCCAAGGAGGTCAGCGCGCCGAGCTCGACCGGTATCGAGCCCGGGATATCATTGTCAAAAAGGTATAGCTCGCGCAGCTCTGTCAGCGCGAGCACACCCTGTGGCAGCGCTATCAGATTATCGCGGTCCGCGCGCAGGCGCGTCAGCGCTCCGCCGCCCGGGTCGAAGTAGAACAAGACCTGCTGCGGCCCGGCGGCGCTGACGTCGAGCGGCGTGTCGAAGGTCAGCGCAGCCTCGAAGTACTGGGTGGCGCCGGCCACGTCCACGGCGAGCGATGTCGGGGCAGCAAAGGTCAACTCCGGGTCGAAGGAGGTCGGCCCGATGAGGTCGAAGATCAGCGACGCGGTGCCGGCGTCGAACGGGTCGCGCTCGGCGCTGACCTCGCGCCCGGCGCCGTCAACGTGGCCGTCCTGAACAGACGGGCCATCGCGCGCCGACGTATCGTCAGGCCCGCCGTCGGAGTGCGCGTCGGCGCCGACGTCGGAAAGCGCCCGATCCGAGACACCGCGGTCGCCGTTCGCGCTGTCGAAGGCCGCACCATCGAAGATCGCGATGATCGGCTCGCTGTCCAGTGCAGCTTCGAACCCGCCGCGCGCGCAGGCGCCGAGGAGCAGCGCGAGCGCCGACAGCACCAGAGATGGGCGAAGCGCGTTCATCGTTCCACGAGACCGGGTCGATCCTCTCCGGGATGAATGTTATCCGGGTCCCGCAGCGGCCGGCAACGCCCTGGGATGTCGCCAGGCTCCCGCCGTCGCGACGGGAGGCTGGCGGCTACACCGGATCGCCGGCCACCCCAGTCAGCTCCCCGAGCCCCACCACCTCCCGCCGGATCGCCTCCCGCTCCCGGTGCAGCCGGTCGAGCTCCTGCCGCCGGGTCAAAAAAACCCACAGGCCGCGGGCGGCGTCGATCGCGCGATCGAACCGCTCCTGAAAGAGCAGAGCGGCGTAGCCGGTGAGCGGCGCGATCGGCGTCAGCCCCAGGGCCCACCACCACGGCAGCAGCAGGAAGAGCGCCGCCCCGATGGCCACCCAGGTCAGCAAAAAGAAGAGCATCGCGCTCAGGACCTTGATGGTCGCGAGCATGTCGTCTACACCGCGCGACAGCCGCCCGGCGATGCAATCGACCAGCAGGTAGGCCGGGTAATGGGTGACGGTGCCGACGATGGCGAGCGGGCCAAGGACGACCGTGAAGAGCAGCGAGCGAAGGGCGTAGGAGGTGACCGAGCCCGGCGAGAAGTCCTCCGGCGAGAGGTGCTCGACGTCCAGCCCCAGGGCGCGCACCCGCGACTCGTACTTGGACATGCGGCGGGTGACCGCCTCCAGGCGGCCGGGGTGGTGGGTCTTGAGAGCGCGGTAGCCCGCGAGCAGCCGGCGCTTGAGCCCGAACTCCGCAGACAGCGAGCCGGTCCCGTCCTCGTCGGCCGCCGACAGGATCGCCTCGGCTCGCTCGATGAGCTGGAGCACCTCGCCGTGCTC
Organism: Deltaproteobacteria bacterium; assembly: GCA_016934455.1. Taxonomy (GTDB): domain Bacteria; phylum Myxococcota; class JACRCW01; order JAFGSX01; family JAFGSX01; genus JAFGSX01. The sequence continues at coordinate 4,321 of JAFGSX010000340.1, forward strand.
GGCCTGAAGCGTGACGTCCTCGAGGGCGTCGCGGATGCGGTCGGTGAGGGCGCGCACGGCCTCGGGCGGCGGCTCGAACTCGGCGTCGAGCTCGACCGGGTCGACCTCGATGGGGGCGGCGTACTGGACCAGGGCCGCCGAGCGGAAGGTGGTCTTGCGGGTGTAGTACAGGCCGGCGGGGACGATCCGGAACCGCGGCGCCTGCGGGCTCTGGAGCGCGGCCGCGCCCAGGGCCAGGCGGGCGGCGCCCGTCTTCAACCGCCGCATGGTGGGGTCGCTGTGGGAGGTCCCCTCCGGAAAGATGGCCAGCGAGCCGCCCCGGGCCAGCAGGTTGCGGGCCTGCTCGAAGGTCTGCCGGTTCTTCGACGGGTCGACGCCCTCGTCGCTCCGCCGGTACACCGGCAGGGAGTCGAACCCCTTGACGATGGCGCTGACGACCGGCATCGAGAAGAGGGTCGACTTGGCCAGAAACGATACCCGCCGCGGCGCCAGGCAGAGCATGAGCCCCGGGTCGATCAGGGCGTTGGGGTGGTTGAGGACAAACATCACCGGCCCCTGCGGCGGGACGTGCTCGAGGCCGGCGATCTCGATCCGACCGAAGAAGATCCGCAGGACCAGCCTGAAGAGGGCGGTGAACAGCCGGCGGATCATGCCGCCTCCGCCCCCCCGGTCGCCCGCTCGCCGCTGTGCTTGCCGATCGGCACGAAGAAGAGCACCACCCCGCCGACGATGAAGAACCCCAGCACGGCCAGGATCGCGTGGCGCCGGCCAAAGGCGTCCGACAGCGGCCCGAACGTCAGCGTCCCCAGGATGATCGACAGCCGCGAGAACGTCCCCCAGAACCCGAACATCTGGGCCGAGCGCTCGGGCGGCGCGAGCAGCCCCACCACCGTCCGGCTCGAGCTCTGGATCGACCCCAGGCCCGCCCCGGCGATGAGCGCGATGACGAAGAAGACCGCGGCCGGCGTCGAGCCGGTGAGAGCCGCGATCGAAGGCAGCAGGAAGATCGCCAGCACCCCGCCGATCCACCACGCGATCGTCGCCAGCACCGTCGGCTTGGCCCCGATGCGCGCCTCCAGCAGACCAAAGGCCAGGGCGCCCAGCGCCGCGCTGATCTGCAGGATGATGAACACGATCACGAGCTCGCCCGACGTCAGCTCGATCTCCTGCTGGGCGTAGATCCCCACGAACTTGATGACGATCTCGAGGCCCGCCATGTAGATCGTGAACGCGAGGAAAAATCCAAAGAGCGTCCTGTAGCTGCGGGCCAGCGCGAACGAGTCGCGCAGCTCCTTCAGCCCCGCCCCCATCAGCTTGCCAAACCCCGCCCGCTCGAACCCCGGCGCCGGCACGCTCCGCTCCCGCACCAGCAAAAAGGTCGGCAGGGCGGCGGCGGCGTAGAACACCCCGATCAGGATCATCGCCCACTGGTTCTGGCTCACGTAGAGGCCGTAGTCCTCCTCAGGCGTCGCCCCGATCGTGAACATCACCAGCACCAGGCTGCTCAGACCGCCAAAGTACCCGAGCCCCCAGCCCAGCCCGGAGATGATGCCCATGTTCTTTTTCGTCGCCAGGTCGGTCAAGAAGCTCCCGCAGAAGCTCTCGCCGATCATGAAGGCGGCGTTGGAGACGGCCAGCAGCGCGATCGCCCACCACACGTCCCCCGGCCCGACAATGAAGAGCGCCGCCGTCGACAGGGCGCAGGTCGCGGTCGCGATCCCCAGGTACTTCTTCTTGCCCCCGCTGTAGTCGCACACCGCCCCCACGAACGGCGACAGCAGCAGCGCGATCAGCGTCGAGGCGATGATCGCCGCCGACCAGTAGGTGTCCTTGATCGGCGAGTTCTCCGGCACGATGTGGGCCGTGAAGAACGCCGAGTAGACGACCGAGATGACCACCGTCGTGTAGCTCGAGTTGGCGAAGTCGTACATCGCCCAGCCGAAGATCTCGCGCTTCTTGACGGGGACGGCGGGGGATCTGGCGGGGACGGTGGCGATGGGATCGTCGTCGGGGGTGGACATGGGGTGCTCGGGGCTACATCGCCAGTGTCCCAGCTTCGGGCCTGAAGCCTACAGAGGCACACACCTCTGCCGCAGCGTCAAGTACGGCATACCCCAAATCCACTGCAGGTGCACCGCCTCCGGCCTCTCCCCCAACGCGGATTCCCCCCGGCGATGATCTCCGAGTCTATCGGCAACCAATTTTTTCTACCATGTTCTGTTGTAGACAATACGCATCTGCGGGGGATGGCTCGACTGTCTCGAATAGCCAGTCACAATCGTTGATTGTGTCCCCAGGACAACCATGCCGCGATTGGCGGCCACCATGGCCCTGAACTCGTCGAGATCGAGAGAAACGCTTTTCCACTCGAGGCTGTTCCACGCGGGAGTGCTCCCCATGAGAGTGGCGGATCGCGTGGGCTGGTCGTTCCAGGTCACTTCGCTCTCCGCCCAGCTCGACGTGCATCGATAATGAGCGCCACCGCATGTGTTTTCGTGCGCCGGCAGATACGATATTGACACGCTCACCAGGTTGTCGAGAATCTCACCGGTCATTTCGCTGAGGTCGAATCGTATGTAAAACCGCCTCGTATCCAGGTGCAGACTCAAGAGCTCGGCAGAGCCATAATTCGTGTCCCTATATCGGGTCATGCTGTAGATCATGGCGTCGGCAGTAGGGTACATCACGATCACGACGGAGGCATCGCGGCTGGCTCCGGCATCGCTCGGTGCGCTGGAATCTGGCGTTCTACTGTCGTTGCTCTGCGCGTCGCGCCGTACGTCCGGTGCACAAGTATCGGGGCGGGCCATGTCGGGAAGGGCGGTGTCGGGAAGGGCAGTGTCGCCTGTGCCAGCGTCGGGCACGGCGATGCAGATGCTGTTGATGCAGATTCCGTTGGCGCAGTCCTCGTTGGTCCGGCATGCCGCTGGCCGCGCGCAGCTTTGCTCGATGCAGAGCAGGCCGGGCGGACAGCTCTGGTCGTCTTTGCAGGGCAATCCCTCTCCGCCACCGAGAGCGACAAAGACCTCGCAGCCGCAGAGCAGCGCGCACAGGCCCAGAGATGCCGCCATTTTCAAGCAGGCTCGATCGCTGTCGCTGGAAACGCCGAGCATATTCGCCGCGCCTCTGGGTTCAATAGGCACCCGTATCGAGACCGGATTCCGCGTCGCCTGTGGCAGAGTCACTGGATCTGGATAGACAGCTCGCCTCCCTCTTCCGCCACCGGGAACGCGAGCACATTCCTCCTGGCCATACCGGACAGGATCCTTCCCTGATGGTCATAGCTCGATCTTCCCAGGCTGCAGCAATCCACCTGTTCGGCGCCGGGCACCGGATCGAGCCTTCTTCCCATGTGCATGCACCTGTTGCTCAAGGCGTGGTACTTGCCATCTCGGCCGCGGAACACCAGCACCCGCTGGAGCATGCCCATTCCCTCCAGACGGATGGCCCCGTTTTCTCCGGCGAGTTCGGGCGCGCGAGAGAGAGTCACGATTACCTTGCCGCCTTCGAATTTCCAGCACCCCTGATCCGCTGGAGGTCTGGTGGCGCAGATGCCGAACACGCGCTGCAAAATACTGCGTCTCACACCTGGTTTTGACATGGCCGCGCGCCTCCTTGTCGGCCGGCATCGAACCCACCGGCCCTCATGATGCGAATCTGCCGCGTCCGGTCCTGATAACACTGATTGCGCCGCCCGGAATTGTTGAGCCTATCTCTGGCGGGGTCCCGCTGGTCGTTCATCCGACTCATTTATCACATCGGCGCTCGTGGGACACGCGATCTCCGCGGCGATCCGAGGGGGTTGCCAGCGTCGGCCGTGCGGCGGAGCGACCCAGTCCCCGCCAAAAAAGGTGCCAGCCACCTTTCCCAGGAGCGAGGGCGGACAGCGGGGCTATGGCTATGGCGTCTGGCACTCGGCCATCGCGCACTCGCAGCGCTCGCCCACGCGCGGCGGCAGTCCGTTGCTGCCGAGACGAGCGCAACTGAACCCGGTCGCGCAGACCGGCACCGGCAGCGGCGCCGGGCAGGTGTTGTTCCACGAGCAGTTGGGACAGCGGCAATCGGTCGGCAGCGGCATCGGTGCGGTCGGATTGCACTCGGCGAAGACGCTGCCGTCGCACGGCACGTCGGTGCAGTGGCCCGGGATGACGCACTTGTACGGGGCCTGCGACTGATCGCAGACCATCTCGCCGACATGCGCGCCGGTACAACCGCACTGCGGCGGGCCGCAGAAAAACCCGCGCCACCCGTCGCCGACGCACTCCTCGTTTGCGTCGCAGTCGGCGCCGCTGGTGCACGCCTTGACGCACGTGTACGAGGTGGTGTCGCACACCAGGTCTCCGACGTCGGCGCCGCTGCAACCGCAGACCGGCGGCAAGCAGTGGTACGGGTTGCCGTCGGTCCAGTTCCACTCGACGCACTCCAGGCCGGGCGCACAATCGGAGGTCTTGCTGCACACCGTCGGCGGACCGCTGCAGGTATTGAACAGGCACGAGCCGACCACGCCGCCGCAGTCGGCATCGTTGGCGCAGGCGTCGGCGGTCACGCAGAACGGGTGGTTCCAGTTGAACTGGCCGCAGACCTGGTCATCCGCGCAGGTCATGGCGCAGGGCGAGCCGGTGGTGCACAGTCCACCCATGCATTCGGCGTCAAACACCGTGCAGTCGCCGCTGCGCAGGCATGGGTACTTGCACTGGAAACCCCCTCCGCACTGCCACTGGTCATTGCACCACTCGGCCGGCGCCAGGCATACCTGCGTTGGCTGCGGGCTGGCAGCCACGAACACCGAGGGATTGAACCCGAGCTGGCAGTGCGGTCCCAGCGGCTGCAGATCGTTCGCGCAGAGCTGCTCGGCGGTGCAGGTCGCGCAGTCGTCGAACAGCGGCTGATTGGGCGGCCGGCAGTAGGGCATGACCTGCAACCGATGCGAGCTCCAGAGCTGCGAAAAGCCGTTGTTGTTGCCGTTGGGCATCCAGATCGTCTCGGCAACGCACTGCCCGCCGGTCGGGCAGTCCGCGTTCTTGTAACAGGGCGTGGTGCAGGCGAGCAGGCCGTTGCTGCCGTGCAGCACCGCGCTGTCGCCCAGGCTAAAGGCACTCTCGATGCCGACGCAGGCACCGTGCTGGCATTCGGCCGAGTCAAGGCAGCCAGCGCCGTCGGCGAGCGGGCCGGGCGCCACACAGACCCGACCGAGCACGGCCACCAGACCGCAGATCTCGCCGCTGTAGGCGGCGCAGTCGCTGTCCCACAGGCAGACCTTGGGCTCGCAGCGGCCGCCCGCGCCGCAGCGCATGCCGGTCGGACAGGGATTGTCCTGATCGCATACCGGTCCGCTGTTGACATACTCGCGATCGGAGAGACCGACGCATTCGCCGACCGAGTTGGGGTTGGTAGGGTTGACCAGCTCGCAGGTGAAGTCGTCATCGCACGCGGACTGTCCAAAGCCACCGCAGAACGGCAGATACGGCAACCTTGGATTGGGCGTGCAGCGGCCCGAGTAGGCGGTGTCGGTCAAACCCGCACACAGCTCTCCGGGATCGCAATCGTACGTGTCGAAACAGGTAGCGCCGGGCTGCGTGAAGTGCGCCACCACGCCCGACAGGTCGGTCACCTCGGCGCGGCCAGCGGCCGTGTCGTCGGCGTAGTGCACCAGCACCAGCCGGTCGAAGCCGCCGAAGATGGCGCGGCCGCGATCGCGGTCTAGCAGCAGCTCGCGGATCGGCACGCCCGGCCGCACCGCGACCGGGATGCTCGTCTGGTCGAGCGAGAACAGGCCGACCGCGGTCTCGGCCTGGTTCCACATGTTGCCGTACCAGATCTCGAGCAGGTTGGCCGGATCCACCGCGCGTCGGTTGTTGCCCTGCATGCGCTGCAGAAATGAGTTGCCCGGCGGCACGGCCACCGGCACTGGTTCGAACGTGCCATCGCCGATCACCTCGAACGCGGACGAGCCGATCATGAAGTACTGGCCGGTCAGGTCGAAAGACGGCGCGCCGAGCTCGGGATCGGCTTCGACGTCGAGATAATCGCTCGCGCGCTGGTCGCTGACCACGTTGCCGCCACCATCGATCACGACGACAAAAGGCACCTCGACGTCGCCGGTCGAGAGCTGGCTGCGGACCAGGATGCTCTTGGCGTCGTTTGGCACCGCTGCCACGCCGACCACGTTGCGGATGGCGACGGCGTTGACTTCGTAGAAGGTCGAGGCGTTGACGACGAGCAGATCGGTGCCGTTGTGCTGGCCATAGTCGCCGTTGGTGATGAACAGGTGGTTGGAGACCGGGTTGTAGCCGACGGCCTGGCCGACGATCACGCGCACCACCTCCATCTGCTCGAGGTCGAAGACGCAGACGCCCGCGATGTCCGTCGTGGCGTAGAGGATCCGCCCGTCGGGCGAGAAGTAGACATCGCCGGTCCACTCCGGCAACTGCGGCTGGTTGTTGACCTCGGCGAGCATTCGAAAGCGAAACCGGTCGCCGATAGCGCTGCGCGTGGCCAGCAGGTCGAGGTCGATGGTCTCGCTGGCATCGGGGTCGGTGAACAGCGAGCGGTCGACCTTCACCAGCCGGTCCGGGAACAGCACCCAAGCGATGGAGCTGCCGGGCGCCAGCGCCACCACCCGCCGCCGCGTCGACCCCATCTGGTTCTGGCCTTGCTCGCTGCCAAGAAAAAAGTTGCGGCTGTATAGCAGATCCATCTGGCTGCGGCCGGGATCGACGACAGCCAGCCCCAAGTTGGAGACCAGCACCACCTCGCCGGTGGCATGGTCGAGGGCCGCTGCCGGCGTCTGGTCATTGCTCGGATTCCACGGCGTGTCCGGGTCCATCATATCGTGCAGGATCGTCGTCACCAGCGGCAGCACCAGCGTGACGGTCTCGCCATCGCCGATCTCGAATTCGGTCGAGTCGACGTGGTAGGCGAGGTCCGCGAACTCGGGCTGGTTGAGCTTGAGCGTGCACATGCCGGCGGGCACGTTTTCAAAATGAAACACGCCGTCCGAATCGGGCGCCGTCGTCGCCACCACCGGCCAGTCGTCGGGCATGCCACCATGTCCCTGCGGGTCCGGCTGCCGCAAGTCGACGGTGACCTCGTCGAGCGACAGCGACTGACTGCTCTGGTTGTTGCCGAGATCGATGTCGATGTTCCAGGTGAAGTTGCCGGGCGTCGCAAGTCGGCCGCGCACCGAGCCCGACCCGGAATCTGGCAACTGGTTGCCGCCGTCGAGTCCGGGATGGTTGGCGTCCGGAGATACCGGATTGTCGTGCCGGTCGCAGTTGTCGCACAGGCAGTTGGCGAGCCCGAAGATCAGCACTAACGCGGCCCAGAGCAGCACCCGCAGCAGGCGCGATCCAGCCATCGCTTCCCCCCAAAAGCCATCTCGATACGTCATTGGATACCTCGGCACTGTTGATCGGCGGCGGTCTGCGGCCCGGCCATATGGTCGACGGTATGTCCAGCCCAGCTCGGCACGTCCGCTCCAACGTCCGGGCGACATCTATTGTGGAAGTCTATCATGATTTCAAAGCTCCTAACCCAGGCCAGATCCCCTGCTGGGGATTTCCCGGGGTCGTCGAAGATAACGGCGCGCAGCCTGGACCCGCCACCGGCTATCCTGTCGATCGGGATATGACATCCAAATCCACCGCCATCTTCATATATATGTGCGCACGCGATTGTTGCCGTATCCGATCTGGCCGCCTATAGACACGGCTGCACCAACCAACGCACCACCGAGGATCGCGCCCGGATGCATCTGGAGCAGAGCACATGCTGGGCCGGTGTCGACGTCGGTTCGGTGACGGTCAAGGTGGCCGCGATCGACCCCGCGAGCGGCGAGCTGCTGCACAGCGAGTACACCCGCCACAATGCGCGCCAGGCGCAGACCGTGCGCGAGGTGCTCGAGCGCGCTCACGCCGCCCTGCCCGACCGCCGCTTCGCGGTCGCGGTCAGCGGCTCGGGCGGCGACATCATCGCCTCCGCCATCGGCGCCTTCTTCGTGCAGGAGGTCGTCGCCAACTCGATCGCGGTGCGCGAGCTCTACCCGCGCACCCGCGTCGCCATCGAGCTGGGCGGCCAGGACGCCAAGGTGGTCTTCTTCCGCCAGGAGGAGAGCACCGGCCGGCTGGTCGCCAGCGACATGCGCATGAACGGCTCGTGCGCCGGCGGCACCGGCGCCTTCATCGACCAGATGGCAGAGCTGCTGGGCGTCAAGACCGAGCAGTTCGGTGCCCTGGCCGCGCTCGGCCGCCATGTCTACGACATCTCGGGGCGCTGCGGCGTCTTCGCCAAGACCGACATCCAGCCGCTGCTCAACCAGTGCGTGGCCAAGGAGGACATCGCGCTCTCGGTCTTTCACGCCATCGCCAAGCAGACCATCGGCGGCCTGGTGCAGGGCATGGAGATCAGGCCGCCGGTGATCTTCGAGGGTGGGCCGCTGACCTTCAATCCGCGGCTGATCGAGGTCTTCGCCGAGCGGCTGGAGCTGGTCGGCGACGACGTGATCGTGCCGGCGCGGCCCGAGATCATCGTCGCCCACGGCACCGCGCTGGCGGTCGGCTGCATGTTCGGCGACCGGCCGTCGACGTACGCTCGATCGAAGCTGGCGCTGCTGGGCCGCACCGACATCGGCGCCGGCATCAAGACCGGCTTCCACGACGACCGCTTTTTCGCAGACGACGCCGAGCGCGCCGCCTTTGCCACGCGCCACGCGCGGCCGGAGTTGGTCCGGCCGCACTATCCGCCGGGCACCCGGCTGCCGATCTTCATCGGCATCGACGCCGGCTCGACCACCAGCAAGTTCGTGCTGCTCGACGAGCGGGAGCAGCTCGTCGACAAGTTCTACGCCAGCAACCAGGGCGACCCGCTGCGCGTGGTGCAGCGGGCTCTGATCGCGCTGCGCGACCGCTGGCGCCAGCAGGGCGTCGAGCTGGATGTGCGCGGCGTCGGCACCACCGGCTACGGCGAGGCGCTGTTCGCGCGCGCCTTCAGGGCCGACTACCACACCGTCGAGACAGTGGCCCACGCCGAGGCCGCGCTCAAGGTGCGGCCCGATGTCTCTTTTATCCTGGACATCGGCGGCCAGGACATGAAGGCGATCCGGATCGACGACGGTGTCGTCACCGGCATCACCCTCAACGAGGCCTGCTCGGCCGGCTGCGGCTCGTTCGTCGAGACCTTTGCCCGCTCGATGGAGATCCCGGTCGACCAGATCGCGGAGCGCGCCTTCTCGTCGCAGAGCCCGTCGCGGCTTGGGTCGCGCTGCACCGTGTTCATGAACAGCTCGGTCATCACCGAGCAGAAGAACGGCAAAAACGCGGCCGACATCATGGCCGGCGTGACCCGCTCGATCGTCGAGAACGTCTTCACCAAGGTGGTGCGCGTCCCCAACTTCGACACCCTGGGCAAGGTCTTCTTCGTCCAGGGCGGCACCTTTCTCAACGACGCGGTGCTGCGCGCGCTGGAGCAGTACACCGGCCGCACGGTCGTCCGGCCACCCCACCCCGGCGAGATGGGCGCCATCGGCATCGCGCTGCTGGCCAAGAAGCACATCTGCGAACAGGGGCACGCGGTCGACGACCTGCGGGGTCCTGTCGCCTCCCCTCCCCGTTTCGCAAGCTCAACGGGGGCCCCGGTCGGCGCCACCCCTGCGGTCGCCTCGTCCATGGCATCCGATCGCGTTCATCGCTCGTCGTTCATCGGGCTCGACCAGCTCGAGGCGTTCGACTACGCCAAGCAGCCCGGCCTGGTCTGCCCGTTTTGCACCAACAACTGCTCGCGCACGCTGATCACCTTTAACGACGGCAGCCAGTACGTCACCGGCAACCGCTGCGAGCGCGGCGAGATCATCGGCGATCCCCACGACGAGGCGACCCGCCAGAAGCTGCGCGCGACCAACGCCCGGCTCGAGGCCGTTCCCGATCTGATGAAGCTGCGCCACCGGCTGCTGTTCCAGAGTTATGGCCCAAAACTGGTCAGGACGGAGACAGATGCTGCTGGGGAGGGGGCCCCGACGGGTTCACCCCGGAGGGGGAGGGCCTGGCCGACAGGCCCTCAAAAAAAGCAGCGCATCGGAATTCCGCGAGCGCTCGAGTTCTTCAACAGCATGCCGTTCTGGCGCACCTTCTTCGAAGCGCTCGGCTACGACGTGGTGCTATCGCGCAAGAGCGACTACCCGCTGTTCGAGAGCGGCCTCAAATCGGTGCCGTCGGACACCATCTGCTTCCCGGCCAAGCTGGCGCACGGCCACGTGCGGGATCTGATCGCTAAAAAGGTCGACCGCATCTTCATGCCGATGATGATCAAGGTTCCCACCGAGAACCACAGCACCAGCGGCGTCCACGTCTGCGCCGTGGTGCAGGGCTACCCGGTCATCGTCAACGAGGCCGACGAGCCATTGGCCAAGCACGGCATCCCCTTCGATTATCCCGCCTTTCACTGGTACAACGACAGACTTCGCGACCAGCAGATCGTCGACCACTTCACCGCTGCCTGGGGGCTGCCCAAGCGCCAGATCAAGGCCGCCATCGCCGAGGCCGACGTCGCCATGCACAATTTCGGACAGCAGCTTTTTGCCGCTGGCGCGCAGGTGCTGGAGTCGGTCAAGCAGGGAGACAATTTTGCCGTCGTCATCGCCTGCCGGCCCTACCACAGCGACGAGCTGGTCAATCACAACATCTCGGCCCACTTCACGCGGCTGGGCGTGCCGGTGCTGACCGTCGATTCGCTCCCGGGCGTCGACCGGATCGATCTGACCAGGGTACGCGCCGAGACGGTCAATCCCTTTCACGTCCGCATGTACTCGGCCGCCGCCTTCGCCGCACAGCACCCCAACCTCGAGCTGGTGCAGCTCGTCTCGTTCGGTTGCGGCCACGACGCGGTGATCACCGACGAGATGCAGCGCATCGCCCGCGAGATCAACGACCGCCAGGTGCTGGTGCTCAAGCTCGACGAGGGCGAGGCGATCGGGCCGCTCAGCCTCCGCATCAAGTCCTTCGTCGAGACCGTGCGCGCGCGACGCCAGCGCGATCGGCAGCGCGGCCAGGCCCATGCGCCGCGCGAGCTGCCCGCGCCGTTCCCGGTCACCTTCGAAAAGAAGGACATACCCCTGAAGACGATCCTGGCGCCCAACCTGTCGCGCGCCTTCAGCGAGGTGATCTCGGCGGTCGGCCGCCGGGTCGGCTTCAGGATCGAGCCGCTGCCGCTGGCCGATGCCCGCGCCATCGAGCTGGGCAAAAAGTATCTGCACAACGACATCTGCTTCCCGGCCCAGATCAACGTCGGCGAGCTGCTGCGGCTGCTCGAGCAGGGTAAGTTCAAGCCCGACGAGGTGGTGCTGGGGCTGGCCAAGAACTGCGACGACTGCCGCGCCGGCCAGTACGCGGCCGTGGCGCGCAAGGCGCTGGACGACGCCGGCTACCCGCAGATCCCGATCCTGACCACCGGCGTCGACACCAAGCGCATGCACCCGGCCTTCCAGATGGGCCAATCCGAGCAGATCCAGGTGCTGTGGGGTCTGGCCATCGCCGACGCCATCGACGACATGCTGCTCAAGACCCGGCCCTACGAGCGCAACCCGGGTGACACCCAGGCGGTCTACGACCGCACTTTCAAAAAGATCCTCAAGGGGCTCGAGGTCGACACCAAGAGCGGGCTCCGGGCGTTTGCCGCGGCGGTCGACGAGTTCAACCGCATCCCGGTCGACCGCAGCGCGCGCAAGCCGCGGGTGCTGGTGATCGGCGAGATCCTGCTCAACTACCACCCGTCGGCCAACGGCCGCGTCGTCGACTATCTGGAGGCCAACGGCATGGAGACCATGCTGCCGGCGATGGTCGACTTTTTCTGGCGCGACCTGATCCGGGTCCGCGACGGCGCGCGCCGCCACCAGATCCCCAACCCCTGGCTGCAGGCGTTGCTGGCCGGCATCACCGACCGGGTCTTCAGGCACATCCTCAAGCACACCGGCCGCATCGTCCAGAAATTCCGGTTCTACGAGCCGCACAAGGACGTCTACGACCTGTCCAAGAACATCGAGGACTTCATCGACCGGACCTACATGGTCGGCGAGGGCTGGCTGATCCCGGCCGAGATCATCGAGCTGGCGCAGCACGGCGTGAACTCGTTCGTGATCGTGCAGCCGTTTGGCTGCCTGCCCAACCACATCACCGGCCGCGGCCTGGTCAAGGCGATGAAGAAGCGGGTGCCGCACATCCAGATCGTGTCGCTCGACTACGACCCCGACACCAGCTTCGCCAACGTCGAGAACCGGCTGCAGATGCTGATCATGCAGGCCAAGGAGATCGAGCGCGCGCGCGCCGGACGCCCGGCGCTGCCCGTGCTGCCGCAGATCATCACGGCCGAGCCGATCCTGGCGACCGCGGCCCCGCCGATCGAGCGCGACGAGCCGCTGGTCTAGGCTGAACTCAGCAGCAGGTGAAGCCCGAGCAGGCGTCGCTGCACGCCTGGTCGCAGGTGTCGTTGCAGCTCCGGCTGCAGGAGTCGCTGCAGTTCTGCTCGCAGCTATCGGAGCAAGCCTGGCTGCAGCTATCGGAACAGCTATCGCCGCAGTTGTCGCCGCAGCTCGTGGCGCTGCCACCGCCGCCGCCACCGCCGCCGCCGCCATCGCCGCCGACCCCGCCATCGCCGCTGCCACCGGCATCCTGCGCCAGCAGGCGCACGGGCAGCAGCAGCAGGGCGACGGCCGAGGCCAGCGCCGCCCGCCGGGTCGCCCAGTCGGCGCGCCACGCCAGGGCGCGGGAGGCGGTGGTGGCGACCGCGCGCAGCCGCTGCCAGACGTTGCCGACCGCGACCTTGACCCAGGAAAACGGCCGCGGCGGTTTCTCGACGAGATCGCGAAGCTGCGCCCGGCTCTGGCCGACGTCGTCGAGCGCCTGGTAGCGGTGCAGCCGATCGGCCAGACCGTCGACCAGCACGCTCGCGACGTAATTGCGCTGGTCGCTCGCCGGCAGCGCCGCGACCAGCTCGGGCAGCGGCGCGAGCGCCGCCCGTGCGCCGGCGATCGCCGCCGAGCGCGCCGCCGCCAGCAGGTCGCTGTCGCCACCCGCGATACCGAAGGCCGCGGCCAAAGCATTGTAGCGGCCGCGCTCGAGGTCGCCGCACAGGTCGAGCAGATTGTCCATGAAAAACAGAAAACGGCCGACGCACTCGCCGACGGCGGCGGCTCCCGCCTGGGCGAACATCAACCGCGCCACGTCGATCGTCGGCTGCGCGGCCTCCTCGAGCGAGCGGGCTTCTCCGCGCTCGATCGCCGCCTGCGCGCGCAGCGCGGCGGCGACCGCTTCGGCGTCGCAGCCGAGCTCGGTCAAGACCGCCGCCGCGCGCCTACCGCCGGGCTCGAAGAGACGCCACAGCAGCCAGCGCCAGGGCCCACCCTCGTCCTGGTAGTCGTCGCGCAGCTTCTCGACCAGCAGCAGCAGCCCGAACGCCGCCGCCAGCCGCGTGTTGGACGTCGCGCTCCGGGTCCGCTGGCCGCGCCCGAACGGCACCAGCACGCAGCGCCGCCAGCAGAGCGGGGCGAGTTGCCCCGCCGCAGCGTCGAGAAAAATGTTGTAGAAGACCAGGTCCGGCCGCGCGAACAGCCGGTAGTTGAAACCATACGCGGCGCCCAGCTCGTGGCACAGCGCGCAGTGATAGCCGCCAACGAGGCAGCGCTGCCGCGGAGTCGCGCGCGCGGGTCTGAGGTATCCGATCACGGCGCACCTCGCCCGCCGCGCGACGCCAGCGCGCGCACGTACTCGAGGGGATAGCTCAGGGTGGCCTCGACCTGGCGACCGACCCGCCGCACCTCGGTGTCGGCCGCGGCCCGCCGCGCGTCCGCCGGCAACCGGTGAGCGAACTGCTGTTGCCACAGCGCAGCGCGCAGCAGCCAGGCCACCCTGGTCGCGGCCCGGTCGTCGGGGCAGCCCGCGCGCAGACGCAGCGTCAGCGGCTCGCCGACGTCGAGAGAGAGCGCCAGCGCATCGACCAGAGCCATCGACTCCGGCCGCCGGGCCAGCGCCGCCAGTATCTGCTCGACCGTCCGCCGCGCCCACGGGGCGTCGTGCGCGGCCAGCCGGGCGGCGGCCTGGGCGAACACGTCGGTCGGCCGCTGCGCCACCAGCCAGACCGCGCCCGCCGGCACCGCGTCGTGCAGCGGCACCGGATCGAAGCTCGGCGTCGGCCGCGCCAGCCCGTCGAGCACCTGCTGCGCCGCCGGCGCGTCGCCGACCAGCGCGCGCTGGTGCGACAGGACGCGCACGCTGACCGGCTCGGCCTCGGTCAACTGGCCGTCGACCGCGCCGCGGCCAGCGCCCTCGC
>JAFGSX010000341.1 GCA_016934455.1 Deltaproteobacteria bacterium
AGTCATCCCGTCCGATAACCGCTGGCCAGTGACGATCAGCGTCTCGGCCTGATCGTTGACCACGTCGGTGGGAGTGACCCCGGTCAGCACCGGCTCGGGCGTGGCGGTGGCGGTGTAGGCGTCGGCCAGCGTCGCCTTGTCGCCGGCCGGGGTTTCCACCTCGAGCGCGTGAGCGCCAGCCGGTATGCCCGCCGGAACCATCGCGGTGAGGCGTTCGTCGTTGACGTAGGTCACCTGCGCCAGCTCGGTGCTGCCGAGCCGCGCGACGAAGGTCGTGTCGACGGCCACGCCGCCCGGCTGGCTGACATCCTGGGTGATCAGCGGCTTCAGGTTGCGCCCCTCGATGACGACCGGAACCGCCTCGCCGTTGTACCCCCGGTCGGGAGCGACCCGGGTCAGCTCGGGCTCGGGCGGCGGCGTGCTCGCGACATCGAACTGGCAGGCCGCCAGCGCCAGCGCCAGCGACGACGATGCGATCAAAGTAGATTGCTTGCGCATGTCGGTTCTCTCGACTTGAATGGTTAGAACAGATCGAACGAATAGCCGGCCAGCCCGCTGACGCTGCCCCAGCCGCCCTGCATGCCGCCGTAGTTGTAGCGCGCCTTGAGCACCATCTCGCCCGGCCCGAGACGCCAGGTCAGGCCGAGCTGCGCCAGCGCGCCGAGCGACACCTGGTGCGATTGGCTGTCGGCGATGGATCGGAAATCGTACTCCACCACGCCGCCGACGCCCGCCAGCGCACCGACGTCGTCGGTGAAATTGAGCTGGTAGCCAGCGATCAGCGCCAGCGGCACGGCCGCCAGGTGGTGCTCGAACTGCTGGCCGGCCAGAGGCCCCGAGTCGATCTCGGCCTGGCCGTAATTATACAGCCCGCCCAGCTCGAGCATCAGCAGCGCGCCCGGTAGCAGATTGCCGCCGCGCAGGGTGGCGTCGATGGCGACCATCGGTGCGAACAGCGCGACGAAGTTGCTGCTAAAACCGAGGTGCGCGCCCAGCATCAGCACGCGCTCTTTGGCCTTGAGCGCAAACGACAGCTCGGCGCCCTCCGCCGCTCCGCGCGGCTTGACGCTGACCGTGTCGCGGGTCGGCGCGTAGGAGAGGGGCGGCGTGTACTGCGCGACATAGGTGCCGCGTCCGGTCGGTTTGACCGCATCCAGCTTGCCCCGGATGGCCTTGCCCTCCCAAGCCAGCCCGTCGACCGGGTTGCCGAAGCGATCGCTGACGCGGATCTCGACCGGCACCCGGTCACCGTCGCTGGCGACCAGATCCTTGGTGGCGGCGCGCAGCGTCACCTTCTCCGGCGCCTCCGGTTTGAGCTTGAGCGCTGCGCTCGACGTCACCTCCCCCTCGCCCGTGCGCAGGCTGACCTTGATCGCGAGCTGGCGCTGGTCCGGCAGCTTGTCGGGCAGCGTCAGCGACACCTCGTAGTGGCCCGGGCTGTTCTCGCGCATGGCGCTGATGCTGCCGAACTCGCAGCTTACCGCGGGCTCGCCGGCGACCGGGAGGCCGCTCTCGTCGAGCACCGCGATCCGCACCAGCGGCGGCTGGCCGCCGGCGACGAACTCGGCGGGCTCCACCTCCACCTTGAGCTGGGCGGCATTGGCGGCCGAGATCGGGAGATCGAACTTGCTCATCGACGGCTTGTGCCTGAACAGCGTGGCGACCACGGTCGAGGTGCGGCCGCTGCTGCCGAGAGGTGCCTTGTAGAAGGCGCTGTAGACGCCTGCCTCCAGCGGCTGCGCCTTGCTGATCTCGCCCAGGTCCGTCTTGAGCACGACCGGCGCATCGGACAGCGGCTCGCCGCGCTCGGTGACGACGAAAACCTGGACGCCGGTCGCGGTCTTGCCGTCGGCCGCCGCGCCATTGCGCAGCGGCACTGCCAGGATGCGCGAGAACGGGGCCGGATCGAGCCGGATGCGCTGGCTGCCGGCCATCGCCACGGTGTGGCCGGGCGGCACCTCGACCCGCACCGTGGCCTGCCCGCTGCGATCAGTCTGCACCGGTCCGAAGCTCCGATCGCCGATGACGACCGACACCTCGGAGTTTGGTTTGCCCTTGACGGCGAGGTCGCCCTGTCCGAGCAACACCACCACCGTGTGGCCGGTCTGGGGCGTGCCATTGACCGACGCCACGGC
Organism: Deltaproteobacteria bacterium; assembly: GCA_016934455.1. Lineage (GTDB taxonomy): Bacteria > Myxococcota > JACRCW01 > JAFGSX01 > JAFGSX01 > JAFGSX01. Next base: position 2,136 of record JAFGSX010000341.1, read on the forward strand.
CGCGATGATCGCCAGGTGCGGAAAATACTGCTCGGGCGCGGTGTAGGTCGCGGTGTAGCGACCGGGAGCGGACTGCTGCGGTTGCCCGATCGTACCGACGCTGCAGTACACCCGCACGTCGGCGACCGGGGCGTCGGCGGCGCCGGTCTCTATCGCGATCGTCGTCTCCTTCTGTGTGCCGAGCAGCAGCCGGGGCGGATCGGCGGTGAGCTTGAGCCCGGTGGCGGCCGTTTCCTGCGCCATCGCAAAACGCGCAGAACCGGCGACCGCGATCAGCGCGACCGCCGCGACCATCCCATTGCGTCGTCGCTGCATCATTGGCCTGGACCCCACTTGATGGCGGGCTTCTTGCGGACCGGTGCGGCCGCCTTCTTGACCCGCGTGATCGGATTGAGCTCCTGCCGGCTCTCGGTGCCGGTGAACAGGCGCGCCACCACCGCGATCGCGTTCTCGCCCTCGGACAGCGGGACCACCGCGCTGAAAGCACCCTGGGCATCGACCTTGGCTGCCTCGCCGTTGACGGTCACCTCGGTCAGCGGCTCGGTCTGCCCCTTGATGACAATGGTCGGCGTCGACACCTGGGCGAGGCGCGGCTCGTTCACCTTCAGCTCGGGCTTGTGGTCGGTGGCAAAGGGCTCGACCGGCGGCTTGCCCGGCACCGCCCAACCTATCGTGTTGGCGCCGAGCGCGACCGTCTTGCCGGCAGAGATCAGCTCGGCCTCCGCCTCCCGCGCCTTGACCACGACGAGCCCCGGTTTGACCTGGACCGTGTACTCGCCGCGAATCCCGCGCACGCGCACCCGGCCGTCGCGGTTGGCTATCTCGATCGCCTCGCCTTCTGCGCGCTGGTTCAGCCCCAGCTCACCCGATTCAAGCCATATCTTGTTGAGATCCTTGTCGAACTGCATTGTGGTGCTGGCGCCGAGCGAGATCGAGGCGATCGACCAGGCGAGCATGGCCTGCGAGTCGGTGGCAGTGCGCAGCGAGCTGCCTGGATCGAGGTGGTCTCCGACGCCGACCGATTGCCAACGGCCAACCCGCCCCTTGCGCTCGACAGTGCCCTTGGTCGACTGCAAAGTGGGTATGGCAATAGCCACCGCCGGTCCGCTCGCCGGTTGCTCCGGTTGTCCGGTGGCGACCGCCGGTTCGCTGCCGGGTGCCGGCTCGCTCGCCGGGGCCGCGGGGCGCGGCGGCATGGACAACAGATCCTTGCGCCAGTCGTTGGGCGCCAGCGCGCCCGATGCCAGGTGGCCGACGGCAAAGACCACGCCTGCTATGACCAGGGCAGCGAGCAAGTGACTCAATCGCATGGGCCATCCCGCTATCGTCGGTTTGGGCGAAAAAATAGCAGCATTTGATCGCCAGTACAATTGCAGCCGCGTGCTGCGGGCAGTCGCCTAGACCGGGCATCCGGTCTGGCCGTATATACTGGGGTCGAACGGAACAGCGGAGGAGCCATGTTGAAGAAAAACTACTTCTGGCTGATCGTCATCGCTGCGGTCGGCATCATCGCGGCCGCGGTCGGCGCCTCGCGGATGGACGCTCCCCAGCAGCAACAAGAGCAGGAGGCGGCCATCGCCAGGCAGCGGCCACAGCGGCCGCAGGTCGAGGTGGTCTTCGTCCTCGACACCACCGGCAGCATGAGCGGGCTGATCCAGGGCGCCAAGCAAAAAATCTGGTCGATCGTCAACGAGATCGCCAAGGGCCGGCCGACGCCGGAGGTGCGGCTTGGCCTGGTCGGCTACCGCGACCGCGGCGATCGCTACGTCACCACGCGCGTCGACCTGACCAATGACCTCGACGCGGTGTACGAGAAGCTGATGGGCTTCAGCGCCGACGGCGGCGGCGACACGCCCGAGTCGGTGAACCAGGCGCTGCACGAGGCCGTCCACCAGATGAGCTGGTCGAGCGACCGCCGCACGCTGAAGGTGGTGTTCTTGGTCGGCGACGCGCCGCCGCACATGGACTACGCGCAGGATGTCAGATACCAGGACACCTGCCGGCAGGCCGTGCGCAAGGACATCATCATAAACACCATCCAGTGCGGCACCGACGCCGACACCAGGCGCACCTGGAACGACATCGCTCACGGCGCCGAGGGCACTTACGTCGCCATCGCTCAGAGCGGCGGCACGGTCGCCATCGCCACCCCGTACGACCGGCGGCTCACCGAGCTCTCCGCCAAGCTGGACTCGACCTACCTCGCCTATGGCAGCAGCGGCGAGCGCGGCGCGGCCAAGGCCAGGCTGGCGCGCGGGGCGACCGTGGCAGCATCGGCAGCGCCCGAGGCGGCCGCTGCGCGCGCCTCGTTCCGCGCCCTGGCGGCGCCGGCTGCACCCGCCAAGGGCGACCTGCTGGGAGCGGTCGAGGGCGGCGGCCTGGCGCTCGACAAGCTGGCAGACAACGAGCTGCCAGATGAGATGCAGGGCCTGTCGGCCACCGAGCGCACCGCCTATCTGCAAAAGAAGAAATCCGAACGCGAGCAGATCCAGCAGCAGATCGCGGCGCTGAGCAAGGAGCGCGACGAGTACGTCAAGCAGGAGATGGCCAAGCAGGGCGGCGCCAAGGACGCCTTCGACACCACGGTGATCGAGGCGATCCGCTCCAAGGCTGCCAAGAAGGGCATCAGCTACTGAGCATCACTCTCGGAAATCCCCGCAGAGATGCAGCCCGAGCCTGTCCCGCAGCAGAAATCGCGGAGCCAAATTCCGCCGCCATCGACTAGAAAAAACCGATGTCGAGCAAGCGCACCGAGAACGAGCCGGCCTCCGGGCAGAGGCGCTCGTCGGCAGACCCCGGATTGCCGCGCCTGACCGTGCGCGTCGAGGGCGAGCGCGGTTACCTCTACGACCGCCGCGACCATCAGTACCGCGCGCTCAACGCCGGCGAGTGCTTCTTGCTGGCCGAGGGCAGACAGCGGCCGCTATCAGCCCTGGCGCCGCTGCTCGCGGCCGTTGGCCGGCCGCAGCGCGCGGCCGCCGACCTGGCCCGGGTCCGACGGCTGACCGGGACCGCCGAAGGGTCGCGGCTGCGCGCCGAGCTGGTGGAGCTGACGCCGGTGCCGGGTGCAGCCGCGGCGCCGCTGGTCGTGCACCTCGGATTGACCCAGGCCTGCAACTTCGCCTGCGCGCACTGTTACTCGAGCAGCGGTCGGCGCGCCGACGACGAGCTGACCGCCGGAGAGCTGCGCGCGCTGGTGGACGAGCTGGCCGCCATCGGCTGCTGCAAGCTGGTGGTCGGCGGCGGCGAGCCTTTCCTGCGCCGCGAGCTGGTCGGGCTGGTGGAGAGCGCGCAGCGGTGCGGGGTCGACTGCTTCGTGCACACCAACGGCTCGCGCCTGCGGCCGGCGACCCTGTCCCGCCTGGCGCGCGCGGCACCCGCCGCTCTGGTGGTCAGCCTCGACGGGCCGGACGCGCCGAGCAACGATCGCATGCGCGGCGCGGGCAGCTTCGAGAAGACCCGGCGCGGCCTGGCGCTGCTGCGCGCACACTATCCTCCCGGTTTTGCCATCTCTTTCACGGTTACGCCTACCAACTACAACTTGGCTGGAGACATGGTGGAGCTGGCCAAACGGGAAGGCGCCCGGCTTTTACTGCTGCGGCCGGCCTACCCGGCGGGCGCGGCGTTGCGCGCCGGCAGCGACATGGCCTGCAACCGGGACCAGTTTGCGGCGGCCGTGGAGCAGGCGCGCCGAGCCAATCGCCGGGGTCACCTGTTGCTTGACGCGCCTCATACGGAAGAGCGCACCCCGCCGGACTTCGAGGGCTTCGGTTGCGTGGCCGGACGCCTGGTGGCCGGCATCACACCCTCGGGTCGGGTGACGCCCTGCCTCAATTTGCCAGGCCGCTTTGCGGCCGGTTCGCTGCGCCAGCGCAGTCTGCTCGAGCTGTGGCGCGAGGGAGCGTCCTTCGTGGCGCTGCGCGCGCTGCAGCCGGCGGGCGACTGCGGGCGCTGCGCGCGCTACCCGGTGTGCCGGGGCGGTTGCCGGGTGCGCGCCCTGGCCCGCCACCGCCGCGTCGACGCGCCGGACGCGTGGTGCAGCTTCGAACCGCTGCCGCGCTACCGCTCCGGGCGCTTGCGCCGTCGCGCGGGAAATGCCACCATCAGCGTCGAGACATCGGCGTGAAAACGGGAGGAGAGGATGAGCAACCGGGTTCGCACGGACGCCGCCCTGCGCGGCGTCGAGGCCTATCAGAAGGCTCTCGACAAGCTGGCGGCCGGCCGCAACCGGATCAAGAAATCGGAGATCGCAGACCCGTTTCTGGCCGACGTGGCCCGCGATCGCACCGTCACCACCGGCTGCTCGAACGCGGCCAAGTACTACGCCTCGGTCAACAAGATGAAGAAGGCGCTGGAGGTGGTGGGCGCCACCATGGCGAGCATCGACAGCAACCGGGACGGCGAGATCGGCTACGGCGAGGCGCAGCGGCTCTCGCCGCTGGGCGTGCGCCTGCTCGACGCCGTGGCCGAGGGCAAGGTGCCGCGGACACGCGCCCGGCACCGTGCGCACACCGCGACCTCGCCACAGCCGGTGAGCTCGCACTGCTAGCGCCGGGCCATGACCACCAGCGCCGAGCTGTTGTGCCCCAAGTGCTGTGACAACGAGCCGCTCGCTCGCCACGAGATCAGCGCACCCGGCGTCGCCAGCAAGGTGACCATCGCGTTCTGCCCGCGTTGCCGCGGGGCCTGGATCGACGCCGGCGCGCTGGAGTCGCTGCACGAGCTGCGGCAGTACATCCCGCACGCCGGCGGCAACATCATGTGGAAGCGCGACCTGACGCGCGGCGTGTGCGCCGCCTGCGGCGACCGACCGGTGCTCGAGCGGCTGTCGGTGGGCGCCTTCGGCGTCGACCGCTGCCCGCAGTGTCAGGGGCTGTGGTTTGACGGCGGCGAGCTCGGGCCGACGCTGACCGACCAGGGCTATGAGGCGCTGCTGCGCGCGCTGCGGCAACCCGCCAAATCGACGACGTGACAGGGCGACGAACGATCGGTCAATGATCGCGCACAAATCTTCTCGCAATCGCTGGTCGTCGCTGATCGACACCGTCAGCTTCAGCGGCAGCGTGCGCGAGCTGGTCGACATCCTCAACCGCGAGATCGAGTCACCCGACAAGGTGCAGGTGCGGCTGCGCTCGCACCCGGCCGGCTACGCCAAGGAAATCACCAAGCGGCGGCTGACCATCGCCGAGTCCTACCTGCGGCTGGTGACCACGTCCGGCGTCGAAGGCTACCAGACGCGGCTCGACGCCCTGGAGACTCTGGTCTACCAGGCGTCCCACTCCAAGGCGCTGTCGTTGCCCATCAACACGGCCCGGGTGCAGGCCGCGCTGATGAAGGAGTGCGTCAAGAGCCGCGGCAAGCTGCGCCGGCAACTCGAGCTGATGTCGGACTTCGCGGTCGCCTCGCACGGACAGCCCAACGTCATCCGCCGGCTGCTGCGCGAGCTGGATCTGGTCGAGGTGCCCGACGACGGTCGGCCGCTCTCCGAGCTGGATCTGGGCTGGGACGATCACGTCCACGACTTCTTGACCGAGGGCCGCAAGACGCCGTCGCAGCTTCTGCTGGACGCCTTTATCCAGGGCATCTCGCGGCTCACCGTGGCCTACTACGACGTCGCCGACTCGCGCGTTTTCGAAGAGGCGATCGAGGCAGGGCGCATCCTCGGCATCCGCGTCTCGATCGGCGTCGAGTTCAGCGTCGGTCTGCGGCATGCGCGGCAGCACTTCATGTTTATCCCCCCGGGCAGCGAAACCGCCGATGGGCTTCGCCAGTTTCTCATGGCGCGGCGCGAGGAGCTGGCACCTTTTTTCGAGGGTCTCAATGCCAACGCCGTGCGCCGCAAGCAGGTGATCAGCGAGCTGATCGAGCACTTCAATGCGACCGAGCTGCGCCAGCTCAACGCCCGCTACCGCAACCAGCCGTTCCTGCAGCTCAGCCCGCTGCGCTGGGAGGATCTAGAGGCGGTGATGCATGGCGGCCAGGCCTCGCGCATCCACCTGGGCCAGCTGCTGTGCGACCGGCTCAAGCCGATCCTGCACAAACGCGTGCTATACCTGAAAAACCAGTTCCACCATGTCGGCGACAAGCTGCGCAACGGCGAAACCTCGTCGTGGGAGGTCGAGAACATGCGCGCCCAGTACCTCGAGGCGCGCACCGAGTATGAAAACTGCAACGCCGAGAGTCTGCGCGACCGTTTTGCCACCTCGCGCGAAGGGGTCGACTATGACTCGGCATTCGTCGAGCCGGAGGCGATCCTGCGGCGGCTGGCCGATTGCGGCGGCGAGGTGGTTTTCATCCACCCGCTGTCGCAGGGGATCGACGCCGCGCTGCGCACCCTGCTGCGCTGCCACCGTTCGATCAATGCCATCGAGACCTTCAACCTGGCCGACTCCAGCCAGCGCGATCCGGCCGACCTGCGGCGACTCAACCATGCTGTCGAGCTGCTCAACCGAGGCGCCGGCGCCGAGCTGGGCCGTTTGCTCGACGAATGGAGCATCCCAGACGTCGACCGCGAACAGACCGCCACCGCGGCCACCTGGTACGGCGCGCATCCCCTGATCCCGCGCTGCGGCACCGACTATGTGGGCCGTGACGCCCGCGTGCCGGGCATGGGTTTCGTCCGCTCGGACGTGGTGGGCAGATCCCAAGCGCATGGGCTGGTCAAGCGGCAGCACCTGTCGCTGGTGGTGCCGATAGGACGGCTCCTGCTGCAGTGCGGCCGCAGCGACGAGCCCGTCGAGGAAAAAGCTCGCGTCCTGGTGCTCGCCTCGCCATCGGCGCCCTGGCACAACGTTGTCGGCGACGAACCCGAGGTCGAGCGCATCCGGCCGCTGCGGTTCTGGCGCTACCTCAATCCTTCTCTCAAGAGCTTCATCAAAACCGCGATCGGCTTCGTGCCAGCCTACCTGGTCGTCGGACCGTGGTACGCCCTGCTCTGGCTGGCCATCACCGCCAGCCGCAACGCCATCGTCGACATGATCGCCGCCACCGGCCACCACGTCCGGTCGTGGCATTGGAGCGTGGTCGACCGCGAGAACCTGGCCAACTCACTCTTCTACACCGGTTTTTCGGTGCCGATTCTGGGCGCCGCCAAGTACGGCTTCGACATCGCCTGGGCCGCGCTCTCCGGCGACCCCGGGTTGGCGATGAAAGTCGTCAAGTTCTGCGTGCTGTCCGTCACCAACGGGTTGTACCTGGCATCCCACAACACGCTGCGCGGATTCGACCGGGGCGTGGTGCGCGGCAACTTTTTCCGCTCGGTGCTGTCGTGGCCGCTGGCCACCGCCGGCTCCTATCTCTTCGACCTGGTCGGCGTGCCGGCAATCGTCCAGACCAAATTCTGGTCCGACGTGGTGGCCGGCGTGATCGAGGGCAGCGGCAAGGTGGCGCGCCGGATGCGTCTGTCCCAGCGCAATTTGCTCGAGCTGCTGCGCAGCATCGCGCAGGGAGACCGCCAGAGCCGGCTGGTGGCGATGGCCGACCTGTTGTTCGTCTGGTCGCGCCGACACCAGGGCAAGGCGGCGCTGGCGCGCATTTTCTCTGGCCGCTTCAAAACCAACCTGCTCGACGCCAATGGCCATCCCATGGTTGCCGATCGCGCGATGGTCGACGAGGCGCGGGCGAAGCTGATCGAGGCCTTCGGCGCCGATGGCAGCATGGAGTCGCTGACCACGCTGTTGCTGACCCACTACAGCGGCCGCGAGGCAGTGCTGCTGACCGACCTGGTCGCAGACAACCACCTCGAGTTCCTGCGCTGGTTGCGGCGTTACGGCCCGACCCGGAGTGCCGCTGCCGCCGCGGGCGAGGCTGCGCTAGAGCCCGTGGCGCCCGGCAAGTGACGGGGCGAAGCAGCATTGGGCCTAGCTCAGTTTGTCGAGAACCAGCCTCTTCAGCTCGGCCTCGTTGCGCACAGCGCTCAGGTCGAGCTTGCTGTCGATGACCGCGGAGACCACGGCGCGGACGATCTCGCCGCGGTTGAGAAAAGCGCCGCTGCCGGCGCGGATCTCGCGCGCCAGCCGGTCCAGGGCGTCGGCCTGCTTCTTGGCCAAAAAGACGGTCAGCCGGCTCGAGATGACGCTGCGCTCGCGGGCGGCGGCCTTCGGCCGCGGCAGCGCCTCGGCCATCTCGATGTAGGTCGGCCGCTCGTCCACCGGGATCTTGTGCGGGATCGTCTGCTCCTGGTCGTAGCTCCAGCGCATCGTCTTCTCGCCGTCGTGGCCTGCGGCGCCTCGCTCGCGCGTCTTGCCCCTGCTCGCCATGTTCCCCTCGCTTTTATTCAGGCTACCATGGGCAGCCGAGCTGGCCAATGGCGTGCCGGGAAGAGGCGTGCCGGGAAGAGGCGTGCCGGGAAGTGTCCTGGCCGCGGACTTCACTCGTTGCGATGTTCTTTTTGTCAGTTATGCGGCATGCTCTGTTCGCCATGTCTCCGGAGTTCATCTGGATAGCCATCTTCGTCGTCGTCGCCCTGGTCTTCGACTTTCTCAACGGCTTTCACGACAGCGCCAACATCGTCGCCACCATGATCTCTTCGCGCGCGCTCTCGCCGGCCCGCGCGCTCGCGATCGCCGCCGTCTGCGAGTTCCTCGGCCCGTTCCTGTTCGGGGTCGCGGTCGCCACGACCATCGGTCACGAGGTCATCGCGGATGAGTTCTTGAACAGCCCGCTGATCTTCGCCGCGCTGCTCTCCGCGATCACCTGGAACATCGCCACCTGGTACTTCGGCATCCCGTCGAGCTCGTCGCACGCGCTGATCGGCGGCCTGGCCGGCAGCGCGCTCATGGCCAACTTTCTGGTGATGCTCAAAAGCGGCGCCCTCGAGTCGGGCGACGACCTGTACCGGATCGTCAGCGTGATTCACGCCGGAGGCATCATCAAGGTGCTGACCGCGCTCTTCATCTCGCCGCTGCTCGGCTTTGTGACCGGATTCGTCGTCATCAAGATCATCTACTTCCTGACCCGCCTCGCCAGCCCGAAGATCAACTGGTGGTTCAAGAAAGGCCAGCTCCTGACCTCGATCGCGCTGGCGCTGTCGCACGGCACCAACGACGCGCAAAAGACCATGGGCGTGATCGCCATGGCGCTCTTCGCCGGCGGCTTCACCAGCGAGTTCAAGGTGCCGATCTGGGTCATGGCGGCCTGCGCCACTTCGATCTCCATCGGCACCGCGACCGGCGGCTGGCGCCTGATCAAGACCATCGGCGGCAAGTTCTACAAGATCCGACCGATCCACGGTTTTACCACCCAGATCTCCTCCGGGGCCCTGATCCTCGGCGCATCGCTGCTGGGTGGTCCGGTCAGCACCACCCACGTGGTGTCGAGCGCAGTGCTGGGGGCGGGCAGCGCCGAGAGGCTCTCCAAGGTGCGGTGGGGGGTCGGCAAGCAGATCGTCGTCGCCTGGGTCATCACGATCCCGGTCACGGCGCTTCTCGCGGCGTTGATCTATCTGATCATGTGGAGCACGCCATGGGTTGGCTGAGGCAGCTTTTCGAGGGCAACGAGAAGGTCTTTGTCGATCGCCTGGTCGAACAGGCCCGGCTCGGCGTGGTCGGCATCACCGCGCTCAACGAGTACCTGAAGAACGGCGGCGCCGACGAGGCCAATCGCGTGCACCAGGCCGAGCAGGACGCGGACGAGGTGCGGCGCTTGCTTGTCGACGACATCAACCGCTCGTTCGTCACACCGTTCGACCGCGAGGACATCTTTGCCCTGTCGCGCGCCATCGACGACGTGCTCGACTACGCCTACACCACGGTCGAGGAGATGCAGATCCTCAAGGTTCCGCCGTGCGACGAGCTGCGCAAGATGGCCGAGCTGCTGCTCGAGGCCGCCTCCGAGATCCACCTCGCCACGCAGCGCCTGGTCGACCACCCCAATGTCGCCAACGACCACGCGCGCCGGGCCAAGGCCAGGGAGAACCGGATCGAGCGCACCTACCGCGAGGCCATCGCCAGCGCTTTCGACTCGGCCCAGGACATCGCCGACGTGGTGACCATCCTCAAGCTGCGCGAGACCTGCCGCCATCTGGCCAACGCCGCCGACCGCGCCGACGAGGCCGCCAACATCATCGCCAACATCGTGGTCAAGACGACCTGAGCCGATGATGCGCGTGGTGAGCACGAGCGCGCTGCTCGTCGCCGCGACGGTTGCCTGCCAGCCGGCGGCGCACCGCTGCACGACGTCTGCCCAGTGCCAGCCGTCCGAGATCTGCTTCGAAGGGCGCTGCGCGGCCACCTGCGCCAGCGACGCCGACTGCAGCGCCCAGCTCTCGTGCTTTGCCGGAGCCTGCCTCGCCCTTGGCGCGCCGTGCCAGGACAGCTCCGACTGCCTGTCGATCGAGACCTGCGAGGACCGCGTGTGCCGCCGCCTGTGCCTCGGAGGCAATGACTGCAGCGACGGCCAGGTCTGCCAGGCCGGGGTCTGCCGGCCGGTCGGCGACGCCGCCATCGTCGACGCCGCCCGGCGCGATGGCACGGCCAGCGACCGGCCGTCGGCGGACGGCGCGACCTGCACGCGACAGCACTGCTGCGTCGCCGCGGACTGCGGCAGCGGCAACTGGAGCTGCCAGCCCGGCGGCGTCTGCGTCTGCGCTTCACCCTACGTCGCATGCGACGACGACTGCCGGGCGGACAACGGCTGCGGCGGCTGCCAGGTGCTCGACGGCGTCCCCGGCACGAGCTGCGGCAGCGCCGGCTG
>JAFGSX010000342.1 GCA_016934455.1 Deltaproteobacteria bacterium
CCGCCTCGATCGACGACGTGCGCACCCTGGCCCACGTCGTGCTGCGCCACCGGGTCATCGTCAACTTCCGCGCCGAGGCGGCCGGCATCGGCAGCGGCGCGGTGGTCGACGCCGTGCTCGGCCAGGTCAAACCGTAGTGCTGGCGGGGTGGGGCCCCCGACGGACTCGTTCCGCCGGGGGAGGGGCCGCCCGACGACCCCTCGGGAAAGGATAGGCCCACCATGGAGCGCGCAGCGGCGACCCCAGCGAGCGCCCAATCCGATCTGCTGCCGGCCGCGACGGTGATGGCGATCGCCGGCCTGCAGGTGCGCGCCCGCTGCGTGGCCGACGGCGTGCTGGCCGGGCTGCACCGCAGCAAGCGCCAGGGCGAGTCGGCCGAGTTTGCCGAGCACAAGCTCTACGCGCCGGGCGACGACGTGCGCCGCATCGACTGGAAGGCGTTTGGCCGGCGCGACCGCTACTACGTGCGCCGCTACCAGGAGGAGACCTCGCTCGGCGCGTTTCTCGTCGTCGACACCTCGGGCTCGATGACCTACCCCGAGCAGGGGCGGCACTCCAAATACCAGTATGCGGCGACGCTGGCTGCCTCGCTCGCCTACCTGCTGCTGCGGCAGTCGGACGCCGTCGGCCTGATCACCTTTGCCGCCGCCGCCCGGCGCGCGCTGCCGCTGAGCGGCCGCCAGGCGCAGCTCGACGAGATGGCGTCGGCCCTGGAGCAAGCGCCGCTCGGCGGCCGCACCGACGCCCAGGCCGCGTTGTCGGCGCTGGGCGAGCTGGTGAGGCGCCACGCGCTGGTGGTGGTGCTCACCGATCTGCTGGGCGCGGTCGACGGCGCCGGCGGCCTCGACCAGCTTTTTGGCAGCCTGGCCGTGCTGCGCGCGCGCGGCGCCGACGTGGCGCTGCTGCAGGTGCTGGACCCGGACGAGATCGAGCTGCCCTTTCCCGGCGTGGTGCGGTTCTTCGACCTGGAGTCGGAGCGCGAGATCCAGGTCGACGCCGGCGCCATCCGCGACGCCTACCGCGACGAGGTGCGTAGCTTTCTGGCCCGCGTCGAGAACGCCGCAGCGACCGGCGGCATGACCTACCAGTTGGTGCGCACCGACGAGCCGCCGGTGGCCGCGCTGACTCGGTTCGTCGCCAACCGCGCCCGCTGGAGCTGACGTGAGGCTGGCCTTTGCACACGCCGCCCTGCTCGGCGCGCTGGCGCTGATCGCGGTGCCGTTGCTGATCCACCTGATCTCGCGCCGCCTGGCGCGGCCGCTGAGATTTGCCGCGCTCGAGTTCGTGCTGCTCTCGACCCGGCGCCGGGCGCGCCGGGTTCAGTTGCGGCAGTTGCTGCTGCTGCTGCTGCGGATGGCGCTGATCGCGGCGCTGGCGCTGGCGGTGGCCGGCCCGCAGCTAGTGGCGCGCGACGCCCCGCCGGCGGCCGCAGCACCGGCGCAGGTGACCTTTTGCCTCGACGGATCGGCCTCGATGCAGGCCCGGCCCGACGGCGCGACGACGCTGTTCGAGCAGGCGCGCGATCGCATCGAGGCCCGCCTGCGCGAGCTGGAGCCGACGGTGCAGGTGGCGCTCTACCTGGCGGCGGCCGAGGTCCGGCCGCTGGTCGAGCCGGCCACGCTGGACCGCGGCGCCGTCCTGCGCGCGCTGGCGGCAGCGCGGCCCTCGCTGGAGACCAGCGATCTCGGGCAGTGCCTGGCCCGCGCCGGCGGCGCCGGTCCGGGTGGAGAGGATGCCGGCCGCCGGGTCGTGGTCGCGGTGACCGACGGCGCCGCGCACGCCTGGCCGGCGGTGGCGGCGGCGGGCGCAGCGGGCGAGCTCGAGCTGGTGCGGGTCCCGTCGGCCGCGGCGCCGCAGCTCGACAACCGCGCCCTGTTCGATCTCTCGGTGCAGCCGAGCGGCGAGGCCGCGGCGCAGTCTTACGACGTGGCCTTTGCCATGCGCCGCTACGGCGGCGCTGTCGCGGCGGGCGAGAGCCGGGCCGAGGTGACGCTGCGCGTCGACCAGCGCCCGGTCTCGCGGGTGACCGCCCTGCTGGCGCCGGACGCCGCGGTGCACAAGCGCTTCATGCAGGTGCCGATCGGCCAGCCGCCGGGCAGCAAGGTGACCATCGCGGTGGGGAGCGACGGCGACGACTTCGCGCTCGACGACCAGGTGCTGGCGCCGCTCGAGCTGCCGCGCGCCGTGCGCGCCCTGGTGGTCGACGGCGACCCGCAGACCGTGCGCTATCGCGACGAGGTGTTCTATCTCGAGCGCGCGCTCGAGGCCGGGGCGCCGGGCGGCAGCGCGCTGCAGAGCAAGGTGGTGCTGGCCGAGAGCGTCACGGCGCAGGAGGTGCGGGACGCCGACGTGGTGATCCTGGCCAACGTCGAGTCGCTCGCCGCCGAGATCGCGCGCACTCTCGTCGAGCGCGTCCAGGCCGGCGCCGGATTGCTGATCACGGCCGGCGACAAGATCGATCCCGAGTTCTACGCCGGCGCGCTGGCCGACGTGCTGCCGGCGCCGATCCGCGGCGCCAAGAGCATGGTGCCGCTGCACGACCCGGCCGCGCGCGAGGAGCTGGCGCTCGAGGTGACCGCGATCGACCACCCGCTCTTCGCCTCGCTGGGCCCGAGCGAGGGCCACGGGCTGGCGCGCGTGCGCAGCCACACCGTGCTGCTGGTCGATCCGGGCGCGCGCGGCGAGCGGATCGATCTGGCGCGCTTTGGCAACGGCGCGCCCGCGCTGATCGAGCGCCGGGTCGAGGCCGGCCGGGTGCTGCTGCTGTGCACCAGCATCGACCGCGACTGGAGCGACCTGGCGATCCGGCCCGGCTTCGTGCCGCTGGTGCAGCAGACCGTGCGCTACCTGGCCGATGCGCTCGACGTGCCGCGGCCGCGGCAGCACCTTGTCGGCGCCAGGGTCGTCCTGTCCGCGCCGCGCGGCGGCCGCCAGGTCGTCGTCACCAAGCCCTCCGCGGCCGAGGTCGCGCTGCCAGTACAGGACGAGGCGCCGGTCGAGTTCACCGGCACCGACGAGCTCGGCCTGTACCAGGTGGCGGTCGATCTGGGCGCGGGAGCCGCCCGCGAGCTGGCTGGCCAGCGCTTTGCGGTGGCCATCGACCCGCGCGAGTCGGACACCGCGCTGATCGACCGCGAGCTGCTGGCCGGGCGCCTGCCGGCCGGGGTCGCGCTGACCGCGTCCGAGAGCGGCCCGCGCCGCGAGCGGCCGCTGTGGGGGTGGGCGCTGATCGCGCTGGCGTTGCTGTTCGCGCTGGAGGCGGTGGTGACGTGGCGGGGCTGAGGGCAGCGCCGGTCGCGTTGACGGCGCGCGGGCGGTCGTTCAGACTCGGGCTGTGGGGCGATGCAGTGCACTGCCTGCCGCGATGACCCTTGTTCTCTCGATCCCGGCCTGCCGGTCAGGATTCGAGGTGGCGCCGCAACCCTGCGCGGCGGTGCATTGCTCGGGCCACGGCGTCTGCGCGCTGCTCGATGCCGCTCCGACCTGCGTCTGCGATCACGGCTTTCACTCCACGGGCCTCGATTGTGTCGCGGATGCGGCCCCATGTGAGCTGGTCACCTGCAGCGGCCGGGGTATCTGCGGCCTGCTCGATGGTCAGGGCTATTGCCTGTGCGACCCCGGCTTTCACAACCGCGACGCGACCTCGTGCATCGCCGATCCCTGGCCCTGCGCCGGAGTCGACTGCGATGGCGCCGGGGTGTGCGGATTGACCCTGGGCGGCCAGCCGCTGTGCGCCTGCGATCCCGGATATGGAAACGCCGGGCCCACCCGCTGCCGCGTCTCCATCACCCCCCTCGCGTTTGGCCCGACGACGCCAGCGGACGGCGCCGCGGTGCCGCGCCAGGTGACCCTGGCCGGTAGCTGCACCGCCGATCAGCAGCTCGCCGTGTCCGGAGACCTGCTCACCGCCCAGCAGCCGACGTGCACTGCGCTCGACAGCTTCACCAGCGCGGTCGTGCTCGCGGCACCCGACGGCAGCAAGTGGGTGCAGGTGGCGCAGCAGGTGCCGGGCTATGCATCGGAGACGATCCGGCGCCGCTTTGTCCTGGACACCTCCCCGCCCGCGCTGGCCTTCTGCTGCACCACGCCGGCAGCCGGGGCCACGCTGACCACGCGCCACATCTCGCTCGAGGGCAGCTGCGAGACCGGCCTCGATGTGCAGGTGACCGGGGATCTGGCGACGGCACCGATCGCGAGCTGTGTCGCGGGGACATTTCTGCAGCCGACCGAGCTGGCGCCTGGCGACGGGCCGAAGTCGTTTTCCGTCCAGCAGACCGACGCCGCGGGCAACCTGGGGCAGACCGCCCGGACCGTCCAGCTACGGCTCGCGGCGGTCGCGCTGGATCTGGCCGGGCCGGCCATCGCAGCGGCGGAAAGCTGCGAAAAGTACACGGTGACCACGCGCGACGAAGACCGCACACTCAGGGCCGTCGATGCCGACGTCGCCATCGTGCTCGGTGGCGAGGGCCACGGCAGTTTCTACAGCGACAGTCTGTGCGCGGTCGGCCCGATCACCAGCAGTGCGCTCGCGGTCGGCCAGGACACGGTCGAGCTGTTCTTCAGGGATCGCATCGCCGAGCGCATCCGGTTGACGGCGACAGCCAACGGCTATGCAGCGGCTGCCCTCGACGTGACCGTACAGCCCAGAGTTGGGCTCACCCAGCCAGGTGGAGCCGGGGCCGGCGTGCTCGAGTATCGCGCGGCCGGCCGCACCTTTGATTTCAGATTTCAGGCCACGGGCTTGACGGCGGGCGCCGGCTACACGCTGATCTACTTTCCCGAGCACGCGGCGGCGCCCACCTCCGGTGACCATCTGATCTGCCTGGCGGACACCAGCGCCGATGACGCGGGTGCGCTGATCCTCGACGACGGCAGCGGCGGACTCCGGTCGGTCGAGACCCACAGCGACCTGCCTGCGGGCTACGACGACCGCTTTTTCCTGCGCAGCGGCGCGCACATCAGGCTGGTGCTCGCCAGCGACGTGGACTGTCTCGGCGATAGCACCACGCCGTCGCACATGCTGGCAGCGCGCGAGTCAGAGTATTTGCTCGACGACGTGGCGATCGCATTCGACGATACCGAGGTCACCCATCTCGTGAAAAAGGACGCCGCCTGGACCCCGCTGCCGGGCAGCTACTATGGCGAGGTTCACTTCGAGCCGGCGGCCTCGACCTTTTCGTTCTCGGCGCAGTTCCGCGCGCTGGATGCCGCCACCGCCTACACGTTGATCTACTACCACGACCCGTGGCCGGGCAGACAGCTCAGGTGCCTGGGCACTGGCAGCTCGGACCCGAGCGGTGCGCTCACCATCGCGAACACCATCGAGCTCGATTCGGGCCTGCCGAGCCTGACCGACCCCAACTACAGCTACGCCAAGATCTGGCTCATGCGGTCGACCGACGTCGATTGTCTGGCGCCGCAGGTGCTGACGCTCAATGTCGCGACCACCGTCTTCGACTACGGCGACGGGCTCCGGTACGACGATACCGACCATCCGCGCTCCGACATCGCCGGCATCGAGGGCAGTTTCCTGGCACCGGTGGCGTGCAAATGGAGCTCGACCGCGTTTCAGAATGCCGCCTTTGCACCGCGCGACGGCAGCGCGGTCGTCTGGTTCACGGCCAAGCCGGCGACGACTACCGGCCGCGTGATCTACGGCCTGGCGTCGGGGCGCGCCGACCTGGAGGCGGCCGTTGCGGCCAGCGTGGTGTTCGATGCCGACGGGAAGCTGCGCGCCTGGCACGGTGGCAACGCCGTCTACCAGGCCGACAGCGCGGTCGGCTACAGCGTGGGGTCGCGGGCGGTCTATCGCATCCGCCTCGACGTCGACGTGCCCAGCCACAGCTACGGTGTCGCTGTCCTCTCTGGCGAGGACGGCCGCGACTGGGTGACCCTGGCGACGGCATATCCTTTTCGCACCGAGCAAGCCGCAGTCGGTGCGCTCGATGCGCTGGTCTTCTTCTCACCGACCGGCGATGCACACCTGGTCTGCGGTGCGAGCGTGGAGTGAACGCGATGCGACGAGCTGCGTTCGTCTTCGTTCTCGCCGCGACCGCGAGCTGTCGCGCCGGCTACCAGTCGCCGAGCCACCCCTGCTCGGGTGTCACCTGTTCCGATCGCGGACGCTGCGCGCAGCGCGGCGATGCGGCGCTCTGCATCTGCGATCCGGGCTTCGCGGCGCAGGGCCTCGACTGCGTCACGGTGGCCGATCCTTGCTCTGGCACCGACTGCTCGGGTCACGGCCGCTGCGGCATCTTCGACGATGCCGCGCGCTGCCTGTGCGATGACGGCTATGCCGAGCTCGACGGCGGTGGCTGCGGCCCTGTCGTCTCGCCCTGCGCGGGTGCGGCCTGCGATGGACACGGCACCTGCATCGTGACGGCAGATGGACAACCGCGCTGTGCGTGCGATCTTGGCTACCGCAATGCCGGGCCGATGAGCTGCCAACCTGATCCGTGATCGGCGCCCGGCGTCGCGCGCACGGTCGCCGAGCCCCTAGGCACGGCGGCGCCGCCACCCGAGCGCCAGCCCGAGCAGCGCCAGCGCCAGCAGATCCGCCCCGGCCGCGCTGCCGGCGCAGCCGCAGCCGAGCGCGCCCTGCTCCCCGCCGGCCTCGAGATCCACGATCTCGAGTAGCCCGTCGGCGCTGGTCTCGATGCCGGGCTCGTTGGCCACCCGGATCGCGACCGGGCCGACCGGGGCGTCCGGATCGACGTCGACCACCAGCCTCACCTGCTCGCCGTCGAGCACCTCGAACCCCGTCACGCGCACGCGGGGGTCGAGGAACTCGACGCCGAAGCGATCGCTGGCCACGAACTCCGCGCCGTGCAACGTGAAGACCATGCCGCTGGCACCGAGCTCGGCGACGTTGGGATCGATGCGGTCGAGGATCGGCGCCGACGGCAGCTCGCGGATGCTGTAGCTGTAGCTGGTAGACGTCCAGCGCCGGCGGTTGGGGTCGTAGTCCGCGCTGCCCAGGTTGGCGACCACCAGCACCGCGCTGCCGTGGCCGATCGGATCCAGCGTGGCGCCGCCCTGCCAGGTCTCGGGGTCGAGCTCGATGGTATGGGTGAGGCTCGGCTCGCTGCCGCCGAACAGCACCACCCGCACCTCCCAGCGCGTGGTCGACTCGCCGTCGAACTCGAAGCGCAGCGGCCGGTCGCCCAGGTTGTCGAGCTGCACGAAGTTGGCGCCATACTGGTTGGGCGCCTCGCCGTACGGCGGTTGCGCCTGCTCGATCGGGAGATCGCGCAGCGTGTAGCGGTTGGTCACGGTCGGCTCGCCACCCCACAGGCGGCGGGCGTTGGGGATGTGATAGATGTCGGCGTTGTCGCCGACGAAGAAGCGCGCCTCGCTGAAGTCGGCGTGGATCGCCTCCATCCCGGCCGGGCCGCCGCGCTGCGCCACCACCTGCGCGATGGCGTCGTAGTAATGGGGCACGTTGTCGTAAGCCGCCCAGGACTGGCGGCACGCCTCCCAGACCTTGCGCATGAACACTGGCCCGTCGCTGGTCGCGTACGCGCCCACCAGATACAGCGGCAGCAGCACGCCGCCGTACTCGTAGGCGTCGCTGTGGTACTCGTCCATGTAGTCGAGCGCGCGCCACGGCTGCTGCTGGAAGTAGGGCAGATAGGCGACGGTCTCCCAGAACGCGTCGGGGTAGACCGTGCTCATGATGTAGGTCGCCGTGTTCTCCCAAAAAGTCGTGATCTCGGCGCAGTCCATGGTGGCCTGCATGGCGTGGTTGAGCTCGTGCGCCATGGTCGACCCGATGTAGTCGCTGGGGTTGCTGTCGTCGAAGACGACGTAGCTGAAACAGGCGGTCCAATGCGAGCTCGTGTCGTAGTCATAGGGAGCGGTGTAGGCGCCGCCGCCCATGCCGGTCGGCTCGATGCGAACGCGGTAGCGCTCGGCGCCGCTCTCGATGGTCGGCACCGCAAAACCGTAGTCCTCGGTCTCCACCTGCCACGAGTGCTCGGACGCGGTCAGCACCTGCTGGGCAAACGCCTGCGAGGTCGAGCTCCGGTACGAGACCCGGATCGGGTAGAGCGCCGAGTCGAGCGTGAGCGGCAGGTCAGCGGGCGGCAGCAGCAGTTGCCGCACCTGCTCGCCCTCCTCCGGCAGCTTGCCAGCCCACTGCCAGGCCTCGACCAGCACGCTCGTCATGGCCTCGCGCGCCCTGGGCGTGGCGCGCGCGCCCACCATCTGCTGCAGCTCGGCCGGCAGCAGTTGCGGGCTCTTGATGGCGGCCACCCGCCACAGGTGGCGCGTGGCCAGGTCGATCTCGCCGCTCCCGAATCGCTGGTCGATGACATCGAAGACCGTGGGCTCGGCCTTGATCGTGGGCGGCTGAATGGCCGCGAGCTGCGTCAGCAGGGCAAGTGCCGTCAACATCATCGCGCTCTCCTGTTCTTGCGGGCGCTGCTGCCGCTGCTGCAGCTCCGCTCTCCGATCCCGGCCCCTGGCGCATCGCAGCCAGGCGCGGCCGGGTGCTGCACGATCCGAGCCATTGGGTCATCAGTAATGACCGACCAGAATCCAAATGATTTCACTGCCCGGCAACCAACCAAAAATTCTCGTTGCTCGAACATCGAAATTTCGCGCCAAAAAGCTGAAATCAGCCACTTGATAATGGATCATTTGGCCCACTTGCGCCGCGTTATCGCTGCGTCCTCCGGGCAGCGCGCACCGGTACGCGTTGCTGCCGGCGACCGGCCGTTGCTAGACTGGCCAGATCGAGGTGGGTGCCGATGCGACGCGCGACAGGCCCCGGACAGCGCAGCAGGCAGTACAGCGCAGCGCCGCTGCTGGCAGCTCTGCTGTGGCCGGGGGTGATCCTGGCCGACAGCACCGACCTGGCCACCGCGCGCCAGCTTTACGAGGAGATGCAGTACGAGAGGTCCGAGCGCGCCTTTCGCGCTGCGCTGGCAGCCGGCGGCAACCGACCGGCCGAGCTGGCCGACATCTACCTGCACCTCGGCATCATCGCGGCGTCGACCAATCGCAAGCGCCAGGCGATCGACGACTTCATGAGCCTGCTGTGCATCGACCCCGAGCCGACCATCGGCGAGGAGTTGCCGCCCAAGATCCAGCGCCGGCTGGACGAGGCCAGGCGCCGGGCCGCCAAGATCACCCGCTTCGAGGTCGGGCACGATCCCGTGCGCACGCTCTCCAAGGACGGCGGGCTCCTGGTAACGGCAAAGGTGACGCCCGATTCGCTGGGCATGGCTCGCGGGCTGACCTTGCGCTACCGCAGCGCCGGCCAGCGAGCGTACCGGAGCGTGGCGCGGGAACTGGCAGCCAGCGTGACCTTCGAGCTGTCGCCCACCGAGGTGCCGCCCGGCAAGGACGTCGAGTACTTTCTGCAGCTCACCGACCAGCACGGCAGCGCGCTGCACGAGGTCGGCACCGAGCTGGCGCCGCTGCGCGCGCACGCGCCGGGCCCGCCGCCGGTCGCGGCCTCAGGCAGCGTGGGAGCTGGGCGCGAGCGGCCGGCGGGCGGCGCCGACCAGGAGGCCAGCCTGCTGGCTCAACCGTGGTTCCTGATCACGGCCGGAGCCGGCGCGCTGGCCTTGATCGCCGGCGGGACGACGGCCGCGGTCGTGGCCTGGGTCGTCAGCGAGCCCAGGGAGGCGCACTTTGGCCAGGTGGGCCAGGAGATAGCGCCGGCACAATGAAAAAATCCTCCTGACTGCAGGGAGTTGCAAGCTCTCATAAAAATTTGTGATCCGCGCCGCGGCGCGGGAAACTTGTAGTGATGTCCGGGGTTGTCCAGGCTCTGGTACCGACGCCGATCGAGGGGCTCGACGACGTCAGCCCGGTCTCGTCGGGGGGCGAGGCGCTGGGCCGCTACACCCTGCTCTACGAGCTGGCCGCGGGCGGCATGGCCACCCTCTACCTGGCGCGGGTCTCGGGACCGGCGGGTTTTCAGAAGCTGGTCGCCATCAAGCGCATCCACCCGCACCTGGCCAAGGAGCCGTCGTTCGTCGAGATGTTCCTGGACGAGGCGCGCATCGCGGCCGGTATCCAGCACCCCAACGTGGCCCAGATCTACGAGCTGGGCCAGGTCGAGCACAGCTTCTTCATCGTCATGGAGTACGTCGAGGGCGAAAGCCTGGCGCGCTTTGCGCGCGCCTACCTGGCGCTGCTGCGCGAGGCCAGCATCCCGCAGCGGATGCCGATCCGCGAGTGCGCGGCCATCGTCGCCGAGGCCGCGGCCGGCCTGCACGCGGCGCACGAGCTGCGCGGTCCGGACGGCCAGCCCCTGCAATTGGTCCACCGCGACGTGTCGCCCCACAACATCCTGCTCACCTACGACGGCTTTGTAAAGCTGGTCGATTTTGGCGTGGCCAAGGCGCGCGGCCGGGTGCAGACCACCACCGAACGCTCGCTCAAGGGCAAGCTCGCCTACATGTCGCCCGAGCAGGTGCAGGCGCGGACGCTGGACCGCCGGTCAGACATCTTCTCGCTCGGCATCGTGCTCTACGAGATGACCTGCGGCCGCCGGCTGTTCAAGCACGAGGTCGAGATCGAGACGCTGCGCCAGATCCTGGAGGACGAGATCGTCCCGCCGCACAACCTGGTCAGCCACTACCCGCCGGCGCTCGAGCAGGTGGTGATGCGGGCGCTCCACCGCGATCGCGAACAGCGCTTTCTGACCGCCGACGAGATGCGGCGGGCGCTGCAGGCAGCGCTGCTCGAGATCGGGCCGCCGGTCGGCGCCAGCGAGATCGCGGCGCTGATGCAGCAGGTCTTTCCGGACCGCATGCTGCTCAAGCAGCGGCTGCGCGAGTCGAGCCAGCGCGGTGTGATCCCGCCGGCCGCCGTGGCCGAGGCCGCCACCGACAGCGGCACGCTCAGCTTCGACTCGGTGGCCGAGAAGCTGGCCGACCTGAACGCGGGTCTCGGCAGCCGCCGCCGGGCGCTGGCGATCGCCTGCGCGCTCGCCGCCATCGCCGCGGCAGTGGCCATTGGTTACTATGCCCTGCGCGACAGAGAGCCGACGGCAGCGGTCGCGGTCAGCCCGGCGCCGGCGATCGCGGAGCCGGTTGCGGACAGCGCTCCGGCCGAACAACCGGCCACCGCGCCCGCCGAGCCGGCCCGCCCACCCGAGTCGCTGCCGTCGCCGCCCGTCGAGCCGGCCGCCGTCGAGCCAGCCGCCGTCGAGCCGGCTCCGGCGACCAGCCCGGCCAAACCGCGCCAGGAGCCGCCCAAGTCCGCCGCACAGCGCACGGAAGCAGCCCGGCCAGCAGTGCGCGCGAGCGGAAAGCTCACGCTCAAGACCACGCCCTGGGCCGAGGTGCGCCTGTACAACCGCTCGATCGGCGAGACCCCGCTGATGGGCATCAAGATCGGCGCCGGCACGCACACCTTGCTGCTGCTGCCCAGGGGGCAGAAGCCGGGCCGCAGCGTGACCATCACGATCAAGCCGGGCGAGCACCTGCGGCAAGAAATCGATCTGCGCTGAACACCGGATCACTCGATCGCGATCGAACCGATCTGGCACAGGTCATCTGCGTCGTTGCCGCACGCGCCGGCCTGGTCGCTGGGGCTGATGACCGCACCGGAATCGATGTGGAGCGCCGTCGCGCTGGCATTGATCCGGATGCGGCCAGCCGCGCCGCCGCCCCCTCCGGCCGGGTTGTGGTAGTCGCTGCCACTCGATGGTCGATCGCCGCTTTCGTACGTGCCCGCTCCGCCCATGCCGCCCTGGTCGCCGTCCTGGCTACCCGGCCCGCCCGACGCGCGCGTCCGGTCGCGAGTTCCGTTCTGGCCAGCCTCGCCAAAGTCGCTGCTGTCGGCCAGGCCATCGCCGCCCGAGCCGCCGCCGCCGTTGGCGACCAGCAATGCGCCGGCGTTGATCACCACCTGCGGGGACTCGAGCAAAATGGCGCCGCCAGCCCCGCCGCCGGCGCCGCCAGCGCTGCCCGTGCGGCCACCGCCGCCGCCCGCGGCGTCGATGCCTCCCCCGCCGTTGATGGTGATGCTGACGTCTCCGACCAGTTGCACGGCGCCGCCACCGCCGCCACCACTGCCTGGCCGGTCTTGCGGCTGGGTGACATCCGAGATCTCGGACTCGCCTGCGCCGCCGCTGCCGCCGACCAGCGGTGTCAACGATGAATTGCCGCACATGGTGCCGCCCGTTCCCTCGGTCAGGTCGCCGTAATTGTCTACATAAGCATAGCCGCCATTGCCGCCGGCTCCGCCGTGGCCTCCGCCGCCACCGCCGCGAGCGGCGATGTGCAACCCACCATTTTCGTAACTCAAGCCACCGCCGGCCTGCCCGCCGCAGGCGCCAGCGCCGGTCTGACCGCGCGCGCCGCCGTTAAAGCCGCCAGGCCCGCCGATCGAGCTCTGGTGCTCCGCGGTGTCGGTCGCGCTGGCGTCGATGACGCCGTCGAGCTGGATCGCGTTGGCCACCACCGCGAGCGCGCGCGCCCCGACCACGTGCAGCGTGGCGCCCGAAGCCACGTCGAAGGTGGCATACCGCAGTACCAGGATATCGGGCACGTGCTGGCCGGTCTGCGTCACCACGGCATACGCCGCGGCCGGCAGCTCGACGCCTCCCAGCGTTGCATGGTCGGTATCAAGCACCTTTGTCGCGTCGACAGCGAGCTGGCTCTGGCCAAACGGCAACAGCGCGCGATCGATGTTGGAGGCAGCGACCCCGCGGCAGCGCGCCGGAGTGGCAGTGTCATTGCACCCGTGCGGGCAATCGAACGTGCCGGCGACCTGGCCCGAGGCGTTGCAGCGCGCCAGCGTTTCATCGTCAAGACAGAACACGCTGTTGGCGGGACAGGCGGTCGAGCCGTCGGCAGCCGCGCCGTCGGTAGCCGCGCCGTCGGCAGCCGCGCCGTCGGCAGCCGCGCCGTCGGCGACCGCGCCGTCGGCGACCGCGCCGTCGGCGACCGCACTGTCGGCGATCGCACTGTCGGCGACCGCGCCGTCCAAAACGCCTCCGTCGCCGATCGCGGCGTCGACGCCGTCCTGTCGAGCCTGGCACAGGCCAGCCGAGCACACCTCGCCGACGCGGCAGCCCGAGCCTCCGGCAGCCGCGAGCGGGACGCGGATCGTGGCGCCGCTCCACATCTCGAGCTGCTGCACGACACAACCCTCGAGGTAGGCCAGGCATGCCGAGTCGCGGACGCGCGCCAGCACCGCGACCTGGCCAAAACTGCGCGGCCCGGGATCGCATTGCTCCCCGGCGCGGCAGGTCAGGTCCGGCGATCCCTGAAAATCGCTCAACTCGTCACAGCTTGTGCTCTGGCCAAAGGTGATCTCGATGCTGGCGGCGCGATCGCGAGCCGCCTGATCTGGATAGACCAGCACGATCCGGTAGCGGTTGTCCGTACAGGCTGCGGCAGTAGACAACAGCAGCAGGCACGGCAGCCAGCTTGCACTCGACGGCATCAATACGCCCCGGTTCCAGAGTGGAATTGTAGCGCCCGCCAGCGCAGCACACAATCTCGCGGCATCCCGCATTGCCCGCGACAGGCCGCGGCGGTTAGAGTATCTCCGTGCAAGCGCGAACCACGGGCTGCAGCACTCCGAGCTGGCGCCTCTTACACGGCTCAGTCGCCGCGGTGGCGCTCGCGGCGGCCATGCTGACGGCGATACCGGCCAGCGCCGACGACGGAGCCCTCGAGCGCGCCCGTCGGGCGTACCAGCGCGCGCGCTACAGC
Organism: Deltaproteobacteria bacterium; assembly: GCA_016934455.1. Lineage (GTDB taxonomy): Bacteria > Myxococcota > JACRCW01 > JAFGSX01 > JAFGSX01 > JAFGSX01. The sequence goes on from JAFGSX010000342.1 coordinate 13,683, forward strand.
GATGCCTACCGGCTGTACCGCGATGCGCTGTCGCAGGAGGGCAATCGCCGCCAGCAGTTGGTCGACATCTATCTGCACCTCGGGGTGCTGGCGGCGACCATGGATCGCGACGACGAGGCGATCGCGCATTTCGTGCATGCCCTCATGCTCGAGCCGCGGGCCACGCTGGCGAACAGCGTCGAGCCCGGCATCCGCAAGCAATTTGCCGCGGCACGCCAGCGCAGCCGCACCCTGCAGCGCTTTGAGCTGCGCCATCCCACGGTGGGACGGCTGACCCCGGACGGCACGCTCGAGGTCGAAGCCGAGCTGTTGCCCGATTCGCTCGGCATGGCGACCGCGGTGACCCTGCGCTACCGATCGGGCGGGCGGACACCGTGGAGAGCGAGCACGCGCAGCGGCACCGGCCCTGTCCGCTTCGTGATCCCGAGCCGCGAGCTGATCCCGGGGAGCGACGTCGAGTACCATCTCTGGGTACGCGATGCCTACGGCGGCATCCTGCACGAGCTTGGCCACGAGCGCGCGCCGCTGCTGGCGCGAGCGACCGGCAGCGCAGAGGCCGCCCCGGAGCAAGCCACTGCCGGGGCCTACACCGACGCCGCCCCGCTGCCGCTGGCAGCCCCCGGCGCCTCGACGTCCGACGAGCCGGGCGCCGCGGGCGACCGATCGGACAGCGGCCGAGCCGTGCCTGGCTGGGTCTGGTTTGCCGCCGGCACCGGCGCCCTGGTGCTGGTCGCTGGCGCGGCAGCGGTCACCGCGGTCGCGCTGACCATCAGGTACACGGCCGGCGTCGATTTCGAGCCGATCGCCACCGAGGTGGCGCAGTTGCATTGAATCCGGCGCGCAGCGAGGAGCCCGGGATGACGGCGCGATCGGCCGCCTGGATCGCGGCCGAATTTCGCAACCAACGCCATCACATCCCAGCCGCCCGAGTGCATCGAGGCGCAGCCGGTGCTGGCGCTCCGGAAGGGGCGCCAAGGGCGCCCTGGAGGTTGCCGCAGCAAATACGCTGCTGCTACACTGATTGCGCTGCTCGCGCGGCCTGAGCCATTTTGGGGCGGGGGCCCGCTATCGGGTCGGGTCTTTTTTTCTCGCGGGCTCGAAAAAAGCCTCGACTCGGCCCTTTGCCATCCAGGATCAACCGCGGTGAGCAGCATAATGACGCGATAGAGAAAGGTGTCTGAATGTCGACGTCGATGTCCTTGTGGCAGGGTGGTCGAGCGGCAGGGGGCGTTGCGCTCGCCCTCGCGCTGCTGCTACCGGCGGTGGCTCGCGCCGAGACCGAGGCGCTCGGCCGCGCCCGCCGGCTCTACGGCGAGATGCGCTACGTCGAGTCGTACGGCGCGTATCGCGAGGCGCTGGCACAGACGGGCAATCGTCCGGCCGACCTGGTCGACATCTACCTGCACCTGGGCTCGCTGGCCGCGCTGCTGGACCGAGAACAGGAGGCCGGCGAGGCATTCTTGCGCCTGCTCTGCCTCAACCCGGATGTCGCGGTGCCCGAGGACATGCCGCCCAAGGTGCGGCGGCAATTCGGAGAGGCCAAGGCCCGGTCCAAGAACACGACTCCGTTCAAGCTGACGCACACCGTGGTGAGCAGGGATGCCGCGAGCGGCGGCCTCGAGGTCGCGGCCGAGCTGGAGCCCGACTCGCTGGGAATGGTCAGCGGTGTCGCGCTGCGCTACCGCGCGGCCGGCGCACAGTCATTCGACGCCGTGCGCAAGGGAGGCACGGGCAAGCTGGCCTTTTCGGTCTCGGCGAGCGAGCTGCCGCCGGGCAGCGCGGTCGAGTATTTTCTGCAACTCGAGGACGCCTACGGCGGAGTCCTGTGGGAATCCGGCTCCGAGCGCTCGCCGCTGCTGGCGCAGGCGTCGGCCGCCGCGCCGGTCTCCCAGCCGACAGCCGCCGAAGAACCTCCCTTTTACACGCAGACCTGGTTTTTCTTGGCGGCCGGTGCCGCGGTGGTGGTCGCGGTTGCCGGGGTAAGCACCGCCGCCGTCGTGTTGTCGCAACCGGCAGCCAAATTGCCAACACTGGATCCAATCGACGCCCGCTAGGAACACACCATGAAGCCGCTCTCTTCGTTTCGCTGGCAAGTCTGCACCGCGATCGTCCTCGGCCTGGCCTGCGGCGGCTGCAACTGCAGCCCGACCACCGGCACCTCGCTGTGGGTGGAGGTGCGTTTCGCCGCCTCGCTCACCGTCGACCAACTGCGGGTCGCGGCGAGCAGCGACGGCAGCGCCCTGTTCGAACCCGTGCTGCGCCCCACCGCGCCCGGCGCACCGCTCGCCAGCGGCCAGACGCTGCAGATCCTGCTGTCGGACGCTCTCGACGGGAAAACAGCTCTGGTTGAAGTCGGCGGCCTGCTCGCTGGCCAGGTGGTGGCCACCGGCAGCGGCAGCGCCACGATCCGCCGCGGCTCCGAGGTGAAGGTGGTGATCGAGCTGGCGATACCGCTCTGCTCGCCGGCCACCTGCCCAGACGGATGCTGCGCCGGAGACATCTGCCGCGCGCCCACGGTCGACAACTGCGGCAGCGGCGGTGTCGCCTGCGTGGCCTGCGGCGATCAGTCCGATAGCTGTCACAACGGCGCCTGCGCCTGCGGCGTCCACGCGCCATGCGCGTCTGGCCAGCGCTGCGTCTCCGGCGCCTGCGTCTGCGACGGGCAATCCTGCGGCACTGGCTGCTGCGACGGGACGACCTGCCTGTCCGGCTCGGACGACGATGCCTGCGGCACGGCTGGCCTGCCCTGTCAGATGTGCGCCACCGGCCAGCGCTGCATCAACGGCGCCTGTGGTTGCGATGCCGTCTCGTGCCCGGACGGCTGCTGCTCGGGCACCACCTGCTACGCCCCGGCGCTGGAGAGCTGCGGCAACAACGGCGAGGCCTGCGTGGCCTGCAGCCCGACGCTCGCCGACAATTGCTCGCTGCTCGGCGTCTGCCAGTGCGGCGGCGAACCGGCATGCAGCGCCGGCCAGCGCTGCCTCGCCGGGAGCTGCGTCTGCGACGCCACCTCGTGCGCCAGTGGCTGCTGCAGCGGCGACACCTGCCACGCTCCATCGCTCGCGAGCTGCGGCAGCGGCGGCGCCCAGTGCCAGATCTGCGACGCGAGCAAGGCCGATGCCTGCGTCGGCGGCGCCTGTCGCTGCGGCAGCTCGCCCCCCTGCGGGCCGGGTCAGCGCTGCCTCTCCGGCGACTGTGTCTGCGACGCCACCTCGTGCCCGAGCGGCTGCTGCAACGGCGACCGGTGCGAGACGCGGTCGTTCGCGAACTGCGGCACGGGTGGCAACTCCTGCGTGCGCTGCGACTCCATCACGGCCGACAACTGCTCGGCCGCGGGCGTCTGCCGGTGCGGCACGGGCGCTCCCTGTGCGACCGGCCAGCACTGCGTGGGCGGGGTCTGCCAGTGCGACGCCATCTCGTGCTCGGGCTGCTGCTCCGGGACCTCGTGCCTCGCTGGCACCTCGACCGCGTCCTGCGGTACGGCGGGACAGCACTGCGACACCTGCCCCGGCGGCGACACCTGCGAGGGCGGCGTCTGCAGCAGTTGCAACGCCACGATCTGCGCCGACGGCTGCTGCTCGGGATTCACCTGCTACAACCAGTCCACGACGACCTGCGGCGTGGGCGGCGCCGCCTGCGTGGCCTGCGACGCCAGCAAGGCCGACAACTGCAGCGCGAGCGGCGACTGCGCGTGCGGCCAGGGCCCGACCTGCGACACCGGCCAGCGCTGCTTTGGCGGCCAGTGCATCTGCGACGCCACGAGCTGCCCGGACGGGTGCTGTGCCGGCTCGACCTGCCACACCTCGTCGATGACCACCTGCGGCACCGCCGGCGCGACCTGCATCGCCTGCAACACCACCAGCGCCGACAACTGCACCTCGGGCGAGTGCCGCTGCGGCACCTCGGCGGCCTGCCAACAGGGCCAGAGCTGCGTCGCCGGCGCCTGCGTCTGCAACGCGACGACCTGTGCCGACGGCTGCTGCTCTGACGACATCTGCCACGAGCGATCCCTGGCCACCTGCGGCATCGCCGGTGCGGACTGCGTGACCTGCGACGAGACAACGGCCGACTCGTGCTCGGCGACCGGGACCTGCCAGTGCGGCAGGCACGCCCCGTGCAGCGCGGGCCAGCGCTGCTCCGAGGGCGCCTGCGTGTGCGACGAGCTATCGTGCAACGGCTGCTGTCTCGACGGCGTCTGCCTGGCCGGGACCAGCGACACGGCGTGCGGCACCGGCGGCGGCGCCTGCCAGTCGTGTACACCGGAGCACTGCAACAACGGCATCTGCAGCGGCTGCACGGCGGTCAACTGCGCCGGCGGTTGCTGCTCGGGGGCGACCTGCACCTCGCCGCCCACCCTTTCCGCGTGCGGCAGCGGCGGCCGCGTCTGCGTGGGCTGCGATCCGGATCTGGCCGACAACTGCTCGGCGAGCGGCGCCTGCGCCTGCGCGGCAAACGCTGCCTGCGCCGCTGGCCAGCGCTGCGCCGACGGCAATTGCATCTGCGACGCGATCTCGTGCGCCAACGGCTGCTGCAGCAACAACACCTGCCAGACGCGATCGGCCACCGCCTGCGCCGCCGCCGGCGAGACCTGCAGACCCTGCGATACCGCGCTCGCGGACAACTGCTCGACGAGCGGAGAGTGCGCGTGCGGCAACGGGCCGGCCTGCGGGTCGGGCCAGCGCTGCTCTGACGGCGCGTGCATCTGCGACGGCGCCTCGTGCCCGGACGGGTGCTGCGACGGCCTGACATGCAAGCCGCGGTCGCTGGACACCTGCGGCATAGGTGGCGCGAGCTGCATCGCCTGCGACCAGACCAGGGCCGATAACTGTTCCAGCGCCGGCGCCTGCCGGTGCGGCGAGACAGCGCCCTGTGGCAACGGTCAGCGCTGCTCCGACGGCGCCTGCGTGTGCGACGCCTTTTCATGCGGCGGCTGCTGCTCGGGCACGAGCTGTCTCGCTGGGCTCAGCAACACCATATGCGGCACCGGCGGCGCGCCGTGTCAGGATTGCTCGCCCGGAACCTGCAACGGGGGCATCTGCAGTGGCTGCAACGCCACGAACTGCGCGAACGGCTGCTGCTCGGGCACCACCTGCACCGAGCCCCCGACCTTCAGCGCCTGCGGCATCGGCGGCGAGGCGTGCGACAACTGCGACGAGATGGTCGCCGACACCTGCTCGGTCAGTGGAATCTGTCAGTGCGGCAGCGGTCCGGCCTGCAACCCGGGCCAGCACTGCGTCAGCGGCTGCTGCGTCTGCGACCCGTTCTCCTGCCCCAGCGGCTGCTGCCTGCTGGGCGTGTGCCAGACCCGGACGCGCGACACCTGCGGCACCGACGGCGAGATGTGCGTCGCCTGCGATCCGGTCCGGGCGGACACCTGCTCGTCGTACGGTGACTGCCGCTGCGGCAGCAACTCGATATGCTCCGTCGGCAGGCATTGCGTGGGTGGGGTCTGCCAGTGCGACGAGATCTCATGTCCGGACGGCTGCTGCTCCAACGGCACCTGCTACTCGCCCACGCTCGCCCGCTGCGAAACCGCGGGAGACCCGTGCACGCAATGCAACTCGCTCAGGGCCGACAACTGCACCAACGGCTCGTGCCGCTGCGGCAGCAACGCCATGTGCGAGTCGGGCAAGACCTGCATCGGAGGGGCCTGCATCTCGTGCGACTCCACCTCGTGTCCGGACGGCTGCTGCTCGGCGTCCGGGTGCCAGACGCGATCGCTCAGCAAGTGCGGAGACAACGGCGAGATCTGCGTTGCCTGCGATCCGGCTCGGGCAGACTCGTGCTCCACATCGGGCTCCTGCCGGTGCGGCAGCAGCGGCATGTGCGACGTCGGCAGGCGCTGCAGCGGCGGCACCTGCGTCTGCGATAACATCTCCTGTCCGGATGGCTGCTGCTCTTCGGGCAGGTGCTACTCGCCGCCGACGTTCCCCAGATGCGGGCCGGAGGGTGGCACCTGCGTCTCCTGTGACACGGACACAGCCGACCGCTGCTCGGCGAGCGGGAGCTGCGCCTGCGGCAGCGGTGCGGCCTGCGGCTCGGGTCAGACCTGTATCGGCGGGTCCTGCATCACGTGCGATTCGTCCTCGTGTCCGGACGGTTGCTGCTCGGCGTCCGGGTGCCAGACGCCCTCGGCCAGCGCGTGCGGCTCCCACGGCGAGGTCTGCAAAGTCTGCGACCCGATCCGGGCGGATACTTGTTATTCGCACTTCGGTTTCTACTCGTGCTCCTGCGGCGGCGGGTTCATGAGCATGGAGTGCAGTCCCGGCCAGCACTGCGTGGCCGGCGATTGCACCTGCGACAATGTCTCCTGTCCGCTCGGTTGCTGTGATGGCAATAGCTGTCGGACACCGTCGCTGAACAACTGCGGATCGAACGGCGAGAGCTGCTTCTCGTGCGACCTGACGACCGCGGACAACTGCGCGGACGGTCAGTGCCGGTGCGGCGTCCACGCGGCCTGCACCAGTTGCGGCGAGTTCTGCATCAGCGGCTCGTGCCAGTAATAGTAATCCCTCTGCTCGCTTCAGTTGGTCCCGTCCGGCAGGGGGCCGGAGAAAGGCTTTTTTCGGCGCACAGCGACGAGAAAAAGACTTTCACCGAACAGCGGGCCCCTGCCGAAAGTTGTCTCGATTCAAGTGAGCAGAGGGTACAAATCGGCTTGAATCATCGCGGTGTGGGGGGCCGAGGTTTTCTTGTTCGCCTCGACAAAACTTGCCTTGGCTGTTCGGGCGCGCCACACTGGATTTGATGTCAGGACTCGCCCCAGGCGAGGGTTTCACAAAAGTCGCCGGCATCGAAGGCGTCGAGGCCGTGCCGGCGGGTGGCGAGACTCTCGGCCGCTATACCTTGCTCTACGAGCTGGCTGCCGGCGGCATGGCGACGCTCTACCTGGCGCGCGTGCTGGGGCCTGGCGGTTTTCAGAAACTGGTCGCCATCAAACGCATCCACTCGCACCTGGCCCGCGAGCGCTCCTTTGTCGAGTCCTTCCTCGACGAGGCCCGGCTGGCGGCCAGCATCCAGCATCCCAACGTGGCCCAGATCTTCGAGCTGGGCCAGGTCAACAGGCAGTTCTTCATCGTCATGGAGTACGTCGAGGGCGAGAGCCTGGGCAGCTTCGCCATGGCCCACCTGGCCGCCCTGCGCAAGCTCCAGCAGCCCCGCCAGATGCCGATCCGCGAGTGCACCGCGGTCGTGGCCGAGGCCGCGGCCGGCCTGCACGCCGCCCACGAGCTGTGCGGCGCCGATGGCCAGATGCTCGGCGTCGTGCACCGCGACGTCTCGCCCCAGAACATCCTGCTGACCTACAGCGGCCACGTCAAGCTGGTCGACTTCGGGGTGGCCAAGGCGCGCGGCGGCATCCACGTCACCACCGACAACACGCTCAAGGGCAAGCTCAGCTACATGTCGCCCGAGCAGGTCCGCGCCGAGGATCTCGACCGGCGGTCGGACATCTTCTCGCTCGGCATCGTGCTGTTCGAGGTGACCACCGGCCACCGCCTGTTTCGCCACAAGGTCGATGTCGAGGTGCTGGCCAAGATCCTCCGGGGCGAGGTGCCGCCGCCGACCCGGTTGGCCCGGGACTATCCAGCGGCGCTCGAGAAGGTGGTGCTGCGCGCGCTGGCGCAGGATCGCGAGCAGCGCTATGCCACCGCCGAGGAGATGCGGCGGGCGCTGCAGAAGGTGCTGCTCGATCTGGGCCCGCCGGTCGAGGCCGACGAGATCGCCGCCATGATGCGGCGCACCTTTCCCGAGCGCATCGAGTTCAAGAAGCGTCTGCGCGAGAGCTGCATGAGCGGCACGGCGCCGTCGCCCGACCTGGCCGACGCGCTCACGGCGGGCGGCATCACCGACGTCAGCAGCACCACCCACACCCCGCGCCCCGGCGCAGGCCTCCCGCGGCGGCCGCTGCTGCTCGCGGCCGGCGGTGTGCTGGCGATCGCCGCGGTCGCGGGCATCGCGGCCTGGTTCCTGCGGCCACCCCCGCCGGTGGCCGTGGCGCCCCCGGTCGCGACCACCTCGGTCGTGCGCCTGGTCAGCCGGCCGGCGGGCGCAACCATCCTGTTCGACGGCCAGTCGCTGGGGCCGGCGCCGGTCTCGATCGGGGAGGTCGCTGTCGGGCCGCACACCATCGCGGCCGAGCTGGAGGGCCACGAGCGCTGGGAGCGCCGGATCGTCGTCGACCGCGGCGGCCAGGTGCTGGTGTTCGAGGCGACCCTCCAGCCCCGGCAAGCGGAGACCCAGGAGGCCGAGCCGATCGTTGTCGCGCCGCCGCCGAGCAAGCCCCACAAGCCAGCGGCGGGAGTCGGAAAGCTCACGCTCAAGGCCGTGCCCTGGGCCGAGGTCTGGCTGGACAACAAGAAGCTCGGCGACACGCCGATCATCGAAGCCGAGCTGCCGGCCGGGCGCCACACGCTGCGGCTGCTGCCCAAGGGCCAGCAGCCGGGGCGCAAGGTCAAGGTCACGATCAAGGCCGGCGAGACCGTGCGCCGCGAGTTCGATCTGCGCTGATCGCGCTGCGCACCGCACTCGATCCTGCGCGGCGCGGGCTACTCGACGGTCACGCTCTTGGCCAGGTTGCGCGGCTGGTCCACGTCGGTGCCGCGGAAATCGGCGATGTGGTAGGCCAGCAATTGCAGCGGCACCGTGGCCAGGATCGGCTCCAGCCGCGGCGGGCTGGCCGGTAAAAAGATCACCTCGTTGGCCAGCCCGGCGATGCGGCTGTCGCCGTCCGAGGCGATGGCGATGATGCGGCCGTCGCGCGCGCGCACCTCCTCGATGTTGCTGACCAGCTTGTCGTAACCGGCGCCCTGGGTGGCGATGCAGACCACGGGCAAGCTCTCGTCGATGAGCGCGATCGGCCCGTGCTTCATCTCGCCCGCGGCGTAGCCCTCGGCGTGGATGTACGAGATCTCCTTGAGCTTGAGCGCGCCCTCGAGCGCGATCGGAAAACCGTGGCCGCGGCCGAGAAACAGGAAGTTGTGCGCCTTGTGGTAGGTGTGGGCGATGGCCTCGATCTCCTTCTCGTCCTCGAGGATCGCCTCGACCAGCTTGGGCAGCCGCGACAGCGCGTGCACCTCGCTGCGCACCGCCGCCAGATCGAGCGTGTCGCGGGCGCGGCCGATGGCCAGCGCGATCAGGTGCAGGCACAGGATCTGGGTGGTGAAGGCCTTGGTCGAGGCCACTCCGATCTCGGGGCCGGCGTGGGTGTAGAGCACGCCGAGCGAGTCGCCGGCCTCGCGCGCCACCGCCGAGTCGACCACGTTGCAGATCGCCATCAGCCGGCCGCCGCGGCGCCTGAGCTCGCGCATCGCGGCCAGCGTGTCGGCGGTCTCGCCCGACTGGCTGATCGCGATGGCGGCGTCGCCCGGCAGCACGATCGGGTCGCGGTAGCGGTACTCGCTGGCCAGCTCGACGTCGACCGGCAGCCGCGTCAGGGTCTCGATCAGGTACTTGCCGACCAGCCCGGCGTGGTAACTGGTGCCGCAGGCGATGATCACCAGCCGTTGCGCCTGGCTCAGCCCGGCCACGTCGAGCCCGTCGAGAAAGACCTGCCCCTCGGCGCGCGAGATGCGGCCGCGCAGGGTGTCGATGAGCGCGCGCGGCTGCTCGACGATCTCCTTGTGCATGAAGTGCTTGAAGCCGCCCTTCTCGGCCAGCGCCGGCGTCCAGTCGATGTGGCGCGCCGGCCGCTCGACCGGCTGGCCGGCGAGCGTGGTGATGCGGGCGCGTCCCGCCTCGACCAGCGCCAGCTCGCCCTCCTCGAGAAAGACGATGCTGCGGGTGGTCGGCAGGATGGCCGGGATGTCCGACGCCACCAGCGACTCGCCCGCGCCCAGGCCGATCAGCAGCGGCGAGGCCAGCTTGGCCACCGCGATCTGGCCCGGGTGCCTCTCGGAGATGACGGCGATGGCGTAGGCGCCCTGCACGCGGGCCAGCGCCTGGCGCACCGCGCTCTCGAGGTCGGCCGCTCCGCCCTGCAGCTCGATCGCGATCAGGTGGCCGAAGATCTCGGTGTCGGTCTCGCTCTTGAACACGCGGCCGCGCTGCTGCAGCTCGTGGCGCAGATCCAGGTGGTTCTCGATGATGCCGTTGTGCACCACGATCACACCGTCGACCGCGTGCGGGTGGGCGTTCTCCTCGGACGGACGGCCGTGGGTGGCCCACCGCGTGTGGCCCACGCCGAGCGAGCCGGCCACCGGGTCGCGGGCCAGCGCCTCCACCAGGTTGTCCAGCTTGCCCACCGCGCGCACCACCTGCGAGCGGCCGCCGTCGACGGTGGCCAGCCCCGCCGAGTCGTAGCCGCGGTACTCGAGCCGGCGCAGGCCGTCGATCAGGATCTGCTGGGCCGGCCGCGGCCCCACATAGGCGACGATTCCACACATGGTGTCGACTTGTAGCACGCCGCCGCAGCTCTGTCAGCGCCGGCCGCTGTCCGAGCCCGCGAGGATCGTGGCATGATGGACACCCCGCTGCGCGGGATCAGGGAGAGCAAAACCGCGGGCCGCTCCCGCGGGGGCGAGCCATGAACGCTGCCGGCAAGAACAACCCCGTCCACGGGACTCCGGTCGTCGCGATGGAGGCTGCGGAGCGATCGTTCGGGGACCGGATCGCCCTCTCGAGCCTGAATCTCACGGTCGCCGCGGGCGAGATGGTGGGGGCGGTCGGCCCCAACGGCGGCGGCAAGAGCACGCTGCTGTTCCTGATGGCCGGCCTGCTGCGCCCGACCCGGGGCAGAGTGCTGGTCTGCGGCATCGACGCCCATGCGCTCTCGCTCGCCGCTGCCGGCCACGTCGGTCTGGTGACGGCGCGTCCCGGCCTCTATCCGCTGCTGACCGGGCGCGAGAACCTCTGGCACTTCGGCGGGCTGTTCGGGCTCTCGCCCCGCGCGGTCGACGACAAGTCCGAGCCGCTGGCGCGCGCCCTCGAGCTGAGCAGCGGGCTCGACGACCGGGTCGGCCGGATGTCGACCGGGATGCAGCAGAAGCTGTCCCTGATCCGGGCGCTGCTGCTGTCGCCCAAGCTGCTGCTCTTCGACGAGCCCACCGCCAACCTCGATCCCCTCGCCTCGCGGGCCTTCTACGCCGAGGTCCGCCGCCGGGCCGACGCCGGGCACGCCTGCGTGCTGGCGACCCACGATCTCGCAGCCGCCGAGGCGATCTGCGATCGGGTCCTGATCGTCGACGGCAAGGTCAAGCGTGAGCTCCGGTTCGAGGAGCGCCGGGCGCCCCCGGCGGGGCCGCTCATCAGCGCCTGGCAGGAGGCGATCGAGGGCCGATGAAGCGATTTTTCCGCATCGCCCGGACCGAGGTGCTGGAGCACCGCCGACAACCGTGGATGATCTTCATCCTGGCCGCCAACTATCTGCTCTGGATCTCTTGCTTCGGTACGGCGTTCCTGCTCTACGACCGGGTCGCGAGCCAGCCCGAGATCATCGAGCCCTTCAGGCAGCAGCTCGTCAGCGCCGGCATCGAGCTCGACGCGTTCCTGCACGTCGCCACCTCCACCTTCGCCTCTCTGATCTTCACCAACCTGCCGCTCTATGTCGCGATCATGGCCGGCACCTCGGTGCTCCACGACCGGGAGTGCGGCACCATGCCCTTCCTGATGCTGGCCCCGGTCACGCGGCGGCAGCTCCTGCTGGGCAAGCTCGCCGGCGCCATGGCGATCCCGCTCGGTTTTCATCTCCTGTTCGTGGGCACGAGCAGCCTGCTGCTCGGGCAGCTCGACGCGCTGGCGCCCTTTGCTTACAGGCTGGGAGCGGCGCCGGCGTGGTGGCTCGCCTTTCTGGTCGGAGCACCGGCGTCGGCTGCCTTTGTCGGCGCCCTCGGCACCGTCATCTCGGCCCTCTCCCGCGACATGCGCACCTCGATGCAGTACACGTCGTTCTTCATCGGGCTGCTCAGCCTCGGCATCGGCTTCGTGCTGGTGGACGCGATCCCCAGGGGCGCGCTGCTCCAGCTCGTCTACGCCGGCATCTGCGCCGCCGCCACCGCGCTCACGCTGATCGTCGGATCCCGCCTGATCAGCCAGGACGTGACCGCGTCCTGATCGCCCCCGGCGCCAGCGCAGTGATAGCCGTGTTCACATGATCACTGGCACTGCCAGCAGCAGTTGAAGCCCGGCGCGGTGCAGATGCCCGGGCTCTGCAGATCGGGCCGGTTGCACCACGACAGGCCGGGCTGCCGGCAGTCGAGGTCGTCGTTGCACGGGTTGCTGCACAGGCAGATCCGCTGGGGCCCGTTCCAGCCGCAGCAGGCGCAGCCCGCGGCGCCGCTCAGGCACTGCAGGCCCAGCGGACAGGAGAGCGGCCGTTCGTCGGAGAGGCCGGCGTCGATGCGCGCGCCCGCGTCGTCGAAGCCGCGGCGGTCGATGCGCGGACCGTCCTCGAAACCGCCGTCCCAGCCGCTCACCCAGTCCTCGGGGATCGGGCACGCCGTCGACCAGGCGGCGAGCGCCGCGACCAGCGCCACCAGCAGTCTCTTCATCCCGCCTGCCCCATGTCCGCAGTGTCGCAAAATCGACCCGCATCATTCTTGTGTGGGGGCCAGGGCGAGTCAAGCGCGCCCGCCGACGTCTGCTCGGCGACGGCGGGCGCGGAAGGGGACGGGAATCGCGGCTCGCGGGCTACAGGTTGGAGAACGGCAGGTAGTTGGTGAACAGCCGCAGGATGTCGAGGTTCTCGCTGATGTCGGTCAGCCGGTGATCGGCGTCCGAGAACTGATCCTCGGCCTCGATCAGCGCGATCCAGTTGGCGTTGTTCGGGTGGCTGGAGTTGCAGTCGGCGTCGGCGTCGCAGGCGGTCTGCGCCGTCTCGAGCGCGGTCTTGGCCGGCTGCCAGACGTTGGTGACGAAGTCCCGCCCCTTGACCACGTAGGTGTAGCCGATGCTGCGATCGGTGTTGACGATGTTGCCGCCGTCGTCGCGCAGCGCGTCGATCGGGGCCGCCCGGTAGGTCAGGTTGTTCTGCGGGTTGGTAAACACCGCCATCTCGCTCGGCAAGAAGCCCGAGTAGTCGGGCTCGTTGTACTCACCCGCCAGGTGCACGCGCGCGCGGTCGACAAAATCGAGGTGGCGGTCGACCGTGCTGGTCAGGCCGTAGACCGAGAAGTACATGGCGTAGAAGCGCATGAAGTAGTTGTCGGACGGCACGATGAGCTGTGGGTTGGGAGGCTGATCGCCGACGATGTTGCGCGGCACCACGGTCTTCTTGCCGCCGATCTCGCGCACCTCGGAGGCGTAGTGGCTGGCGTCTCCCTCCATCAGCCCCTTGAACAGCTCGATCATCTCGTCGCTGAAGACGCGGTAGTAGGTGATCGAGTACGACCCGCGGTCGAACCAGCCCGAGATGTCGCGGGCGAAGTAGGCCGACGAGTCGGTCATGGTCTCCAGCACCAGCAGCTTGTCCCAGAACGAGCCGATCACCAGCGGCCGGTAGAAGTAGTCGGGCGTCCAGATCGTGTTGTAGTAGCGCCCGGAGCCCATGCCGACCGTGATCGGCTGGCCCGACGGGCAGGTCGACCCGGTCATCGGCACGTAGGTGTTGTCGGGCAGCGGCCGCAGATCGGTGTTCATGCAGTTGGAGGTGCACAGGCAGTAATTGCCCGGCTCGGGCATCTGCAGGATGCTGCCCAGGAAGTTGAGGCCGTTGAACGCGGCGGTGGCCCAGTCGTTGATCAGCGGCCAGATGCGCGACTGCGAGTGCCGATAGTAGAAGTAGTAGTTATAGGCGTAGCGGATGGGCTGGAACGTGCGCGAATAGAGGCGGTTGATGTAGGAGTAGAAATCGCCAAAGTTGAAGCGATCGCGCTTGAAGTTGGAGAACAGGTAGTAGTGGTCGTAGAGCTCGGTGGCGTTCTTCACGATCTCCTGCACGTTGGCGCCGGCGTCCCACATGTTGCAGAACAGGTTGCCGCCCCAGGCGTAGGCGTCGCTGCAGTAGGTGTACGGCACCTCGCGCAGCTTGGTGTCGTAGCCGCTGGTGAAGATGTTGCGGTGGTAGTCATCCACCCAGTCGGTGAACGAGACGTCGCGGCGCTTGTACATGTTGCCGTAGTTGACCGGGATGCAGGTGCAGTCCGGCGCCACGCAGCCCGGCGGCGGGTTGCCGTCCAGATCGCAGCCCGGCGGCAGGGTCACCACCTGGGTGGTGACGTCGCTGATGGCGTTGATCGCGTCGTTCCAGACCGCGCCCATGTCGGTGTTGGAGAGCAGCTTGGGGATGTCGGTGTAGTCCTGCAGGTAGAGCGCCTGGGAGATGTCGTACTGATCGCCCAGAAACGCGCCGCCGCGCTCGTCGAAGATCTCCCTGACCATGGCGTAGCCGAACTTGATCGCAGCCAGGTCATAGTAACCGACGCCGTGCCACCCCCACTGGTTGATGCGCTGGCCGTAGTCCATGACCGTCGCGTAGGTATACTCCTCGATATTCAGGCAGTCCTGCGAGGTCAGGTCGGTGGGAACGCAGCTCTGCAGCTCCGCCTTGAACTTGTCGCGGGTAGCCGCCGACACCCAGGTCAACCGGTCCACCTGGTCGTAGGCCACCGCCGGATCTTCATTGAGCGCCTTGATGGCCCAGTACTCGCTCGGGTAGTTGAGCGCATCGTTGGAGCCCGCGAAGTTGTGGCGCAGGCCGAGGTTATGGCCCATCTCGTGGGTCGAGAGCTGCTGGAGCGCCGTCTCCATGATGGTGGTGAACACCTCCTCGCGGCTCTTGTCCCTGAGCTTGTGCGCCAGGCCGATCAGCGCCGGCTCGTAGAAGTCCGGCATCTCGATGTTGCGGTTCATGAAGAACTGGGTCAGCCGCTGCTCGTTGCCGAGCACGCTCTTCAGATCCAGGTGCTTGCCGTCATTGGGCAAAAAGAACGACGGCGGCGTGCCGCCGCTCCAGCGCGACGGCGAGGCCATCCGCAGCGCCTCCTCGCTGATGTCCTGGCCCGGCTGGTAGTGCCTGGGACCGGCCGCGGCGCGCAGCACCTCGTCGTTGATCAGCAGCTCCCGCTCGAGCGAGCTGCCGGCGATCAGGTTCATCCGGTTGCCGTGGTCGTCCGGCGGCGCCGGCGTCAGGTAGGCCTCGCCCGAGATGCCGGCCATGCGCTGATCGACCTGCTGCATGATGCGCGCCACCTCGCGGCTCGACAGCGAGTTGTTCTGCTTGGCGCGGCCGGCCTCGATCGCGGCGCGGATGTACTCGCCGCCGATCACCTCGGTCTC
This sequence comes from Deltaproteobacteria bacterium, assembly GCA_016934455.1. Classification (GTDB taxonomy): domain Bacteria; phylum Myxococcota; class JACRCW01; order JAFGSX01; family JAFGSX01; genus JAFGSX01. The sequence goes on from JAFGSX010000342.1 coordinate 28,893, forward strand.
GCTGATGTCGCCGTTCATCAGGCTGACCAGGTCGGCGTAGTACCGGGCCCAGTTGCGTATACCCGGGCCGTAGAGGTTGAGCATGGCGTTGACGATCTCGCCGGTCTCGGGATCGGAAAAGCTCGGGCTCATGCCGAGCGGAGCGGCGACATTATCCGTGTCTATCCAGTTGATGACGTTGTAGCGCAGGTCGCCCGGCCGCTGCCACTCGAACGGCGTGGGCTTGCCGTACGAGTTGTACTCGAGAGCCGCGCACACCCGCTCGAGGTTGCCGGCCGCGATCTTGTCCAGGCCGCCGGCCACGCGCACCACCACGTCCTCGAGGTCGTTGTCCTTGGCATAGGCGAGGATGTTGTCCGGGCTGCAGCCGTTGGGCCGCAGCTCGTAGATGACCGCGGGCACCTTGGCCCGCAGATCCTCGAAATCGCCGCGATCCCAGTCGATGCCGCGGGCCGCGGCCACGGCGCCGCGCAGCGCCAGATCCCACTGGTCCATCATGCGCTGCGCCACCGGCACCAGCCACCCGGGAAAGTGGGTGCCCAGATACCAGACCACCGGCTTGGTCGTGCGCTCGGCCTGCGGGATCCAGTCGCCGTTCTCGTCCCTGCTGCGCTCCCAGATGTTGAAGCGGTTGATCAGGAACTGGCGGCCGTCCAGCCGGTAACCGCGGTCGGCGTCGAACAGCCAGCGCGTGGTGCGGAAGTACCCGTAGTTCTCGAAGATCGGAATGTAGTACTGATAGCAGTCGTCCGGGTTGAAGGTCTCGTCGCAGATGTAGCCCTGGCTGCTGACGTATAGATCATAGGTCTGCTCCCGGCAGAAGGGATCCTCCTCCTCGGTGGTGCTGGGCACGCAGGTGCCGATGTTGATGCAGGTCGCCGTGTTGCTGGGCGTCGGGTCGCACGGCAGCGCGGTCGTGCTGTCGCGGTAGCGCAGCCGGTACTGCACCGGGAGGTAATCCGGGTACTCCTGCGGCTGGTAGTCGTTGTCGGGGGCGACCTTGCGAAAGCTCATCCTCAGCTTGGCCTCTGAGCCGCCGCACCAGTCGATCCAGTCGGCGAACTCGTAGTAGCAGGTCTCCATGTCGACCATCAGGCCGACGTTGATGACCGCGTCGATGTAGCCGGGCAGGATGCGCAGGCGGTTGGGATCTGACTCCCACACCTCCGAGATGTAGTCGCGATAGGAAGAATAATACGCAGTGGCGAAACCGGCGATGTCGAGCGGGTTGTCGATCACGCTGGTCGACCAGTCGACCCGCATGTACTCGCGCTCCCACCACGGGTTGTCGCTGGTGTTCTCCTCCAGCACGTTGTTCTCGACGCCGGTGCTCGGGTTGTACTGGCGCCGGATGTCGAAGTGCGAGGTGATGGCGAAGCCGACGATGGGTACCGCGCTGCCGGGTTGATCGATGCCCTCGGAGCCGTGGCTCGAGATGCCATCGAGTCCGGGCTGGGCCGCGTAGGAGCGGTAGCCCAGCAGGGCGCCCTCCTGGATCTCCCAGCGGATCTTCTCCATCGTGCCGGGATAACCCTCGAAGATGATCCCCTGGTTGTACTGGGTCTCGACGATGGTCGGCAAGAAGTACCACTCGCCGGTCAGATCGCTCTTCTTGATGTAATCGGGCTGGACGCGATTGACGTCACCGATCTCCTGGGCGCAGCCGAACGCTGCAACAAGAAGGCCGGCGAGGACAACTGTCTTGAGGTTTCGCATGGTATCCTCCATCTCCTTTCGGCCTCGCCGTTATAGGGTATACTCATACCAGTTGAAGAAGGTACGGGCGTTCTGCAGCAGCTCCACCTGTTGCTCCATGGACTCCATCGCGTTCTGCGCGTTGACCACGCGATCTTGCGACACGCACGGTATGACCTCGCGCGGCGGGCACACATACTGGCTGGTGTCCGGATCGATCTCCTGCGACTGGTAGACGCACTGGCAACGGCCGTCCGCCTTGGTGGGGTCGTCGACGCAGGCCTGGTACTCCTCCCAGATCGCCTTGCGGCGGTTGGCCTCCTCCACCATCTTGTAACCGATGGGCAGGCTGCCCTGCTTGAGGGCGCGGAAGGTGACGCCCGAGATCGGGTGCACGAACTCGGCCTTGTCCTCGGGTGCTACCCGGTCGAAGTCGGTGATGTCGTCCTGCTGCCCCTTGACCGCGACCTTGAGGAGCTGGGTGAAATCCTGCTCGGTGTCGAGCAGGCTGGTCATCAGAGCCGCGCCGTAATACATGCCGTAGAACCTGATGTTGTAGGCGGTGGACGGCAAGACCAGCTTGACATTCAGCCCCGGGTCGTAGTTTGGCAGCTCGCCGCTCAGGTCGATCACCTTGCGCGGCTCGAACTCCCAGGTGCCGTTGGTCTGCTTGCGCACCACCGGCGCGACCTTGTTCAGGTCATTGGCGATGGCCCCGTAGTAGAGCTGCAGCACCTCTTTCTTGAACAGCCTATAATAATTGAGCGAGAAGGTGCGCGGGTCATACCCGGGCGCGCCGCCCATGGCCTGGTACTCGGGGAACGACGCGTAGGGATAGGCCAGCAGCAGCATCGCGTAGTCCTTGTCAAAGTAGCTGCCCACGTAGGTGAAGAGCCAGTCCTCGTAGTCGGCCGACCAGCCGAAGTAGAAGGGCCGGCCGTCTCCCAGCGCGATGTCGGCCCAGGCGTTGGCCGGACGGTCGCACGAGTTGTAGTAGGTCGAGTCCAGCATCACGCCCAGCCCGCCCGAGGTGGGCAGATCCGGCGTGCCGCCGCCGACGAAGTCCGTGCCCTGCGCCACCCGCCAGTATCCGGTGCGCTGGCTCGAGATCAACATGCCGCCGGTGTTGTCCAGCTCGTAGACGCTGCCGCTGGCCGGCGTGCCGAGGATGTCGGCAAAGGTGTTGAGGCCCATGACCGTGGCGCGCAAAAAGTCCTTGCCGGCGTCGGTGGAGAAGAAAGCCGGATCGGTCGCGCGGTAGTAGTACATCCACTGGTAGGTGGTGAGGAAGTTGAGCATCATGTTGACGTTCGAGTTGACCGCGTTGTTCCACCAGTACCAGTTGACGCGGCCGCGGTTGAAGTGGGTGAAGAAGTAGTATTCCTTGTAGCGGGTGATGTCGGTCTGGGTGATCTCGGTCTGGGTGACGCCGTAGTCCGACATGCGGCAGTCGGGGTACATGCCGGCGTACTCGTCGCTGCAGAACTTGAACGGCACGGTCCAGCGCGGCTCGGGCCGGTTGGTCTGCACCGCGCCCCAGTCGTACTTCTCGTAGTGGCGCGCGTGGATGCCTTCCGAGCCCCCGTTGAACAGGGTCGGGATCTTCTTGTAGTCGTTGTAGAACAGCCAGGCCCGGATGTCGTTGCCGTCGACCGCGCCGTCGGCGTTGAGGTCGGGGTTGCCCGGGTTGTGCGGGTTGCCCTGGCCGAGCACGGTCTCGTTGACGACGCCATCGTCGAACACGCTGAGGATGCCGCCGTAGACGAAGTGGACAAACGACTCGTCGTACTGGTTGAGGCCGCTGAAGTCGCCGAACATCTTGCCGTGGTAGTCCATGATCGACGAGTACATGTCCTGCCAGGCGCCCAGGCACTCCTGGGTGGTCGCCACGTGGCTGGGGTTCATCGCCACGTCGACCAGGCAGCGGTCGACCTGCGCCACCCGGGCCTCGTCGCCCAGCGCGACGAGCTGGGCGCGCGCCTCGGTCAGGTTGGCCGGCAGGTCCATCAGGTACCAGTAGTCGGCGCCGAAGTTGAGCGCGTCGGTGCTGGCGCTGAAGTTGTGCCGCATGCCCACGTTGTGACCGACCTCGTGGGTCATCACGGCGTCGAACAGCTTGTAGCGCAGCGCGGCCCGCCGCTCCTCGCGCGACATGTCCTTGAGCTCGAGCGCGGTTGCCAGCAGCGCGCCGTCGTAGAACTTGGGCATGTCCCGCGTGCGCCTGGCGGTCTCCAGGTCCCGCTGCCGGGTCCGCAGCGGCAGCTCGCTGCGGAACTCGCGCACCGGCGAGGCGAGATCGATCAGCTCGGGCATGCTCTCGGCAAAATCGGAGTTGGCGCTGAGCATGGCGCGGGCGGCCCGCCAGTCGTCCTCGCCGATGAGCAGGCTCTCCTGCGGCGTGCCCTTGATGCGGCCGAGACGGGCTTGCATCGAATCGGGCGAGACCTGGCGCAGCAGCCGCTCGCGCCGGTCGCCCAGCGCGCGGAAGCGGCTCTCCATGTCGTCGATCAGCCGGGCGCTCACCGGCGTGGCCGCCTCGCTCTTGAGCTGCTTGCGCACCTTGGAGATGTAGCGGTTGATGTCCTGGCCGGTGATGATGTCGTAATCCGGGATCAAACCGTTCATCGCGTCGATATAGTCGAGGATGGCGGTGATCGAGGTCTCCATCAGCGCGCCCGCGTAGTGCGCCACCGAGTGGATGGTCTGACCGGTGATCGGGTCCATGTACATCGGGCCGAGCCCGGCCCAGCCCATGCCCGGCATGTACTTGTCGATCCAGATCAGCATGTTGTAGCGCAGGTCGCCGTGGCGCTGCCAGGTGAAGGCGTGATCCGTGCCCTCGGTGCCGGACTCGATCAGGGTGCACACCCTGGCCAGATTGAGCTTGTTGAGCATCGAGATGCCGCCCATATGCTGGGTCAGCGTGTCATCCAGCTCGGGGTGATCGGCCACAAAGCGCTTGACGTTGTCGATGTTGCAGTCGTTGTCCTTGACCACGAACATGTCGGGCACGTCGGCCAGCTCTTCTTCGAGCTGAGCTTTGGTCACGCTGTTGCTGTTGTTGCGCGACATCACGCGCAGCATCGCCACCACCTCGCGGAAGGGCTTGTTCCAGCGCTGCCCGATCAGGTAGGCGGCTTTCTTGGCCGCATACTTCTCGCGCAGCCCGGGATCCATGTCCTCGTCGTCGGGAAACTCGACGTTGAGATAGTAGATGATCGGCTTGGGCGTGCGCAGGTGGTACGGGATCAGGTTGCCGCTGTCGTCGCGCGAGCGCTCCCAGATGTTGAACCGGTTGGCCCGCCGCATCACGCCCGAATCGGTGAGCGCGTAGTCGGCGTCGTAGGTCAGGCGATCGAGGCGGTAGTCGCCGAAGCGCTCGAAGATCGGGACGCGCTTGACCATGCCGGCGTAGGGGCCGCTCTGGTGCCGCACGTACTCGCCGCTGTTGTCGACCAGGTCGACCGCGTCCGGGTACGGCATCGGCACGTAGTCGTTGTCGGGGTCGGCCTTGAGGAACGAGTGACGGACGTGCACCTCGCCCGGCGCGCAGTCGATCACGCCGTAGTCCTGGTACAGGCAGCCGATCAGATCCGGCCACAGCGTGTACTTGCCGACAAAGTCGATGTAGTTGTCGCTGAAGCGCGCGCGCTCCGGCGTGTCGATCTCGTGCTCCTGCACGTAGTAGGCGTTGCTGGTGATGTTCTTGAGCGGCACAAAGGGCGTCCACTCGTCCCAGTACATCATGTAGCTGACCAGGCCGTAGTTGGGCGCCATGTTCATCGCCCAGTCCACGACCATGTACTCGCGCTCGTTCCACGGCCGCTCGTGGTTCTTGTCGATGGTGTTGGTCTCCTCGCCGGTCTGCGGGTTGTAGGAGCGGCGAATGTCGAAGTGCTCCTTGATGACGTACATCACCACCGGTGAGCCGTAGTAGTCCGCGCCCTCGTACTCGCCCGTCTCCGAGCCCGGCACGTACTCCCAGTCGCGGTAACCGTAGAGATAGCGCTCGGTGATCTTCCAGCGCAGCCGCTCGATCACGGCCCAGTCGCCGTCTCCCGTCGTCACCCAGTTGTTGTTGGCCGCGTTGTCGATCACGGTCTTCTTGAAGTACCAGCTCCCCTCGAACATGGACTTCTTCTGGTAGGGCGGGTGCACTCGGTTGATGTCCGAGTTGAGCTCGGCGCAGGCCACGGTCGCCAGTGCGGCCAGCGCTCCGACTAACAATTTCCAGCAGGTACGCATCTTGTTATCTCCTTGAGGAGTCTTTGACGTTTTCGCTTCGCCCTCGCGTCGCCCGGCCGCTGCCATCAGACGCTCCCCGTGACGCTGAGGAAGAACGACGACAGGTTGTTGCTGGTGCTGATGAAGTCGAAGAACGGGAAACGCAGGCTCTTGTTGTCGGCGGTGAACGCCGGCTGCTGGCTGCTCACGCCGAGCGTGAAGCCCAGGTGTTCCCACGGCCGGTACGAGAGCGAGATCGAGCCCGCGGTCGAGTCGCTCTGGCCGGCCGCGTGCGCGTACTCGCTGGAGTACTGGTCGCTCAACGGCTGCGTGTACATCCAGCTATTGTTGACAAAGAGCCCGACGGCCGCGGTCACGGTCTTGAAGAAGGTGTACGAGGCCTCGAACGAGTTGCTGAGCGAATGGCTGCCGTTGCGCATGCCGCCCTCGGCGATGATGCCGTTGCCCAGATCCTCGGCGCCGCCCGGCCGATACTGCAGCGACAGCGGCAGGTCGTTCCGGCTGTGGACGACGTTGGTGTACATGTGAAAGTTCTTGCGAAAGGCGATACCGTAGTTGAGCGACAGGTCCTGCCAGCTCCAGTTGACCGACAGCGCCGGCCGGACCGCGGTGATCAGGGTGGCCGAGCGGCTCTGCATGCTGACCGGGATGGCGAAGCTGCAGTTGGCGCCAAAGCCGATGCCGGTCACCGGCTCGCGGTAGAGCTCGGGATAGGCCACGCCGAACCCGACGTCGCCGATGGTGAGCTGCCGCATGTAGGAATCGCCATAGGTGTAGTTGAGCAGCATGTTCTTGGCCGCGGCCACGCTGAGCGACAGGTTGACCTTTTCCCACAGCGTCAGGCTTGGCCTGAAGGCGACGCCGATGGACCACTGCGGGTTGCGGGCATACTGGTTGGCGACAAAGGTGCCGATGCCGACGCTGTTGTCGAGCGTGACCGAGGCGCTTACCGGAAACTTGGGCTTGCCATCCTTGTCCCCGGCCTCGACGGTCGCCGTGGCCGTTGGCGCGGTCGCATTGACCGGCTCGGCCACCTGCTCGGTCGGCGCGGCCGCCTGCTCGGCCGGCTCGGGTTGCTGCTCGGTCGCCGCTGCCGTCTGTTCCGCGGGCTGGGCCGCCTCCTCGGCCCACGCACCCATGGGCAGAAGCAACAGCGCGCCCAGGACCGCCCCTCGCGATCTCACCATCCTTGTTCTCCCGTCCGGTTGAACCGGAAATACATGGCTATCAAGTTTTTCCGCCTGTGCGGGGCCCTCGGTTTTAGCAACAATCACGCCACTTGCTGACCGCTTTTGCCCAACGTAACACCTTGAAATCATTTGACTAGCGATCTTTCCAAGACAAGGCCATGGTGCAAATGATCCAAGGCAGTGGTTGATATGGACCGATATCGCACATTTCCCTCCACCTGGATCCTGCCCGCGCTGCAGCCTCGACCAGGGTGCCAGGTGCGCCTTTCTATTCGGCGTGTTGCGATGATGCCGGAACCGATCGGTGGTGCGATCGGGTGTCGGTCTCCGCCGATCGACGGGCATCCAATTAGCCGGCGCGAGGCCAGCCGTCAAGCATTATGAATGGGCGAGGTAAATCCGGTGAGGCCAGCGACCGGGCAGCAGGTCAGCCGACGGCGAGCTTGTCCTTGCGGGTCCAGCGCGGCTTTGGCGCGCACTCGACAAAGTAGCCGTGGGTGCGAAACAGGTCGAGAAAGCGCGCGCGCAGCGAGGCCTCGAGCACCTTGATGCGCGCCCGCGTGGTCTGCATCAGCTCGGCGGTCGCCTCCTGCGTCTTCTGCTCGATGAACCGGTGGTGCACGAAATCCGCCTCCTCGCGATCCAGCTCGGTGAGAAAGCGGTTGAGGATGATCTGAAGCTCGTGCTGCTCGGCAAGCTGCTCGGGATCGGCGTGGAACTGGCGCACGATGCCGGGCGAGGTGCACTCGTCGTGCTCGACCGGCGAGCCCTCCTCGAGCGCGGTGAAGCGGCGGTTGCGGTTGATCTCGCGCAGCAGCAGGTTGCGCGCGACCGTCTGCAGGTAGCGCGCGAAGGGCCGCTGGCCGTCGAAGGCCTTGCGCGTGCGCTTCTCGAAGGCGCGGGCAAAGGTCTCCTGCACCACCCAGTCGAGGTCGGCGCCGGTGGCGCTGCCGCCGAAGCGGCAGACCCGGCCCTGGCTCTCGAAGGTGAAACCGGATTGCAGGTAGCGGCGAAGCCGCGGCGCGTAGAAGGCAAATACCTCCTCCAGCGCCCAGGGCTCACCCTTGCGGAATGCTTTGAGCAGACCTCGATCCTTGACGAGGAGGGGCATTATCAAAACTCCCGGGCCCGGGGGCCCAAAAGGAAACGACGCTTGCAGCACGCTGGCCGCGCGAATCAGGTGCCCGACTCGAGCGCGACCGCCGTTGCCGTGCTTCATCAATATCGCAGCGATTACTGGGGAGTTGCGTGATCAATGTCAATGTCTGGCAGAAACGAGGTATGACCGGGTGGGAGAACCTCCCACCCGGCCAATTTCATTGGATTTTTGTTCTCGTGTGAGCTCGCTCACACAAATGCACTTTTTTGGAGATCTACGCGCAACAGATCTCGCGTGTGGTCAAAGGGCGTCATTTCTACTACCCGCTGGCCGAGAAATTTGGCGCCGCGGTTCAGCGCGCGAAGGTTAGCTGAAAGGTCTGCAGCATTCCGGTCTGGCCGCTGTAGCGGTCGGTCACCCGCAGCACCCAGTCGCCGAGGGTCGACCCGGTCACAGTCAGCCCGGTCCGGTCGATGAGCAGCGAGTAGGGGCAGGAGCCGCTGGTGCAGCTATCGCCGCCAAAAAGCTCGCTCGAGCTGCCGGCGGGCGGGATCAGCGTCACGACCAGGTCGTGGCTGTCGTCGTGAACGATGGCGACGTAGACGTCGACGAAGGCGCTGCCGAGACTGTCCGGCACGGTGATGATGGTGTCGGTCGAGCGCGGCGAGTTGTCGACCGCATCGGCGAGTACCTTGGGCAGGCCCGCGGCCTGGTAGGGGCCGTACCACAGCGTGGCGTCGAGCCTGGCGCTGTCGGGCGCCGCCTGGTCGGGCAGCGCGAGATCGGGGCGCGCCGCATCGGGGGTCGGCGCGCTGTCGGTCGGGATCGCGCGGTCCGGCCGGCCGGCGTCCGCGATCGCGTCGGCGTGCGCCGCGTCCGGCCGCGCCTGGTCGTACCCGCCCACGTCGCGCCGCGGCAACTCGGCGTCGACACCCGTCGTGGGCACGGGGCCGCAGGCGGCCAGAGCGAGCGCGGCGCCGAGCGCGCTAGATGTCGAGATTCGCCACATCGAGCGCATTTTTCTCGATAAACTCGCGCCGCGGCTCGACCGCGTCGCCCATCAACACGGTGAATATCTCGTCGGCCTCGACCGCGTCGTCGACGCGCACCTGCAGAAAGGTGCGCGTCTTGGGGTCCATCGTGGTCTCCCAGAGCTGGTCCGGGTTCATCTCGCCGAGGCCCTTGTAGCGCTGGATGGTCTGGCCCTTGCGCGCGCCGTCGAGCAGCGCCTTGACCAGTTGATCGAAGGTGGTGAACAGGCTGCGCTCGCCCTTGTCGCCGGTCACCGCGAACGGCGGCGCACCCAGGCTGCGCATCCGCTCGTGAAGGTGGTGCAACTCGGCCAGCTCGGGCGAGTCGACCAGCCGGTGGTTGATGGCGGTCTCGACCGGCGCGCCGTTGTGGCGCGTGGTGAGCAGGACATAGTAGCCGCCGTGCTCGGTGTCCGGCCGCAGCGCGCCCTCGACCGGCAGCACCTCGGGATAGTGCTGCTCGAGAAAGTCGCCGGTCGACTCGACCGCTTCCTTGAGCGCGTCGGCGTCCTGGAGCATGGGCGTGGTGACCTTGGCCCCGCGCACCAGCGCGTCGACCACCCGCGGATCGCGCCGCTTGCGCATGCGCTGCAGCAGCTTCTGGTACGACAAAAAGGACTGCGCCGCCCCCTTGATGGCGGCCGGCGTCAGCGGCGCCGCCCGGCCGTCGCCGGCGGCGGATCGCCCCCCGTCGGGGACCTCCGAGGGTCGGACCTCGACCGCGCTGGTGGCCAGATCGAGCAGGTAGTTCTCGAGCGCTGGATCGTCCTTGAGGTAGGTCTCGCGCTTGCCCTTGCTGACCTTGTACAGCGGCGGCTGCGCGATGTAGAGGTAGCCGCGCTCGACCAGGCCGCGCATCTGCCGGTAGAAGAAGGTGAGCAGCAGCGTCCGGATGTGGCTGCCGTCGACGTCGGCGTCGGTCATGATCACGATCTTGTGGTAGCGCGCCTTCTGCGGATCGAACTCGTCGGCGCCGATGCCGGTGCCGAGGGCGGTGATCAGGGTGGTGATGCCCTCGGACGAGAGCATCTTGTCGAAGCGCGCCTTCTCCACGTTGAGGATCTTGCCGCGCAGCGGCAGCACCGCCTGGTAATGGCGGTCGCGGCCGCTCTTGGCCGAGCCGCCGGCCGAGTCGCCCTCGACGATGAACAGCTCGGCCAGCGCCGGGTCGCGCTCCTGGCAATCGGCCAGCTTGCCCGGCAGCGAGGCGCCCTCGAGCACGCCCTTGCGCCGGGTCAGCTCGCGCGCCTTGCGCGCCGCCTCGCGCGCGCGCGCCGCGTCGACCACCTTTTGCGCGATGCCGCGGGCGTCGCCCGGGTGTTCCTCGAGGTAGGAGGCCAGCTCCTCGTTGACGATGCTCTCGACCACGCCCTTGACGTCGGAGCTGACCAGCTTCTCCTTGGTCTGGGAGTTGAACTTGGGGTCGGGCAGCTTGACGCTGACGACCGCGGTCAACCCCTCGCGTGCGTCCTCGCCCATCAACGGCACCTTGTTGGTCTTGCCGAAGCTCTGGGTCGCGATGTAGTTGTTGATGGTGCGGGTCAGCGCGGCGCGAAAGCCGGCCAGGTGGGTGCCGCCGTCGGTGTTCTTGATGTTGTTGGTGAAGCAGAACACCTGCTCCTGGTAGCTGTCGTTCCACTGGATCGCCACCTCGCACTCGCAGTCGGGGCCGCCCTCGAACAGCGGCCGCGCGCCCTTGAACGAGATCGGCGACGGGTGGAGCACGGTCTTGTTGCGATTGAGGTGGGCGACGAACTCGCGCATGCCGTCGTCGTACTTGAACTGGTGGCTCTTGCCGCTGCGCTCGTCCACCAGCTCGATGGCGAGCCCCTTGTTGAGAAAGGCCTGCTCGCGCAGGCGGCCGGCCAGGATGTCGAAGTTGAACTCCAGGTTGCTGAAGATGGAGGCGTCGGGCTTGAAGCGGACGCTGGTGCCGCGGCCGGTGCTCTCGCCGACCATGGCCAGCGGCGCCTCGGGGTCGCCGCGCTGGTAGCTCTGCCGGTACAGCTTGCCGTTGCGCTGGATCTCGAGGATCAGCTTGTCGGAGAGCGCGTTGACGACCGAGACGCCGACCCCGTGCAGGCCGCCCGAGACCTTGTAGCTCGAGCTGTCGAACTTGCCGCCCGAGTGCAGCGAGCACATGATGACCTCGGCTGCGCTGACCCCCTTGTCGTGCAGGTCGACCGGGATGCCGCGGCCGTTGTCGGTGACGGTGCAGCTTCCGTCGACGTGCAGCACCACGCCGATGCGGTCGCAGTAGCCGGCCAGCGCCTCGTCGACGGCGTTGTCGACCACCTCGTAGACCATGTGGTGCAGGCCGCTGCCGTCGTCGGTGTCGCCGATGTACATGCCGGGGCGCTTGCGCACCGCCGACAGCCCCTCGAGCACCTGGATCGAGCTGGCGTCGTAACTGCCGGCCGCGTCCTGATGAAGCGTCGGATGTCCTGTTTCGCTGCCGTTGGCCACCTGCGCGTCCTGTCTGCCGTCCCCTGCCCCGACCGCGGAATCCGCCGGCGCAGTGCCGGAGGAGCCCTCTTGACGGGAGTGATTTTTTAGCACAGAAACACACCCGCAACAAGGCGTATTGGTAAATATTTACGGTTGGTTATGCCTATTTTCCAGGGCCCGAGACAGGGCCGGCGAGGGCCCGGGACTCGGGCTAGCGATTGCGCCAGCCGCGTCCGCCGCCGCCCCGATCGCCGCCGCGGCCGCCGTGCCCGCCGCCCTGATCCAGGCCGCGCACGTACTCGAGAAACGCCGCCTTGTCTTCCATCACCTGGTGGTACCGGTCGCGGCTCATGCCGCGCCGTCCTCGATCGCGGTCGTCCCCCTGCGGGGACTTCCAAGGGTCGTCGCCGCCGCGCCGCCCGCGCGCGGTCCGCCCGTCGGAGGCCCGCTCCGACCGAGCGCCGCGGTCGCGCGCCTCGACCCCGCGCGCCAGCAGCTCGGCGCACAGCCGGTCTATCGACAACCGCTCGCGCCGCGCAGCCAGCGCCAGATCGCGGTGCAGCGACTTGCCGATCTCGATCTCGAGACGGCCCGAGTAGTCGACCGGCCGTTCGAAGTCGAAGGGCTTGGGCAGCGGCTCGCCCTTGACCGCGAAGGCCGCGATCTTGGACTCGAGCATGGCCTCGCCTTCGCGCAGCGCGTCGGCGCGCGTCGCCCCGAACACCTCGAGGTCGCCCAGCTCCTCGCAGCGCACTCCGTACTGGCCGCGCTCGAGATCGTAGTAGACGGAGAGACGAAACGCGACGTCGTAGGGGGTCTCGGCCCGCCGGTCGACCGCCGGCTCGGCGGGCGGCGCGGTGTCGTCACCCGGCGGGGTCTTTTCGGAGTCGTCTGACGCAGCCGCGGCCTCGCTCGTCGGCGCGGTGTCCTCGTTTCGCTCCCGGTCGCTCATGCCTCGCTCCCTTGCTCGGCGCGCCGGCGGATCAGGCTGCGCCCCTCGACCTGGTAATCCTCGGCCACCGCCTCCGGCAGTTTCTCGAGATCGCGCTCGGCCTCGAGCCGGAGCTTGTCGATCGCCTCGGCCGCGCGACGCTGCACGCGCGCGCTCATGGTGTCGTCGTAGGTCAGCGCGAAGAACTGCTCCTTGACCGAGCGCGCCTGCCAGTCCTCGAACACCTCGATCGACTTGCAGATGACGTCGTCGGAGTGATCGTGGAGATAGGGCATGATCGCATCGACCAGGGCCGGGGTCATGGGCCGCTTGCCCAGGTTGTCGATCAGCTCCAGCTTGCCCCGATCGCGGCGGTAGTCGTCGGGAGCCCGCGCCTGCAGCGCCTCGACCAGAAACGCGGTCATCTCGTCGCCGGTCAGGATGCGCTCGAGCGCGCGGATCGGGTAGTTGACGTTGTCGTCCTTGATCACGAACTCGCGGATCGCGGGCGCTGCCTGCGACCCGAGATCGGCGAACGTGTCGACCAGCCAGTGCTTTTCTTCCTCGTCCCAGTAGGCGCTGTTGCTGACGACGGCGAAGCGCTTGCACAGCGCCAGGTAGGCCTCGTGGGTTCCGATCTTGATCAGCGCGTCCATGGCCCCGCGCCGGTACTCGGGCTGCGCATACGTCTGCTTGATTTTTTTGAGCTGGCGCTCGATCTGCTGCTCGATCGTTCCGCCAACCCCCAGAAAATCGAAGAGTCCCATGGCGGACCTGTATACCCGCGCGCTGCTGGAGCGTCAACGCGCGGCCCGTTGCCGTCTCGAATTTCCACAGACCGGATCGGCCAATTTCGGCCAGCCCGGTGGAGCAATTGAGCCAGACCGGGTCACGGCCGGGACCGGCAGCCTTAAATATGGGTGCGACCGGGGCCCAGGGCCGACAGCGCAGATTGGTCCGGCTCTTGCTCCGGCGACCGGTCGCAACCGACGGGAGGCGCCGGCGATGAAACGGCAAGCGATGAGGCGCGGTCTCGAGCGCGCGCTGATCTGCGCGGCGGCTCTGCTGGCGGCGAGCGGCAGCGGCTGCGGCCCTCTGACGCCGCTCGACGACGGCGCGGCGGCGGCCGACGATCTGGTGCTCTACCTCGGCGGCGCGCTGGTTCGTTTGCAGCGCCGCGACGCCCTCGTCGACGAGGTGCCGACGCCGGCACCGGTCTCGATCCGAGGCAAGAGCGTGCAGCCGCTGCTGGTGCTCAGACCCGCCGCCGGCCTGCCCTTCGATCCCGAGCAGCTACCCCGCTTTCCCAGATCGCTGGTGATCGCGACCACCGAGGAGCTGGCGCGCAGCAGCGCGCTGTTGCCCGAGTACATCCGCTGGAAACAGGCCAACGGCTGGCGCGTCGTGGTCGGCACCGAGACCGCGTGGAACAGACCGACCTCGGACGACGGCGACGACCGGCCGGCCAGGATCCGCGCCTGGCTCAAGGATCTCTACGCCCGCGAGCAGCCGGGC
>JAFGSX010000028.1 GCA_016934455.1 Deltaproteobacteria bacterium
CATCTCGTCATCGGCGACCGCCGACGCCGCTGACTCTTCGGCCGCCGGCCAGGCGGATGCGGGCGCAACGGTCTCCGGCAGCATCGACGCCGCGCTCGCCGTCGTCACCGCCGATAACAGCGCGGCCGTGGATCAGTCGCCAAGGAGGGACTACCTGGCTGTGCAGCAGAAGAGAAAATTCAACGATCTCGAAAAGGATCTCCAAAAAAAGATGGAGAGCCGGTCGATCCTCAGCCAGGACAGCGCGGCGCTCGACCGGGAGATCAGTCGAGCCCAGAGCCTGCGCCAGCAGCGCAAGTGGCGCGAGGCGAACGAGGCGCTGCACCGCGCCATCAGCCAGGCCGAGACCATCGAGATCGACAGAGCTTTCGTCAAAGCCAAACTCGAGCGCTTCAACAAGCTCTCGAGCAACATCAAAGACGGCGCGGCGATCAGACGGTTCGAGCCGCTCCTGACCGCCTACGACGAGGCCATGCGACAGGGCAGGTACGCGAGCGCCAACCAAGCGCTCACCAAGGCCATCCAGCTCGCCAGTAGACAGTGAGGTCAATGCGCATGCTCGGATCCTTTTTTGCGTTTGTCCTGGCTGCCACACAGACGCCACCTGGCGCCGAGCCGACGCCACCTGCGATTCCGCTCGTCTGCATCGGAGGTATCACCAACGAAGGCCTCGACGACCAGCTTGCCAGCGCGCTGCGGCAAAGACTGCGCGAGGAGCTGGCCCGACTGAACGCGCTGGCGCTGCCGGCCAGACGCGCCGACATCGGGCGCGAGATCGGCATCTGCGCAGACAACGCAACCGGCGTCACCGACGAGGCCACCGGAGTGCTGATCGTCGCTGCCATGCGCTTCGGTCCGATGGTGCGCCTCAACCTGCAGTTCCTCGACGCCGCCAACGGGAACAACCTGTCCGAGACCAAGCTGATGCTGCCGGTGAACGACCTCCTGCGCTCGGCCAAGCTGCAGCAGGCGCTCGAGGCCGGAGTGGCCGAGCTGCGCAAGCTGCCGCGCGCTCGACCGGCCGCGACGACCCCGGAGGCAGCGGTCAGCCCGCCTCCGCCAGCGCCGCCGATCGAGGCCACCGGGTCGAGACCGGGGCCGGCGTTGCCCAGAACGGTGACCGCGATCGCGCCCGCGCCGCCGCCCCGAACAGAGCCACCGCCAGCCGTGCCCCCATCCGCGCCGGTGGCTAAAGGTGCACCGCTGGCGCTGATCGGCTGGGTCAGCGGCGGCGTCGGCGCCACGCTGCTGGCAGCCGGTACGAGCGCCGGCATCGCGGCCTGGAGCATCTCCAGTCAGCTTGTCGACGGAAAGAGGTGCGCCAGGTCGCAGGACGGTACGAGCTACTACTGCTTCGACTCAGGCGACGTGCAACCCGACATCGATCGGTACCACGTGCTGTCCATCGTGGCCCTGGTGGCAGCCATCGGCGGCGGCGTGGCGCTGGCCGGAGCGGGGGCGGCGCTGCTGCTGGCTCCCGACGAGGAGACCGCGAGCAGCGCCGCGATGCCCACCGCATCATCGCGCTGACCGCGGGCAAAGACGCGATGAACGGCACCGCGCGCCTCATGTTCTCGATCGCCGCGATGGCGACGGCGTTGCCAGCCACCGCTATCGGCGCGCCTGAGCTGTGCCTCGCGGGCCTGGCCTGGCAGGGGCGGGGCGAGAGCGACGCGGGCGCCCTGCGGGAGCGGCTGGCACAGGCGCTGGCGATCGTCGGTATCGAGGGCGCATCGGATCCAGAGACCATCTGGTGCGCCGGGGACAGCATCGAGACCGTGGGCCTGCAGGGTCAGGTTTACGTCCAGATCGTCCGCGACCAGGCCACGACGCGGGTCCAGCTCCGGGTCGTCGACGCGGCGACCACCTTCACCATCTACCAGCGCACAGTCGGCTGCCCGACCAACGACTTTCCGCAGCGGATCGATTTCGAGACCGCGCTGGAGAAGGCGCTTCACGCCTTGCGCCGGCCTCCGACGACCGACGACAGCGCACCGGAGGTCGCCGCGGCCGAGCGCGCCGAGCGTTCGGCGCAGGCCGCGCTGCGGGCCAAGGGACGGCAGCGGGCGCAGCGCGCCGTTCAGGGATTGCCGGGGCTGAACAGCGGGCTCGACCTCCGACGGGCCCCGCTCATGATATTCGGCTGGGCCGCCGCCGGCCTGAGCGGCGCCCTGGCGCTGTCGGCCCTGGCGACCGGAGCCCAGGCGCTGGTCTCCAACCACATGCTACGCCAGCGCGCTGCCGCCGGCGGCTGCATCGAGCGCGCACCCTCCCATTACGTTCAGTGCGACCGCGGTCTGCGCAATGACGTCGAGTTCCTGTCGCTGATGGTCTGGGCTTCCAACGGGCTCTGGGCGAGCTCCGCCATTTTCGGCACCGGGGCCGCTCTGCTACTGTGGTTTGGCTACGCGCCAGAGGAAAGCCGGGAAGATGCGGCAGCGGCGCGGCCGGCGCGCACGCCCCCTCCGGTCGGCGGATGAGCGCGCGGGGGCGGATGACACGGCGATGAGCACGCGACCGCGATCGAGGTACGCCGGCCGCAACCGCACGCTGTGGCTGGCGGCGATCATCGGAGCCGGGCCGTCGGCAGCCCCGGCGTCTGGCCAGCCCGCGGCCGAGTCGTCGGCGCCGTCCATCGCGATCTGTGTCGTCGAACCAGAGGCGAGCGGCGCCTCGAGCGACATCGCGGGCGCGCTTTACGACATGATCACGTTCGAGCTCGAGGAGCTGGGAGTCAAGGTTCTCGATCCGCCGAGCGTGGCCACCGGCCACCGAGGACGGCGCAACCTGAACCGCGCCTGGTGCCAGGCGGCAGCCGCCGAGACCCCGCATCATGTGCTCGGCGTGCTGCGGCTGTCCCTGTCCCGGCGCGGTTCCGAAACGCTCATCGGTCTTGAATTCAGCGACCTGAACGGGTCTCGCACCGCGTACACCAATTCGATCACCACCAGCGATGGGCAATTGCCGATGACGGTGCTGGCCACCCGGCAGCTTGCGCACGGCCTGATCGCTCTGCAATCGCAGCCGGGAGCGGGCCCGGCCGCGGCGAATCGTGCGACCGGGGCGTCCGGGTCGGCCGCAGTACAGAAATCGGACGCGGCGCGCTCGCCGCGCGGCCTGGTCGGCACCGCCCTCGCGCTGACAGGGGCGGCCGCGCTGGCCGGCGGCTCCGTATGCGAGGCGACCGCTGTCGCCACCTATCAGCAGCTCGCCCGATTGAGCCGCGACCTCGAGAGCGGGACCTATGCCTCAGACCGGGCCGGTTACGATCAGATGCTGCAGCGCTACCAGGCGCTGTGGTGGAGCGGGCTGGCGCTGACGACTCTCGGCAGCGTGGCCGCGCTCGGAGGCGCCGGCATTCTGCTCTATGATCACCTGCTCGGAGCCGCGGACGGCGCGGCCGACGAGACCGAATAGGGGCGTCCGTGGCGACCGTCCAGGCCAGTGCGTGTTTCCATCCGCGGTCTTGTCTGACTGCTGGAGCGACCGTCCTCGCCATCTCGATAGCCATCGGCGGCTGCCCGCCGTCTCCGCCGGCGACCATATGTCGCGACGACAGCGACTGCCCGGCCGGGCGCTGCGATCCCAACGGACATTACTGCTACCTTGATGACGTCGGGCGCGACGGCGCGATCGCCGATGTCGGCGCCGATGGCGATGCGCTGGCCAGCGACGGTGGGCTCGATGCTGCTTTCGACGCGACAGCCACCGACGCCGCCTGCCACCGCTTCGGCCCGGTGGTCCAGATCGCTGCCGCCGCCAGCGCGACCTGCGTGCGCAATGCGATCGGAGAGGTCAAGTGCTGGGGCGGCAACGCATACGGCGAGCTCGGCCTCGGCGACACGCTCAAGCGCGGCGACTCGACGGTCGAGATGGGCTGCCATTTGCCAACGGTCGACCTCGGCGGCCACCAGGCGACCGCGATCGCTGCCGGCTTCAACCATTTTTGCGCCTTGCTCGAGGACGGGTCGCTGCGCTGCTGGGGAAAAAACCGGTACGGCCAACTCGGCCTGGGCGATACCATGAGCCGCGGCGCGGAGCCACAACACATGGGCAACGCCCTGCCGGCCGTTCCCCTCGGCATCGACGCCGGCATCGCGCAGATCGCAGCCGGCGGCGACCACACCTGCGTTCTGTTCGACAACCGAGTCATCAAATGCTGGGGGCTCAACATTCACGGCCAGCTCGGCCTCGGCGACACTTACAACCGCGGCGACGGCATCTACGACGGCGGCTGCGATGCCGGCGGGCCGGATGCCGCCGTCGACTGCGAGATGGGGACGCGGCTGTCGGCCGCGCGCATCCTGGCGGATGCGGGCAGCGGTGCGGACGCGGGTGCGACGCGGATCCTGGCCGGCGCCAACCACAGTTGCGCCGTGCTCGTCGACGGCCACATCAAGTGCTGGGGTTACAACGGGAACGGCCTGCTCGGGCTGGGAGACACTTTCTCGCGGGCCGACCAGTCCAACGAGCTGGAGGAACACCTGCCAAATGTGCAGATGGAAGAGAGC
>JAFGSX010000343.1 GCA_016934455.1 Deltaproteobacteria bacterium
GGGGGCCGGCGGAAGGCTTTTTTCTGAGCCTGCGAAGATAAAAAGACATACGCCGATCAGCGGGCCCCTGCCGAAAATTGGTTCAATTCAAGCGAGCTGCGGGTTTAGACGGCGCGGGAAAGGGCGAGCGCGATCACGGCCCGGTCACCTCCCGCCCCCGACCAGCCGCACGGCAAACAGCGCGTCGAACGCGATCGCGGCCAGCGGCTCGACGGTGACCCGATCGCCGGGCTTGGCGTGGATCACCCGCACCCGATCGCCGTCGACGCAGTGGACCAGCCCGGTGTGCCAGGTGCCGTACTTGGTCCCGGTGCGCTCGAACAGCGCCTGATCTGCGTCGAGATTGTAGCCGGCGAGCAGAAAGAAGAGCACGTCGCCGCGCCGCAGCAGCGCCGGCTTGACCTCGTCCCGCAGCGCGCCGTCGAGCCCGGCCACCGGCCGCCCCAGCTCGCCGCGCCGGATCGAGACGCTCGGGATCACCGAGTAGCGGGTCCAGGCGCGCCCCAGCGCCTGCTCGTAGGCAAAGAAGATCAGGGACTGGCAGTCGATGCCGTCCAGGCAGCGCACGCTTCTTTTTCCTGCGCGGCAACCGGGCCGGCCAGCGCGCCCGCCAAACACGTAGGGCTGGCCGAGATAAGTCTCGGCGGCGATCGCGATCCGCTCGGCGGCGGCCGTCGGTGCGCGAGCGGCGCACGCCGTCGCTGGTCTGCTCGCAGAAGAGCTCACCGGAGGGCTCGACTCCGGCAGGGTCGACGGCGCATCGGCCGCGGCGAGCGCGCAGAGGAGCAGAGCGCAGAGGAGCAGAGCGCAGATCGCCAGCGACGGCGCGCGCATTCAGGCGCTGAGCCGCACCTGAGCCGCGGCCGCGGGTGCGCTCTGGTTGACCGGCATCTCGAAGCCCTTCTGGCGAAACAGCCGCTTGACGAACAGCCGGTAGGTCAGGTTGCCGACGAAGGCGACCGGAAACATACGGCCGCTGGCCAGGGTGCGGCGCAGGATGTTTGTCAGCTTGAAGGTCTGGCGGTAGGACCAGCGAAAACCCTCGTACAGCTCGGCCGGGCTCATGCCGAGCGGCCTGAACACGACGTGCATGGTGTCGTAGTCGCCCCAGTCGTAGCTGAGCAGGCGCCCCTCGCCCTGCAACCGCGCGAACAGCCGCGACCCGGGATAGGGCGTGTAGATCGAGTAGCGCGGAATGTCGATGCGCAGCTCCTGCACCCGCTGCACGGTGCGCGCGAAGACGTCTGGCCCGTCCTCGTCGAAGCCGAAGACAAAGCAACCCTGCACCACGATGCCGGCCCGGTGCAGCCTGGCCATCAGCTCCTCGTAACTCTGCTGCCTGTTGAAAGCCTTGGCGATGCGATTGAGCGACTCCTGGTTGACCGACTCGAAGCCGAGCAGCAGAAAACGGCAGCCGCTGCGGGCCAGCAGCTCGAGCAGCTCGGGGTCCTCCATGTTCTCGGTGGTGGCCAGCGCGCCCCAGGTCTTCTTGAGCGGCGCGATCGCCCGCAGCAGCTCCTTGGCATATTCGGCGTCGTCGAACGGGCTGACGTCGTTCATGCAAAAGCGCCTGGACGGCACCGCCCGGATGTCGCGCACCACGTCGGCGATCGGCCGCTTCTGCAGCCGCGGCCAGACCGCCGGGACAGTGCAGAAGTCGCACTTGTGGATGCAGCCGCGCGTCGCCGGCACGGTGTACGGCAGGTTGTAGCGCCAGGCGTCCTGCAGCTCCCAGCGCGGGGTCGGGATGCCCGGATAGTACTCCTCGAGACCGGGCGGCTCGATGTACTCGGCACGGAGCCGGCCGGCTTTGAAGTCCTGCACGAGCTGCGGCCAGCTTCGGTCTGCCATGCCGACGACGATGCAGTCGGCATGCTGCCGCGCCTCGTCGGGCAGCAGAGTGACGTGCACGCCGCCCAGCACGACCGGGATCTGGCGCCGGCGAAAGTGGTCGGCCAGGGCGTAGCAGCGGCGCGCGGTGCCCGTGAGCACGCTGATGCCGACCAGATCGACGTCGGCGTCGAGCGGCACCCGCTGCACGCTCTCGTCGACGACCCGGTACTCGATCTCCGGGTCGTCACCGGTCAGCGCGGCCAGCGTGATCAGGCTCAGCGGCGCCTCGCGCATCGAGCGGGTGAGCGGGCCGAGATAGAGCTTGTGCATGGCCGCGTCGGCCATCACCAGCAAAATGCGAATCGGGTGCGTCACTGCCATCCCATCACTGCAGCCGGCGTTCGATGAACGACTTGGCCTTCTCTCTAAAGGCAGATCCGGCCGGCGCCTGCTTGATGATCTTCTGCATGATGCGCTTGGACTTGTCGAGCTGATCGGCCTTGTAGGCGTCGAGGCCGTCCCGGTAGAGCTGCTCGGCCTCGCTCTCGGAGAGGCCGCGTGGCTCCGGCGCCGGCCGCGGCTCGCGCACCGTGCGCGACTTCTTCTTCTTCGTCCTGCCGGTGTGCTTCCTCGGCGCCGGCTCCTGGGGCTTCTCGGGCTCGACCTTCTTCTCGGGCTCGGCCGGTGGCACCGGCACCAGAGCCGCGGCCTTGGCCTTCTCGATCTCCTGCTGCAGCGCCCTGGCGCCGGCGTGATTGCCGTCCAGCACCAGCGCCTTCTCGGCCAGCGGCTCGGCCTGGTCGAGCCGCCCGGCCTTCAGCTCGGCGCGGCCGCGCGCCACCAGGTGGTCCACCTCGGCGCGGTCGATCGCCTTGCGCAGATCGGCGGCGTCCTTGGCGCGCGTGGATCCCTCGGGCACGCCGTCGAGCGCGTGCCGCGCCTCGTTGAAGTTTCCCTTCTTGAGCAGCTCCTGGGCGCGCGCGTATTGCTTGTTGCCCTGCTCGATTA
>JAFGSX010000344.1 GCA_016934455.1 Deltaproteobacteria bacterium
CGATCGACCGCCACGGTGAGTATCTGGCCGGCGGTGCCCGTCAGCTCCACGCCGGAGGGGAGGTTCGCCGCGCTCCAGGCGTAGCTGAGCAGATCGCCCGGGTCGGGGTCGACCGCGGTCGCAGCGACGGTCGTCTGCCCGCCCGGCAGCACGCTCGCCTCAGCGATCGCCTCGCAACTCGGCGCCCGGTTGCCGGCAGCGTCCAGCAGGGGGGCGTCAAAGGTCGTGGCGTCGGGTGGTCGCTGGTCCTGAGCGAGGGTATCTCGGCCGGCGAGGTCGGCTCCGGCGCAATCGGGACTCCGGCTGTCCATGCCGGACACGTCCAGGACCGCCGCATCCGGACGCAGCAGATCCCGGCTGGCGTGGTCGCCAGCGATGGCGTCAGCGACGGCAGCGTCGGTCTGGCCGGAATCATAGACCGGGCCCGCTGCGTCGGATCCGATGGGTGGCGGACTGCCGCAATCGCAGCCGTGCAGCGCACCCAAGAATCCACACACGATTACCAGCCCACCCCCTCGGAGATTCATGGCCCACCTCACACATAGGATGTCGTCTCGACCTCGGCGTCGCCCGAGGTTCCGGTCTACGGCACCTCGTCGCACCCGATGTCCGGATAGTTGGCCATGCCCTGCGGTCGGAGAGCAGCGTCGATGTCGTCGAGCGCGTCCAACTCGCGCATATCCCACCAGCGCCAGGTCTCGAGCGCGACGTCGCGCAGCGGGGACGAACAGGTTGCACTGCTGCAGATGTGATAGCCGTCGATCAGAAACAGCGGATCGACGTCGTACGACCTGTCCTGGTTCGAGGAAGCGTCATACGGCGACAGCGCGTTGACCAGGTCTATGTCGCTGAACTGAGCGTGCACGCACGACATCATCGAGATCCCGCTCTTGTGCACGTAGACCGGATCCGGAATGGTACCATCGGCGTTTGGCCAGAAGTCGCTGTTGGCCGCGCGCGCCGGTTCCGAGCGCATGGCGTTGCCGGCGCTGCCGGAAACGCAGTTTTCGAAGTAGCCAAAGCTCCTTCCGCCGGACCCGGGGTCGATGATGTTACCGCTGAAGACACCGGCGAGGCTGACCGGGCCGATGCCGATCTGCTGGCCCAGATAGACAGCATGGCTGATGCCGACGTCTTCGATCCCGCCGCCGCCGATGTTGTTGTGCAAAAAGCGGATATCGCTGCTTGGATTGCCGTTGCTCTCGACGCCGCGGCAGTCGAGACCGCGACCGCCGCTGATCACGTTGTTGGTGACGTAGGTCATCTGCCTGAGGTTGCCGGCAGCCCAGGACGAGCGATAGTAGGTGCGCAGGCCGATCGTGCGCGGCCCGCCGTCAGGCAGGTCGCCGCCGCGGATGAAGTTGCGGTCGATGCGGCAGGCGACGCAACCCGAGTCGCCGAGGTAGAGGCCGGCGCTGTACCGCGTGGGATCGCTGATCAGGCCGCCGGCCAGACCGCCGCTCAAACGACTGTCGAGAATTCGGACGCCGTCGCCGCTGCTCAGGTAAAACCCGGCCGAGGTCATCTCGCCGTTGCCGCCCGTCATCACGCTTCTCGATACCAGGAGGTCGGTGCAGAGCACATCGGAGTGGGCGCCGCAGCTATTGCCCGCCGACAGGCCGCCGGTTGCGGTCACCCCTTCGATTGCGATTCCCGAGCAGCGGGTGCTCAATCTCAACCCGCTGCTGAGCGAGAGCCCGCTGCCCGTCACCTCGCCACCGGACAGGGTGCCGCCGGTGACGGCGGAGCTGTTGGCGGCGGCCAGGTGGAGTCCGAACGACCCCCCTGCCACCGCTCCCGAGTCGGCCGCGCCACCGCTCGCGGTCAGATCGGTCGCGGTCAGGGTCGCCCGTTGGACCAGCACTCCCTGGCTGGTGACGGTCGCGCTGCCGGCCGAGGCGACGTCGTGGCTGGAGGTCAGCGCCGACAGCTCGTCGTACACGCCATAGGAGCTGCCCGCGCTGGCCGTGCCGCCGACTATGTCGTTGCCGGTCATGGTCAGGGCACCGCAGTCGACGAGGCGCAGACCCGCGCTGCTGTCGCCCGGCCCGCCCGCGATCGAGGCGCTCTCGATGCGGTGCGCGACCGGAGTCACCGTGGCCAGGCACTGGCTCATGTCGACGCCGCTGGAGGCGCCCGAAGAGGCGCCACCGGTGACGACCGTGTTGCCTGTGGACGACGGCCGGATGCCGAGCTGCCCGCTTCTGAACCTGACTCCCGCTGACTCGCTGGTGTCGGCCTGGGTCACGGTGCCCGAGGAGATCGCGGCGCCCTGCAGCAGCGTCAAGGCGGCGCCGGAGGAAGCGGCCTGGTCGTAGTCGACGTAGACGCCGTAGCTGACGTTGCGCGCGTCGCCACCCCGCACGCTGCCGTTGAAGATCTCGGCTTGACCACCGATGTGTCGCAAGCCAAAGGAGAACGAGTTGCTGGCGTTGGCATTGCCCGCGACGACCGAGACGCTGTCGAGGCTCAAAGCCGTCGTATGGAGGTCGTTGGCGACAGCCACGGCGCCGTCGATGGCATTTCCGCTTTCGATGCTGCCGCCACCGAAGATCGCGATCAGGCCGGCTCCGAGCTGGGCCCCGATCGCCACCGACGGGGCGGCGGTGTCCGGGTCCGCGCCGGTGATGCCGGCGCCGTCGAAATCGCCGCTGGCCTGGTCGTACATGGCCACGCCGACCGCCAGATAGTCGTTGGGCACCGACAGCTTGTCGAAGGCCTCGCCGCCGAGGAAGGTGTCGCCCGTCGAGGTGAAGGTGAAGGCACGGGTCGTGGACGAGCCGCAGCTACCGCTGGCGACCAGCCCGCGCACCACCGCGCCGCGCCCGCCCGCGATGTCGTTTCCGTTGAGCACGGCTGAATCGCACAGCACCACGCCGTCGGTCTCGCTGGCGTCGACCTTGGTGAGCGCGGCGGCGGTGCCGCGGATGAAGTTGCCGGTGAGCCGCGGCGCCGACCCGCCACCGTCTCCCGGTGACACCAGCACGCCGTAGTCGAAGCCCAAGGCCGTCCCACCCGCGATCATCCGGTTGTTCTCGACGAGGACACTGCCGCCGGTGATCATGATGCCGATCGCGCCCTGGCGCGCTGTCAGGTCCGATCCGCCCTGGCCGCCCTCGATCGACGAGTTGTTTTTGATCGCGGCGCCCGCTCCTCCGGGCCCGGCGATGGCCGCGATCGCGATGCCGTAGACGACCGGCGCAGTGCCGCCGCGCACGGTGTTGTCGTCCATGATCTGCGGCGTGCCGCCGGTGGCGTAGATACCGGTGGCCGAGGTGCTGGCCAGGCCGCCCAGGATCTGGTTTCCGGTCATCACCGGGCTGGCGCTGGTGGCAAGTCGTATCAAAATGCCCATGGCATTGTCGGTGTCCCCTGCGGCTCCGGTGTTGCCGTGCAGCACGTCGTTGACCAGCGTGGCCGCG
>JAFGSX010000345.1 GCA_016934455.1 Deltaproteobacteria bacterium
ACCGACGAGCCCATGTTGGCCGGCTTGACAAAGCAGGGATAGCCGAGCCGTCTGTCGATCTCGGCGCTCCAGCGCAGGGCATCGCGCTCCCAGTCCCGGCGCAGGAAATGGACGCAGTCGAGAACGGGCAGCTCGGCGGCGACGAAGACCGCCTTCATGGCGATCTTGTCCATGCCGACCGCGGATCCGAGCACCCCGGCCCCGACGTAAGGCACGTCGATCACGTCGAGCATTCCCTGCACCGTGCCGTCCTCGCCGTTGGGCCCGTGCAGCACCGGGAACACCACGTCGATGGGGCCGAACGCCTGCGGTTGCAGAGCGGTGCCGGCGCGTTCGACCGGCACCAGGCCGTGCTCCGAGGGATCGGTCAGCACCGGGCTCAGCGCGTCGGCGCGCTCGGGCAATGGCTTGTAGCCGGCGCTCTCCTCGAGAAGCTTGAGCAGCTCGCCGCCGCCCGCGATCCAGCGCCCCTGCCTGGTGATTCCGACAGGCAGCACCTGGTAGCGATCGGGTCGCGCCTGCAGCGACCCGATCACGGCGCGCGCCGAGGTCAGCGACACCTCGTGCTCGCCCGATTGGCCCCCGAACAGGACTGCGACGCGAAGCGGTCTTTGGCTCACGGCGGCTCCCAGGCGGATGGTTGTCGGCGCTGGATATAGTAGACTCCTTCCATGACCGCGGCCACCATCCCTTGCCCCGCCGTCGGGCGCATCGCGATCGCGAGCTGGCTGCTGTTCGCCCCCGCCTGCTCCTGCGATCCGCCGATCGCGCCAGCGCCCGAGGACATCGAGGGGCTGAGCCACTGGCTGTGGGTCAACTTCCTGGTTGCCGACGACGCCGCGCTGGCCGACGCCGTGGTCAAGATCCACGCCGCGACCGATCTCGAGCACTTCAGCGCGCCCGCGCGCAGCCTGCTCGACGATCTCAACAGCGACGAGCTGGAGCCGGTCGAGATGAGCGACCGCGACCCCGCGCCGGCGCAGGGCATGCTGCTCGTCGATCGGTTCGACTGCACCATGGAGCAGTTGCAGGCGGTGTTCCTCGATCCGGACCAGGGCGCCATCTACCCCGAGATCTACCAGGAGTACCAGCGCACCGTGCTGACCGACCTGGAGGCGTTTAAGGCGCGCACCACCAATCTGGTCTCTTTTCGCAACTACTACCAGGCGCAGCCGTTGCCGGCCGCCAGGTACGAGGCGACCACCCGCTGCGATCTGCGCTACATCGGCGCCGACCCCGAGGTCGAGCTGCCCTTCGGGCCGATGTTCATCCAGCGCATCTGGTTGCCGCAGCCGGTGCACTACTTTGACACCGACGCCAACGTCTTCGACCTCGATTTTCAGGTCGAGATCTTCTACCAGACGGCGCCGGGCAAGATGGGCAAGTTCTATCCCTTTTGGCGCCATATGGCCTTCAACGGCGTGGGCGCCAGCACCGACGACGAGTGGATCATCGACATCGTGCTCGACGGCCAGGAGGACTGGGACGTGCGCACGGCCGAGGTCTGCGCCGAGCGCTAGCCCCTGCGCGCGCCAGGTGAAAGAGAAGCGACGACGATTGCGCAGGGCAATCGAGTTGTTCGGCAAGAGGGGTATCGGAGTCGATTTTCGCGACATCGGGAATCGGTCGTCGGAGTCGGTTGTCGACGGTGATGTTCGAGCCCGATACTAAACTCAGACCCCGGGTTTCGAGCACCGAGGACAGAACTCGATCGCTCTGCGCCGAGTAGGCTGTTGCACCTATCGACGATGGTGTTATTCAGCGATCGTCAAACTGCAGGGAGGACGTCATGCGCCATCTCATTGCAGCCGCTCTCGTTTTTGGCTTGCTCGGCGCCGCGCCGGCCAAAACCGACGACAAGCTCGCCATTCCCTTCGAGAAGTACCGGTTGCCCAACGGGCTCGAGGTGATCTTGCACCAGGACCGGCGGCTGCCGCTGGTCGCGGTCAACGTCTGGTACCACGTCGGCGCGGTCAACGAGAAGCCGGGCCTCACCGGTTTTGCTCACCTGTTCGAGCACATGATGTTCTCCGGATCGGCGCACCTGCCCGATCACTCCGCGGACCAGTTGCTCGACGGCATCGGCGCCACCGATGCCAATGGCTCGACCGGCTACGACCGGACCAACTACATCGAGACCGTGCCTTCCAACCATCTGGAGAGCGCGCTCTGGATCGAGAGCGACAAGATGGGTTTTTTGCTCAACAACCTGACCCAGGCCAAGCTGGACAACCAGCGCGGCGTGGTCCAGAACGAGCGGCGTCAGTCCTACGAGGCAGCTCCCTACGGGCTGGCCGAGGAGAAGCTGTGGCAGACGCTGTTTCCCGCCCCTCACCCCTATTACGGCAACGTGATCGGCTCCATGGCCGACATCGACGCGGCGACCCTCGGCGACGTCAAGCAGTTCTTCCGCACCTGGTACGCTCCGAGCAACGCCACCCTGACCGTGGCCGGCGATTTCAACGCGGTCGCGGTCAGGGCGCTGATCGAGAAGTACTTCGGCTCGCTGCCGGCGGTTTCCAGGCCGGTCAAGGCCGAGGTCAAGCCGGTGCACCTCGACCGGGAGGTGGTGCTCAAGTGGGACGAGAAGGTGGGCCCGCTGCCGCGGGTGATGATGGCGTGGCACTCGCCGGCGTTCTTTGCCGAGGGTGATGCCGCGGCCGATCTGTTGAGCATGTTGCTGGCCGCCGGGGAGTCGGCGCTGCTGCAGAAGCGGTTGGTGCGCGAGCTCGAGATCGCGCAGAGCGTCGAGGCCATGCAGGAGAGCCACGGCGCCCAGTCGGTCTTTCACGTCAGGGTCACCGCTCGCCCGGGCGTGGATCCGGAGCGTTTGCGGGTCGAGACCGACGCCGTGCTCGACCAGATCCGTCAGGGCCGGTTCACCGATGACGACGTCAAGCGGGTGCAGAACCGCTACGAGACCTATTTCGTTCGCCAGCTCCAGAAACTTGGTGGTTTTTCCGGTCGCGCCGACATGCTGCAGACCTACAACCACTTCGTCGGCGATCCGGGCTACCTGGCCAGGGACCTGGAGCGATACCGCAAGGTGACCCGCGACGACATCGTCAAGTTCGCCCGGGAGGTGCTGGCCAACGACAAGCGCGCCGTCGTCATCGCGGTGCCCACGCCACCAGCCGCGGCGGGGGTGCAGCCATGAAGCGCATAACCTTTGTCGTCGTGATCCTGGCCTCGGCGCTGTTGCTGGCGAGCTGCGCGAGCGCGCCGCCCAAACCCGAGGAAAGAGTGGCGCCGACCCCGGCCAGCGCGCCGGCCAGCGCGCCGGCGGTCGAAGCGGCGCCCGAGCCGGTGCCGGCGAGCGAGGCGTGGCGCGCCACGCCGCCCAGGGCCGGCGCCCTGCCGAAGCTGGTCATCCCGACCATTCAACAGGCGACGCTGCCCAACGGTTTGACGGTGCTGGTCAGCGAGCAGCACCAGCTTCCATTCATCAGCGTGCAGGCGGCGTTTCGCGCTGGCGCGGCGCTCGATCCCGAGAACCAGCCCGGGCTGGCCAACCTGGTCTACGAGATGCTGCCCGAGGGAACCGGCAAGCGCGACGCGGTGGCGCTGGCCGATGCCTTTGGCGACCTGGGATCGCGTCTCGGCGAGTTCGTCGGCGACGACGGCGGCGGGCTGCACTTTGCCGTGCTCAGCCGCAACCTCGATCCCGCGGTCGGTCTGCTGGCGGAGGTGGTCCAGAGACCGCGCTTCGACGCCAAGGATTTCGAGCGGCGCCAGAAGAAAGTGCTGGCCGACCTGGTGCGCAGCCTGGGCGATCCCATGTACCTGGCGTTCGACGCCGCCGGCGGCGAGATCTTCGGCGCCACGCACCCCTACGGCCACAGCACCGGCGGCACCATGGCCAGCGTCAAAGCGCTCAAGGTCGAGGACGTCAAGAGGTTCTACGCCGCCAACGTCGGACCCCGGACCGCGGCGCTGGTGTTTGCCGGAGACATCACGCTTCAGCAGGCCCGCAAGCTGGCTCAGAAGCACTTCGGCAAATGGAAGGGCAAGGCCCGGCCGCCCCAGGCGCCGGCGGCGCCCGCGGCCGAGCCGCGCAGCCGTGTCGTCGTCGTCGCAAAACCCGGGCTGGAGCAGACCGTGCTCGCCGCCGGTCGGCCCGGCATCGCGCGCGGCGATGGCGACGAGTGGCCGCTCGAGCTGGCCACGTCGGTGTTCGGCGGCATGTTCACCAGCCGGCTCAACATGAACCTGCGCGAGGACAAGGGC
>JAFGSX010000346.1 GCA_016934455.1 Deltaproteobacteria bacterium
GAGCTTCGAGATGGCGCGGGCGCAGGCGATCTACAATCTGCTGGTCGACCGCGATCTCGACTTCGATCTGCGGCGGGGGTCACCCTTTCAGTCCAACCTGTGCGAGGAGAACGCGGCGCTCGAGCTGGCCTATACCTTTGGTGGCCGCGAGCGGTGCGGGCTGCGTTACTCGTTCGAGCCGACCTGCCGGCGCGGCGTGCTTAAAAACCGCTACGATCTGTTTCGCGATCGGATGCAGGCGGCGATGCAGCGGCTGGGCGCCGGCTACGATTCGACGACGCTGCATCGCGCGTTCAGGGTGGCGGTGCCGCGCGAGCTCCTGCTTCGCTCCGACAACACGGTGACCATCCTGGCCGCGCACCACTACCGCGACCGCCGGCCGCGGCTGAAGGCCTACTTCAGTTGCGACTACTCGGATCCGGTGCGCTCGCGGCGCGTCGTCCGCGACCTGATCGGGGTGCTCGAGGACCGGACGCTGAACGAGCAGACCCGGCGCTTCTTCGGCTTCTTCAAGCGCGGCAGCGGTGCGCGCATGGTCGGCCTCGACTTCGAGCCGGGGTGCCCGGTGGCGGCCAAGGTCTATCTGCAAGGTGCCGGGTTGAGCCAGCGCAGGCTGGACGAGCTGATCGCCTACGTCGGCGGCGGCGCGGACGCGCGCGCCGGCCTCGATCTCTTTCGCGACCGGTTCCTCGACGGCGACCGCAGGCCGGCGGCCTTCAACCTGGTTTCGCTCGGCCTCGACCGCGGCGGCGACCTGCGGCTCAAGCTCTACATCCGGCCGGTGGAGTTCTACCCCGACGGCGAGGCGCTGGGCCGGCTGCGCAACTGGTACCGGGCGATCGATCGCCAGGACGAGCTGGCGGCGGCCGAGGTCGGACTGGCCGCGACCACGCCGCTCGACCTGCTCGACCGTACTCGCGGCTTCTTCAACTACCTCTCGGTCGACGTGGGCGCCACCGGCGTCTCCAAGACCAGCATCTACTTCGTGCCGCAGATCCCGCTCGGCCGGCTGGCGCGCGAGGATCCGGAGAGGCTGGACCGGTTACTCGATGCCGGCCCGCGACTCGCCTGAGGCGGGCGCGCCGATCTCGAACTCGACCCGGCCGATGATCTGGTTGCCGGCGGTGCGCACCTCGCACCGCCAGCGGCCGGCCGGCGCTCGCAAAAATCCACCGTGCGCCGACCAGGTGCGAAAGCCCTGCTCGCGGCCGCCGCTGATCCGCGACAGCTCGACCCGGCTCTTGACCTGTCCGCCATAGCTCCACAGGTGCACGATCTGCTCATCGAGACCGCGCGGCGCCGCGATGGCGGTAAAACAGTACAGGCGATCCGGGCCGTCGCCGGAGGGCGCGAACCAGGTCGCCGGTCGCAGCGGCTCGCGCTCGACCACACCCTCGGCGATGCGGCCGTCGACCAGGCGCAGCGGCGCCGGCGGGATCAAGAGCTGCAGATCGAGCAGCCAGATCGCGACCGCGAGCAGCGCCGAGCCGCCGATCGCCGCGGCGACCCAGAGCCTGATCCGCGGTCGCCACTGACCGCGAACGGTGATGGCGGCGAGCGGCACCACCAGCATGACGGTCAGCAGCAGCGAGAGGTGAAGGCTCAGGTTGTTGCGCAGCCCGAGCACGACCGGCAGCGCGAAATTGAGCGCGGCCAGGTTGTCGATGGCGATCAGGGCGATGAAAAGAAGCGGCCGCTCGGCGAGGTAGAAGAAGGCCGGGTCGATCAGGGTGACCAGCGCGGCCAGCGCGAGCAGCGCGACGAAGGCGACGTTGGGCGACCAGAAGGTGGCGCTCTGGAAGTAGAACGGCAGCACGAAGAAGAGCACCTGCTGCACCGTGCTCTGCGCCACCACCAGCGCACCGTAGCGCACCGCGGCGAGGCGCCCCCGGGGCGAGGGCTCGCTGCGACCGCGCCAGGCCAGCAGCAACCCGACCGTGAGCCAGGCGCCAAACAGGACACCGAGCAACAGCGGCAGGCGGCCGTAGTGGCGCTCCATCAGCAGCGCGCTGGCGACGCCGGTGGCAAACGAGACCACCGGCAGCAGCCGGCGCCCGTACTCGAGCACGGGCGCCAGGCGCTGCCGCAGCGGGACGCGGTCGGCCTTGGTCTCGCTCATCGCCGCCTGTGCTACACTCGATGGGGGCAAATTGCCAGCCGGGCGAGCCATGACGCGACCGACCGATTCGAAATCTAGCGTCGGCTAGCTCGAGGCGCCCTCGCGACTGAGAGCGGACGGCTGACAAGCGCCGCCGCGCTCTGCTACGGTGAGCTCATGAGGACGTTGCCAGGGGTGGGTGCGCTGGTCGCGGTGGCCCTCGCGAGCACGGGCTGCGTCACCGTGCTCGAGCAGGTCTACCGCCGCGACGCTCCGCTCGGCGATGGCAAGGTGCTGGAGGAGCGCGCGGTGGCGAGCGCCGTCACGGCCCGCGCCGAGCTGCGGGGCAGCGAGCTGCTGATCTGGCTCGAGCAGCAGCAGACCTGCCAGCGCCGGATCGAGGAGAAGGTGCGGCACGTCGATCGCGTCGAGCGCCGGCTGCACCCATACAGCTACAGCGTTCTGGGCTGCGAGCTGCTGGGGGGCTGCCTGGCCAGCGCGGTGGCGGTGAGCGCGCTTCTGATGCCAGCAGCGGCGACCGACGTCGCGTTGGTAAACCGCCTGTTGTGGGCGATCGGAGCGACGGCCGTGGCGGGCTGGCTGTTCGGGTCGGCTGGTTACCAGATCTATTTTCTCAACGACGAGGGCGAGCGGACCAGCGAGGAGCGGGCCGAGCGCTGGACCGCCGTCGAGCAGTGCCGCAGCTCGCCGCTGGCCGGGACCGATGTCAGCGCCAGCATCGGCGCTGTGGCCCTGCGCGGCCGCACCTCGGGCAACGGCGGCGTCGCGTTGACGGCGCCGAGCGGTATCGACCTGGCCTCGCTGCTGGCTGGCGCGGGCTGGAAGATCCAGGTGGCGGTGGCGACGCCGCCCACCAACCTGACGGTCGACGTGGCACCGCCCGCGGGTGCGAGCGCGCGAGTCGGCGGGAAACGACGGGCGCCGCGCGCGGCCCCGGGACCCGGGGCGACCGCGGCACCGGCAGCGGCGCCGGAAACACCGCCGCGGGCCTCTGCGGCGCAGCCAGCGCCCCCCGCCGCCGGCTATGGCGACGAGCCGCCGGTGCTGGACGGGCCGCCGGCCGGCCTGCCACCGCAGGCACCAGACGCCAGCGGCGGCTGAAGGCGGTAACCGCCCGCGCCTACAGCCCCAGCTCGCCGGCGATCTCCTGCATCGCGGTCAGCGCGATCTGAGCCAACTGCTCGAGCGGCAGTCCGGCGCGCTCGCACTCGAGAATGGTCTCGCGATTGACCGAGGCGGCGAAGGCCTTCTCCTTCATGCGCTTGGTGATCGATTTGACCTTGACCGAGGCCAGCTTCTTGTCCGGGTAGACCAGGGCGGTCGCCATGATCAGGCCGGTGATGGTCTCGCCCGCCGCCAGCAGAAAGTGAAATGCGGTCTCGCGCGGCCGGTCGCACGCCTGTTCGTTATGGCGCGCGATGGCGTCGATGATCTCGCCATCGTCGACGCCGCCGGACCTCAGCAGCGCCTCCGCCTCGAGCCCGTGGCGCTTGGGATCGGCGCCGGTCACCTCGACGTCGATGTCGTGCAGCAGGCCGGCCAGCCCCCAGCGCTCGGGATCGTTGCCGGTGCGCGCCGCGAGCGCTCGCAGCACCGCCTCGGAAGCCAGGCAGTGCTTGATCATGCGGTCGCTGGCGACGTGTCGGTGCAGCAGTTCCAGAGCGGTGTGGCGATCGATCATGGCGTGTCTCCAGCCGGTGGCACCGAGGCCACCGCGATGCGATCCTGGGTCGGACGGTAGGGGCTGGTGCGCAGCAGCGCGGTGCGCAGCGCCTCGCGGCCGACGTAGGAGGCGCGGATCCGCCAGGCGGGCTTGTTGACGATCATCGCTGCCACGGAAACGGTGGGCGCCTCGACCGGCGCAAAACCGACAAACCAGGTGACGTCGCGCCAGGCCTCGCCCTCGCCCTCGGTCAACGAGCCGGTCTTGCCGGCGACATTGATCCGGCCAAGCGCGAAGTGTCCGCGCTCTCGAAACGCGCGCCGCGCCGTGCCCTCGTCGACGGTGTGCACCATCATCGTCGCGAGCTGATCGGCGAGCGCGGAGCTGAGCAGCCGGCCCTGGCGTCCTGCGACGCCGTCCAGCGAACTCGGCCAGACCCCGCGGTTGGCGACCAGCGCGCCGATCAGCGCTCCGTGCCAGGCCGACAGCGTGACCTCGCCGAAGCCGGCGGCGGTGCGGGCGAAGGAGAGCCGGTCGTCGGGGATGAGGATCTGGCCAAAGCAGGCACCACCGTCGTCGTCGCCGGTGCGAAAGCCGAACCGCTCGGCCGCGCCGCGCAGCCGCCCGCGGTCGAGGCGGCGGTCGGCCCACTTGGCAAACGGGATGTTGAGGCTGCGCCCGAGCGCGGTGGTGAAATCGGCGCAGCGGCCATCGCGGCCCGGGTCGTCCTCGAGCTGTCGTTCGTGGATGCGCCGCTTGCCGCCGTTGTAGCAGATGGTGTCGTCGATCTTGAGCCCGGATTCGAGCAGCGCGATCGCCGACACGATCTTGAAGATCGAGGCGGCGGTGTGGTCGGGAGCCAGCGTCAGGCCGCGGTCCTCGCCGACACCCTCGCGGTAGCCGGCGGCCGCCAGCAGGCGACCGCTGACCGGCTCGACCACCGCCACCGCTCCGGCCGGGACGTCGTAGTCCTCGAGCAACCACTGCATGCGCTGCTCGAGGAAAGGATCGCCCCCGGCGACCAGGCGGCCGGGCGCGGTGAACAGGTGGTCCGGACAGCCGGCGCGACGATCGACGATCGGCCCGGGCGCCGGAGCCGGCCTCGATGCCGGCGAGACGACAGCGGTTGTGGCGCCGTCCGGCAGTGCAGCGTCGAGCGTCGTCGGAGTAGTCGGCGTCGTCCTCTGGGTCGGCGGCGGAGCCAGCGGTCGCGGTTGCTCGCTCGCCCGGGCGGGACCTTCGACCGCCGCGATCGCTGGTGGTACCAGCTTCACCTCGGCACCGGCACCGGTCAGCGGTCCGACCGCGGGCCGCGCCAGCAGGTAGCCGACCACGGCGCCGAGGCCGAACAGCGTGGCGCAGAGCGCGAGGGTGCGTGTCATCGCGCCCATTGTCGACGAGCGATCGCCGATCGTCAACTGGGACCGACGGCAGAGAGAACCGGCGCTGCGGCGAGCGGTCTGGGGCGCGCGCCCTATACCCTCTGCTCACTTGAATCGAGACAACTTTCGGCAGGGGCCCGCTGTTCGGAGAAAGTCTTTTTATCGTCCCTCTGCAGGGA
>JAFGSX010000347.1 GCA_016934455.1 Deltaproteobacteria bacterium
CGCTCGATCTGGCGCGCGCGCCGATCGAGCACTTGCTTTTCGCGGTGGCGCGCCTCATAAATCGCGGCCATGGCATATGGTCTCATCGGCGCCGAGGTAATCGCTATCTCCGCGGCGCTCCTGCTGGCCGCGCTGCTGGCCGAGGCGCTCCACCATGCCCGTCGCCTGGCGAGCATAGCCGTGCGCATCCACGTCAACGGCACGCGCGGCAAGTCGAGCGTCACCCGCCTGATCGCGGCCGGCCTGCGCGCCGGCGGCCGCCGCTGCTTCGCCAAGACCACCGGCACCGCGCCGCGCTTTATCCTGCCCGATGGCCGCGAGGTGCCGGTGTACAGACCCGCGCGCCCCAACGTCATCGAACAGAGGCACATCGTCGCCAGCGCTGCCGCCCAGCACGCCGAGGTGCTGGTGGTCGAGTGCATGGCGGTGCAGCCCGAGCTGCAGGCGCTGTCAGAGCTGCGGCTGATTCGATCGACCCACGGCGTCATCACCAACGTCCGGCCGGACCACCTCGAGGTGATGGGGCCGACCGAGCGCGATGTGGCGCTGGCGATCGCGGCCACGGTGCCATGCAACGGCACGCTGTTCACCACCGAGACCCGCCACCTCGCGGTGCTGCAGGAGGCGGCCCGGGACCGCGGCACGGCGCTGGTTCCCGTCGACGGCGACGCCGTGGCGCGGGTCACCGCGCAGGAGATGGCCGGGTTTGCCTACCACGAGCACGCCGAGAACGTGGCGCTCGCGCTGGCGGTGTGCGAGTCGTTCGGCGTCGACCGCGCCAACGCGCTGCGCGGCATGTGCGAGGCCAGACCCGATCCGGGTGTGCTGGTCGAGCACCGGCTGCAGTTTTTTGGACGCCACATCGTCTTTGTCAACGCGATGGCGGCCAACGACCCGGTCTCGACAGAGGGCATCTGGCGGACCACGCTCGAGCGCCATCCCGGCGTCGGGCGTCGGATCGCGCTCTTCAACTGCCGCGGCGATCGCACCGTTCGCTCGGCGCAGTTGGCCCGGGCCTACCGCGACTGGCCGCAGGCCGAGCACGTGGTGCTGACCGGCGATGGCACCCACGCCTTTGCGCGTACGGCCGAGCGCGTCGGCGTCGACCCGCTGTCGCTGATCGACACCGAGGGCGCCGACGTCGAGGAGCTGTTCGAGACCCTGATCGCCCTGGCGCGCCACTCGGCCCTGATCGTCGCCATGGGAAATATCGGGGGCATCGGCCTGCGGCTCAACGAGTACTTCGCCAACCGCGCGGAGCCCACATGATCGAGCTGCTCTCGGTCGCCATCGGCGTCGGCCTGGTCGTCAGCCTGCTGCTGTCGGAGCTGTTCGGCATCGCCGCCGGCGGCATGGTGGTGCCGGGCTACATCGCTCTGCACCTGCGCAATCCGCTCAACGTCGCGGTCACGCTGGCTGTCGCACTGGCCACCTACGGCGTCATCCATGCGCTGTCGAACATCGTGGTGATCTACGGTCGGCGCCGCACCGCGCTGACGATCCTGATCGGGTTTTTGATCGGCACCGTCGCCCAGTGGGCCATCGGCCCGGCGCAGGCGATCGGCCCAGAGTTCATGGTCATCGGCTTCGTCATCCCGGGCCTGATCGCGATCTGGCTCGAACGCCAGGGTGTCGTCGAGACCATCGCCTCGCTGCTGACGGCGGCGGTGGCGGTGCGCCTGGTGCTCGTGCTCAGCCTGGGCGAGGAGCTGCTCAAGTGAGACGGCTCTACTGGCAACCGCGCAAGGTTTCGCGCATCAAGCTGGTGCTGATCGCTCTCTGGTCGCTCTGCGGCTACGTCGCGGTCGAGTACTTCCTGACCGAGCAGCGGCAGCCCTATTTCGACGAGAAAATGCAGGCGTCGCGCCTGGCTCAGACGGTTTTCGAGGCGATCAAGGTCGAGCGCGCGCGCCTCGGTCTGCCGATCGATCCCGAGTCCGATCCGTCGGGCTCGGGGCTGGTCGGCGAGGTCTTCACGCCGATCACCAGCGGCTCGGGCAGCCTCGCCTCCAAGCAGACCACGGTCAATCCCAATTTCGCGGCGCTGATGGTGCACTGGCTCAAGCGGCTCGGTGTCGAGGAGGACGACGTAGTCGCGGTCGGTTGCTCGGGCTCGTTCCCGGCGCTCAACATCGCGGTTTACGCAGCCCTCAAGACTCTCCACCTGCGTCCGATCATCATCAGCAGCGCCGCCGCATCCCAGTGGGGCGCCAACCATCCGGACTTCACCTGGCTCGATATGGAATCGATGTTGCGCGAGCGCGGCCTCTTCATGTTCAAGAGCGTGGCCGCCTCGCGGGGCGGCATCGGCGACCGCGGCCTCGGTCTACCCAAGTCCGGCCGCCAGATGCTCGATGCTGCGATCGAGCGCAACGGCCTGCCGCAGATCGACGCCAGGGACGACGTGGACAGCGTCGATCAGCGCATGGGTATCTACTTCTCCCAGGCCGCAGAGCAGCAGATCAAGGCCTACATCAACGTCGGCGGCGGCACCATCTCGGTCGGCACCCGGGTACAGAAGCTCGAGTTCGAGCCCGGCATCACCGCCCGTCCGCCGCGGCTGGCAGCCGAGATCACGTCGGTCATGGGCGAGTTCCTCAAACGCGACATCCCGGTGATACACCTCAGCAAGATCGTCCAGCTTGCCACCAGCTTCGGCTTCGAGGTGGCCCCCGTTGCCATGCCGGCGGTCGGCAGCGGCAAGGTCTTCGTGCGCACGCAGTACAATCGCTGGCTGGCGGCGGCGGTCCTGCTCTCGATCGTCGTCGTCATCGCGGTCTTCGTGCAGATGCGCATCCGCCTCGAAGGAGAGGAGAGGTGACCTCCCGATGACCGCCACCCCCCCCCTACCGTCCGCCCGCGAGCGCGCCGTCTTCTGCAACCGCACGCTCAACCTGCGCGCCATCGGCGCCATCGGCTACGACATGGACTACACGCTGGTGCACTACCGCGTGGCCGAGTGGGAAGCCGCGGCGTTCGAGCACGCGCGGCAACTGCTGGCGCGGCAGGGCTGGCCGGTCGACGGGCTGCGCTTCGACCCGGCGGCGATGATCCAGGGTTTGATCGTGGACACCGAGTTGGGCAACCTGCTCAAGGTCAACCGCTTTGGCTACACCGTGCGCGGCGTGCACGGCGCGCGGCCGCTCGAGTTCGACGAGCAGCGCCGGCTCTACGGCCATGTCGCCGTCGACCACCGCCAGCCGCGCTTTGCTATCTTGAGCACGCTGTTCTCGCTGTCGCTGGCCAGCCTGTACGCCCACGCGGTCGGGCTTTTCGATCAGCACCGGCTGCCGGGGGTGACCAGCTATGCCGACCTGCTGCACCGGGTGCGGTGCGCGGTCGACGACGTGCACCATCAGGGCGCGCTCAAGGCCGAGATCCTGGCCCACACCGACCGCCTGATCGATCCCGACCCGGAGATTTCGCTGGCGCTGCTGGACCAGCGAGACGCCGGCAAGAAGCTGCTGCTGATCACCAATTCCGAGTGGAGCTACACGCGCCAGATCATGGGCCAAGCCTTCGACCGTCATTTGCCAGCCGGTACGGGCTGGCGCGATCTGTTCGACGTCGTCATCGTGTCCGCCCGCAAGCCCGAGTTCTTCACCAGCCAGAGCCCGCTGTTCGAGGTGGTCGACGAGGAGCAGGGGTTGCTGCGGCCGGCGTCCGGCGCGCTCGAGCAGGGCCGCGTCTACCACGGCGGCAACGCCTCGCTGGTCGAGAACAAGCTCGGCCTCGGGGGTGACCAGATCCTGTTCGTGGGCGACCACTTCTTCGGCGACGTGCACGCCACCAAGAGCGGCCTGCGCTGGCGCACCGCGCTGATCGTGCGCGAGCTGGAGCAGGAGATCGACGCCGTCGCCGGCTTCGCCCCGCGCCAGGCCGAGCTGACCGCGCTGATGGCGCGCAAGGAGTCGCTTGAGCACCGGCACTGCGAGCTGCGGCTGGCCCTGCAGCGAGCGCAGAGCGGGCGCGCCAAGCGGACCCGCTCCGACCTCGACCGCGCGCGGCGCGAGATCGGCGCGCTGCGGATGCAGATCGAAGCGCTGGACGACCAGATCGGCCCGCTGGCCAAGGCCGCGGGCGAGCTGAGCAACCCGCACTGGGGGCTGCTCATGCGCGCCGGTACCGACAAGAGCTACCTGGCGTTTCTGATCGAGCGCTTCGCCGATCTCTACACGGCGCGCGTCTCCAACTTTGCGCTGGCCACTCCCTTCAGGTACTTTCGCGCAGCGCGCGTGCCGCTGCCGCACGACGGCGCGGGGGACGATGGAGAACCGGCGAGCTGACGGCTCGCGCGAGAGCAGACATCGGCTCCGATCAGGGTCTCTCGACCAGCTCGATCAGCGGCCGGAACTTGATCGGCGCGGCCACGTTTTTGACCGTCGCCTCGCGCACGTCGCCAAAGCGGGCGCGGCCGCCGAGAGCGTCGACGAAGGTGTCCATGCACAGGATCTCGTCGCGCGTGGCCACACCCTGCAGCCGCGCCGCGTTGTTCATGCCCGAGCTGAAGCCGGTGTATCCCTCGTTGGGGCCAAAGCGGCCGACAAAGAGCGGGCTGTAGTTGAGCCCGGTGGCGACCGCCAGCGGCTGTTCCTGCGACGCCAGCTCGGGCAGCTCGCGCATAGCGCTCAGCGTGTGGGTGAAGTCGCGGATCTCGATCGCAGCCCGCGCCGCGCGAGCGCACGCCTCGTCCGGCGACAGCTCGAAGAAGGGTGGTCCCCAGAGGCCGATGATGCAATCGCCGACCATCTTGTCGAAGACGCCGCCAGAAGCCCAGATCATCTCGACCACTCGGTCGCTCCAGCTATCGATCAGCCTGCCGATCAGGGCCGGGCTCCTGAGCACCTGCTCGCTCACCCGGGTGAAGCCGACGATGTCGCAGTAGAGGATAGCCACGTCCCGCACCCGGGGCCGCAGGTAGCGTTCGACGTAGTTCTTCTCGCCCATCAGCCGGCGCACCGTGTCGCGCGGGAAGCAGAGCGCCAGATGCCGCCACTCGCGGTTGAAATCGACGATGCGCAGCCTCAGAAAGTCGGCAAACCGCTGCAGCAGATCGCGGTCGTAGGTGCAGAACTCGGAGCCCCCGCGGCTGCTGACCAGCAGCCGGCCGACGATCTGGGCGCGCCGCATACCGCTGATCAATACCTCCTCGTGAAAGTGCTCGAGCCCAAAGCGCTGGGCCAGGCAGGCGTGGTCACCGCGCAGCAGAATGTCCAGGCGATGCTCCCGCATGAAGGCGTCGATGTCGCTGTCGCGGTGGGTGATGGTGTCGTAGACCACCTCGCGATCCTTGATGATGCGGTAGGCGAGTGTGCTGCCGTCGGGGTCGTCCTCGTAGCGGTAGACCAGTACCAGGTCGTCGAAGTCGATGGTCTGCTTCAGCACCTCGGTGGCCGCCTCGATGCCCTCTCCCAACACCGGGTTCTTGAGCGCCTCGGCGAGCGCGGTCTCGGCCTGGTGCTTGCGACGCGCCATGGCGATCGAGGCCAGGTAATTGTCGACCTGCTCGCACCAGACGCGCAGCAGGGCGCGATTGCGTTCGCTGTCGCGCCGGTCGATGCGGTCGCGCCAGGCGACTGCCGCCGTGCCGAACCTCTCGCCGGCGACCTCGACCCTCTGCGCCAACGCGCACCAGTCGTCCTGTGTCAGCGCCAGCGATCTCTGTTCGTCGAGCTGCTGGCAGATGCGCTCGGCGTCGAGCGGAAAATCCCCCCGCTCGTCTTCGCGCCAGCAGAAATCGGCCAGCGCCAGCGACTCGTCGTAGGTCCGCACCAGGGCGGCGCCGGCGCCGAGAAACTCGCCCAGGATGGGAAACACCTGATCGAGCGCCTTCTCAAGCGACATGTGCTGACGCAACGCGCACTCGAGCACGCCATCAATGGCGGCGTTGAGCCGCTCGCGCTCGCGCAGCAATTCAAGCTCGACCGCCGGATCGCTGTGCGGGTTTGTAGTCTGGTCGTCGGCCATGGTCAGGAAATGTGCCACAGCCGTCACGCCGAGTCCACCGCGGGCGCCTCTGCCTGCGACGCAGACTGGGTGGCGGCGCCAGCCTGTGGCACAATCCAATGGTGGCCGGGCACCCCAGCAGCGCGCGCATCGATCTGGCGGCGGCCGCCGCCGAGCTGGGCGTCGATCTGGAGCCCGCCTGCGTCCGGCTGGGTGAATTGTACCGCTGGATCGACGAGCGCATAGCCGCCACCACCGCCGGCCTGGAGCTGCCCTGCGGCGTCGGCTGCGCCGACTGCTGCCACGATAGCGTCGTGCTGCTGTCGCCGCTCGAGTTCTTCTACGCCTGGGACTGGGCGCAGCGGACGCTCGACGATCTCACCCGGGCCGCTCTGGTCGATCGCGGCCGGGCCGAGTATCTGCGGCTCCGGCCGCAGATAGAATCGCTGCACGATGCCGCGATCGCGCCCGCCGTGCGCCGCCGCACGGCGCTCGGCCTGCGCTTCACCTGCCCGATGCTCGACGCCGGTGGCAGGTGCCTAATCTATCCCGTGCGCAGCCTGCAGTCGCGGCTGTTCGGACAGAGCTTCAATGACCAGAGCGGCATCTACGGCTGTGCCCGGGTCGGCCGTTTGCTCGCGAATCGCACCGTTACGCTGGTGCAGGCGAGCGCCGCGCTGCACCAGCTCCAGCAACTGCCGCTGACCTTCTTGCAGCAGGTCTACCCGTTTTATCTAAATCTGTTCTACGGCGCAGGCGGCACGCCGCCGCGCTCGACGTAATAGCGCGCGATCGCCTGCTTGACGTTGGCGACCTGCGCCTTGGCCGCCTCGATACCGGCCTGCATGCAGCGCTTCTTCTGCGAGAAATCGAGGGTGCCGACGTCGCCGATGTCGGGGGTGACCACCACGTCGGCGTGCTGCAGTTGGGACTCCGCCGCCTCGCTCATCATGATGGTGATCGACTGCAGGATGGTGCTGAGCATGTCGTCGACCTGGTAGTCGACCACCTTCTGCGAGATGTTCGAGGCGATGACGATGTCGGCGCCGTTGGCCTTGGCCGTGTCGACCGCGATATTGGCCACCACCCCGCCGTCGACCAGCAGCCGGTCGCCGACGCGCGTCGGCGAAAAGACGCCCGGGATGGCGACCGAGGCGCGCACCGCGTCTACGATCGGCCCGCTCTTGAACTCGACCCGCTCGCCGTTGTTGAGGTCGGTCGCCACCGCGATGTAGCGCACCGGGAACTGCTCGATCAGCGGCCACCTCACGTTCTTGCGCACGAACTCCTTGATCGCCTCGCCCTTGACCAGCCCCGCCTTGGCCGAAAAAAACGAGTAGTCGAACAGATCGTCCTTGTCGATCTCGAACGCCTTCCACTCGAGCTCGAAGACGTCGGGATTGGCCGCGTACAGCGCGCCGATCAGGCTGCCGACCGAGGTGCCGACGATGAGGTCGATCGGCACCTTCTCCTGCACCAGCACGCGCAGCACGCCGACGTGGGCGAAGCCGCGCGCGCCGCCGCCGCCCAGCACCAGAGCGATCTTCGGTGGATCGACCTGCTTGGGAGGCAGCGCCGCCTGGGTGGCGGGCGCGGAGCCGGGCAGGGTGGGTTGGGTCGCCGCCTGGTCCTTCTTGGCCGGCGTGGTGGTGCAGGCCGCGACCAGCGCGAGCGCACCGATCCCGAGTCTCGTTGCTCTCATGGCGTCGTCCCCGATCCCCATCCTCACAGTCCCTGCACGTCCGAGCTGGCCGTGATGGTGAAGACCAGCTTGACCTGCTGCGTCCCCAAAGGCGGCAGCTTGATCGGCCAGCGCAGGATGCCCTGGTCGTCCGCTGCCGCGGCTGGCGCGCACTCCTTGGCCTCGAGCGCGACCTTGACCTTGTCGATCTCCGACACCGGGATCCGCTCCTGCAGCTCGAACGCCGCCGGCTGGTCGTCCAGGTTGGAGAGAAAAAGCTCGACCGTGCGGGTGATGACCTGCTTGCCGGTCAGCATGGTCGTGTCGCGCTTCTCGCGCCGTTCGCGCCGCACCCGAAGGCCATCCTCGCTGCCCCAGCCGAGCGCAAATCTCTCGCCGACCGCGACAAAGCCGATCTCGCTGCGGCCGACGTATCCGCTCTCGCGCACGATGTCGACCGGGCCGGCCAGGATCGGATGGCGCCCGGCGTTGACCTGACGCGACCTCAGGTGCACCAGCGGCGCCAGCTCGGAGCAGCAGACGCGATCGATCTCGCCGTCCACCTCGAACGCCGAGATCGCCACCCGCCGCATCTGGCCGTCGGCGACGACGGTGGTCCTGACCGCCGCATCGAGCAACCGCGTCTCGCCGCCGTCGTCGACCCCGGGCAGGCCCTCGTCCGCGGCCGCGCCCTCGCCGGTGGTCGCGATCTTCTCCTCGCGCACGCGCACCGACACCTTCTTCTCCTGCTTGCGGCGCACCCGCACCAGGTCGTCCACCAGCGTCGGCGGCTCCGAGCGCTGGGTCGGCCGCGCGGTCGAGAACTTGAGATCGACGTCGCTCCAGTCCTCTCCGGTGGCCTGCCACACCGCGGCCTCGCACTCGAAGGCGACCTTGCCGTGGCGCAGGGTGGCGCGGTGGATCGGGCGCCACAGCGCGCACGGCACCGTGTACTCGACCTCGATCGCGCAGCGCCCGGGCTCGGACGCTGTCACAGAGATCTCGCAATCGGCCTCGAGCACGTGATCCGGCCGGTGATCGACGCGGCGCTTCAGTTCGGCCGCCGCTAGCTGGCGTTTGATGTCGTCGCGCTGCTGCTCCTGCTGGTGCCAGCCTTGGTCGAGCTGGCGCCGCTGCTGCTGCAGCGCCTCGAGCTCGGTCTCCCAGCGCGCCTGGTAGTCGCTGGCGTAGGGCAGCACCTGGTTGACGTTGTCGACGTAGAGGCAGACCGCCTGGTCGAGCAATGCGCGCTGCTGCGACAGCGCTTGCATCGAATCCCGCTGGTCGTCGAGCAGGCTCTTGAGCCGTATCACCTCGGCCTCGACCGCCGCCGCGTCCGGTGGCTGCTCGGCGGTGCCGATCCGCCAGCGCCGGCACATTCTCGTCTCGTCGAGCCGGACCTTCTCGGGCAGACGGGCGGTGAGCGTTCGATCGGCGGCCAGCGGGGTCACCCCGGAGATCCGCAGCCGGTGCGACCCGGTGGCCAGCTCGACGATGCCCGACCGGACGACCTGCGCCCGGTCCTCGAGCAGCACCACCCTG
Source organism: Deltaproteobacteria bacterium (assembly GCA_016934455.1). Taxonomy (GTDB): domain Bacteria; phylum Myxococcota; class JACRCW01; order JAFGSX01; family JAFGSX01; genus JAFGSX01. The sequence continues at coordinate 9,170 of JAFGSX010000347.1, forward strand.
CGCACCGGCGCTTCCAGCGGCAGCGGCGCTGCCGATTCCTGTCTGGTCGTCATCTGGTCACTCCCGCCGATTGCCGCCAACCAGCTCGTTCTTGGAGTCGATCTGGATGGTGTAGGTGTACTGGATCTTCTTGCTCTCGCCGGGGGCCAGCGTCAGCCGCCAGCGCCGGCCACCGCGCAGCGCCTGCTCGGCCGTCTGCTGCCACTCCTCCCACGGCGGAGTCGGTTTGCCCGGGTGCACCGCGACCTCCTTGTCGTCCTCGCTCTTGACCGGGATCCGCTCGCGCACCTCGACCTGGGCCGGTGCCGGCAGACGCGACGCCAGCTCGATGTCGACCTCGTGCTGCAGCGCGAGCTGACCGCTCAACAGACCCTGCGTCTCCTCGCGGAAGCGCGTGTTGCGCGCTACCTTGAGTGCCGGCTCGATGCCGAGACCGATATTGAGCTCGGCGCCTGCCGGTACCGTCTTCAACTGCGACGTCACCAAAAACTCGTCGCCCAGGTAGATGTCGGCCGGGCCGGCCAGCACCGGCGCCTGCAGCGGGTTCTTCATGCTAGCGACGCGCACCGCCTGGTCGGTCTCGCGCGGCACCACCACCAGGTTGAGCCCGACCGTCGACTCGTGGCAGAACAGCGGCACGCCGTGCAGCTTGCCGTCGTTGGGGACGTCGACCGGCGCGGCCGCGTCGTAGCGATAGTCGAAGGCGCCGCTGGCCGCGGCCACGTCGCTGGTGTTGCCTGGAAAATCGTCGATCACGAGTGCCTGCAGCGCAGCGCGCGCCAGCCGTCTCTCGACCTGCGCCGCCTGCGAGGCGCTGAGAGCTGTCAACACATCGTGCAGGCCGCGGCGCTGCAGCGTGCCGCGTTCGCCGGCGCCGGCGTCCCATCGGATCAGCCGCAGCTCGCCGTAGTCAAATACCGTCTCGCGCACGGTCATCCGCCGCGCGAGCAACTCGGTCGCGGACCCGGCGCGCGGGGTCTCGTACTGGTCGGGATATCCGCCGCCGCCCGGCGCTGCATCCTCGGCCAGCGCGGACAACTCGTACTCCGGGGCTTCGGACCTGGAGAGTGCGGAGGCCGGTGCGACGAGCGACTGCCTCAGCTTGTCGACTCCAGATACCGATCCCTGCGTCGCCATCGGCGCCGCAGCCGGCATCGCCGCAGACATGACCGACGATCGCGCTGCTCCGCGGGGTGCCACCCGCTTCCGCTTCATCTCCATTTTCGCGGGCGCCGCCAATTCCGCCTTGAAGTCAGCGACGGACTCGTCGGCCATCGTCGAGAGCGACACCGCCTCGGCGGGTGTATCGCCAGCGCCCGTATATCCCTCGAGCTCTTCCTCGATCTCGGCTGCGATCTGCCACTCAGCCGCTGGCCGCGCCGCCGGCTGCGGCCGCATCGGTGCCCGCGGCGGCTGTGGTGGCGGCAGCGGTTCTCCCGCCTTGGTGGCCTTGCCGCCGAGACCGGGCTTCCTGACACCCAGCGCCGGGACCGGCGCGGACAGAGTCTCGAGCGCGGCGTCCAGGCTCTCGAACAGCGCCTCGGCGCCGCTCGGTGGCTCGCGCCAGGCGCGCGCGGGCGGCTCGGGCTGGCTGCGGCCGATGCGGATCGATCTCAGCTCGGGCAGCCTCACCGCACGCTGCAGGTCGGCGGTCGAGACCGCGAGCTGCACCCGCTCCCACGGCTCACCGCTATGCTGGGCCACCAGGGCGCGCACGGCCAAAGAGGCACGCTTGCCGTCGCGAGCCACGCGCAGGACGTAGCTCGGTCGCCAGCGCGCGCCCGGCACCCGGTACTCGATCAGGAGCTTGGCAGCGACACCGGCCGGCCCGGAGTTCAGATGGATGACCGCGCGCTTGGCGATTGCCTCCTCGTCGACGCCGCGCTCGGCCTTGGCCTCGCGAGCCTGGCGCTCGAGCCGCGCGAGTTGCTCGCGCGCCTCCTGCAGCCGTCGCCGCAACCCGCCCTTCTCCTGCGCGCGAGACTGCTTGGCCCGCTCGACCCAGCTCGCGACCCCGCTCCAGGCTGCCGCCGAGACCGCGCGCGGCGGCTCGTCCTCGAGCCGCTCCGGCAACCCCAGCGAGATTCGATCGAAGTGACCGCTCTCCTCATCGAGGCGGCCGATCTGCTGCTCAAGCGACGCCACCGCGACTCGCGCCTGGCGCAACTCGGCGTCCGACGGTGCCTCGACCGGCGCCCCCAGCGGCGGCAGGCTGAGCTCGACCCGGACATCGGTCGGCTGCGGCAGCGCCGGCGTCCGGTCCTCCCCCGGCGCGGACTTCCCCGGGTCTTTCGCACGGACGACCCGGGCCCGCACGCTGCAGTCGTCGAGCGCGAGCGGCAAGCCCGGAATCTCGACCTGGCCCGGCCAGCCAGCCGCGCTCAGCTCGGCCTCGCGCGTCACCACCGCGTCGTTGCGAAAAACCATCACCTCTCGAATGCGCGACTCGAGCACTGCAGCAGCACCCATGGCACCCCTCCGACAGCGATCGCTCTGCAAGCGGATCGAGCATAGAGATTACCGGCAGCGGGTCAAGTCAGGCGAGCTGCGCGCGATAGAGCTCGAGCACGGCGTCGACGACCGCATTGAGGTCGTGGCTCGACTGCGCGCGCCGCCGGGCCTCGGCACCCATGCGCTCGGCCAGGCCCGCGATGTCGCAGACCGCCGCGACCCTCGCCGCCAGCAGCTCGGCATCGGCGGCCGGGACCAGAAAACCAGTCAGCCCCTCTATCACGACCTCGGGAATTCCGCCCACCGCGGTGGCGACCACTGGCAGCCCGCACGCCATCGCCTCGACCGGCACCAGCGGCGCGTTGTCGGCGCGCGCAGCGTGCACCAGCACATCCGCGGCCCGGTAGTACTGAACCAGGGTCTTCTCTTCGACGACGAACCCGGGCGCGACGATCGATCCGCGCAGATCTGCGGGCAGCTCGTCGACCCCTCCGAGCACAACCAGATGCAGCGGCGACCGATCGCGGCGGGCGAGCAACCGATGCAGCGCCGAGATCACGGTCGCTCCATCCTTGTAAGGGCTGCTCAGACCACCCTGGGCGGAGAATATGACGATGTGGCCATCCTGGGGCAGTCCGCGTTCCGCGCGCGCCGCCTTCTTGTCCCCGGGAGCGAACAGCTCGAGGTCCATGCCTTGGGGGATGACCACCGGTTCGCGCCCGGCCATACCCGCCAGGTGCCATTGCTCCAGCATCCAGCGAGAAGGCGCGTGGCAGAGAATTCCGCTGCGGCGGAGCAGATCGCGCCGGCTGCTGCGGTTGAACCGGCTGGAATCGCGGCGGATGCTCGGATAGCGATCCAGGTCGGGACAGAGGCCGCACCCGTGCGCCCAGCGCGGACAGTCCACCGGGTAAGCGCAGTGGCCGGTCAGCCAGAAGCAGTCGTGCAGCGTCATCACCACCGCACGGCCTCGGCAGATCGCGGGCAGGCGCCACAGCTCGAAGTAGCCGCCGTGCAGGTTGTGCAGGTGCACGACATCGAAGCCGCGCAGCGCGCGGATCAGGTCGCGCGTTCCCGGGTAGTACAGGTACTGCAGGCCGGTGGCGCGCTCGAGCGCGACCATGCTCCAGCCGAGCAGCGAGCGACGCCGCGCCCGGTTGTCGAGCTCGGTGGCATCGGATGCCGGGCCGCGCCTCACGCCGACGAAACTCCGGCAGTCGTGGCCGCGCGCGATCAGCGCGTCCCGCAGCCGCTGGGCCACGCGCTCGGCCCCGCCGCCGACGTCGGCCGAGCCCACCATGGCGATGCGCAGAGGTCTCTTCTCCATGCCGCGGCGCAGTGTATCATGGGCCGGCGCTGGAGGATCTGGCTCGATGCTGCTGTCGCTGGTGACGCCCTCCCTCAACCAGGCCGGTTTTCTGCGCCAGTGCGTCGACAACGTCAGGCGGCTCGGACCCGCGGTCGAGCACATCGTCTCCGACGGTGCGTCGACCGACGGCACCCTCGCTCTCCTGGCGCGGGCGTGCGGTGCCGATGGCCTGCCGCTGAGGCACGCCTCGGCACCCGACCGCGGCATGTACGACGCGCTCAACAGCGGCTTCGCGCTCGCGCGCGGCGAGATCCTAGGTTACCTCAACTGCGACGACCTGCTGCTGCCCTGGGCGATCGAGACAGTGGTGGCCGCCTTTCAACGCCGGCCCGACATCGATCTGGTCTACGGCGACGCCATCGAGTGGCGCCCCGATCACGACCGCTGCACGCTGGTAGTGCAGCCGCCGGCGCCGCTGCTGCAGACCTACCTCGAGCGCGGCGGCCACCTGGCACAGCCCGCGGTCTTTTTCCGACGGCGTCTTTTCGAGCGATTGGGCGGCTTTGATGGCCGCTTCCGGTTGCTCGGTGACCATGCATTTTGGCTGCGCGCTTTGGGCGCCGGCGCCCGCTGCGTCAAGACCTGGGAGTGCCTCGCGATCCAGAGGATGGTTCCCGGCCAGTTGATGGACCGCTTTTCGACGGCGGTCGAGACCGAGCGCGCCGAGATCCAGCGCCTGCTCGACATCCGTCCGCCGTCGTCGAGCGACCGCCGCTACGTGCGGCGCCTCTATGCCCTGCAGCACCGCCTGGCCATCGCCGGCCTGGCGCTGCAACTGGCCACCCCGGACGCGCTGGCTCGCCGGCAGTGGCTGCCCTGGCAGCGCACCGCCCGCTCGCGTTTTTTCGAGTTCGCCTCCGCCGCCGAGACGCGGCGGGCCCTGCTGGGATCCACCCGCGACCGCCGCTATCTGCGACCCACCGCTGCGGGGCAGCGCGCGCTGCTGCCCGATTCAGAAACGGTGGCGCCGTGACGGCAGAACTCGACCGCGAATTCGACGTGGTCATCCCGGCGCACAACGCCGCTGCAACGGTCGCGCAGGCCGTGCGATCGGCGCTCGAGCAACACCGGCCGCCGCTCACCGTCACCGTGGTCGTCGACACCTGCACCGATGATACGCCCCGGCTGGCAGCGGCGGCAGGTGCCCACGTCGTCGTCAGCGCGAGCGGCACGCCCGGCGGGGCGCGCAATGCCGGGGCCAGGGTCGGGCGGGCCGGATGGATCGCCTTCCTCGACGCCGACGACCTGTGGCGGCCGGACTGGCTCGGGGCGGTCGCGGCCACGGTCGCCGGCGAGCCCGGCGTCGACGTCTGCTTTGGCACGGTCGAGGTGGTCGATGCCGACGGCGCACCGATCGGCGGGCCCGAGCCGCGCCGGCCGAGCGGCGATCTGTATACGGCCCTGCTCGGCGACTCCTTCATCACGACCTCGGCCGTGGTCGTCCGCCGCCACGCCTTTGACGAGGTGGGCGGCTTTGACGAGGGCTATCTCGAGGTCGAGGACTACGACCTGTGGCTGCGGCTCGCCGAGCGCCATCGGTTCGCTCCGGTCTACGGCCAGCACGTCGTCTACCGCCGGACCCCGCACAGCGCCATGCGCGCGCCCGGCCACCAGCGCCGCATTCGAGACCAGGGGCTGGCCATCGTGCGCGCCGCCTGCGCGCGGCGACCGGTCGCTGCCGACCTGCAGCGCCGTGCCGAATCCCATATCCTGCGATCCAGCGCCGAACGTCTGCTGGCAGGCGGTCTGGTCAGTGCAGCTCGCGCGGATCTGCGAGCTGCGCTCGAGCTGACGCCGGCCGACGTGCGACTGTGGGCGATGGCGGTGTTCTCGGCGCTCTCGTTGCCGAGACGAAAGCAGGCGCTGCGACTGCGCCGTGCCTTGACCGGGGCGCTGGCGGGTCCGGTAGCATTGGGTCGCGACGGACGAAAAAAAAGCCGATAGGCTCGCGCCGTCCCGCTGCCGGGACGGTCGAGGATAACCATGTGCGGGATCGCGGGCTACGACATGCGGGACCGGGCTGCGCCGGCGGCTCTGGCCGAGCGCCTGATCGCAGCGATCAAGCATCGCGGGCCCGACGGCGACGGGGTGCAGCGCTTCGCTCGCCGCTCCGGGGCGGTGTACCCGAGCTCTGATCCGACCGCGCCGATCGCGCTGCTCCACGCGCGGCTCGCCATCATCGATCTGTCGGCGGCCGGCGCCGAGCCGATGCCCAGCGAGGACCGGCGCGTCTGGCTCACCTTGAATGGCGAGATCTACAACTTCGGCGAGCTGCGCACCGAGCTCGAGCGACACGGTCACCGCTTTCGATCGCGCGCCGACGCCGAGGTCGTCATCCATGGCTACGAGCAATGGGGCGATCGGGTCGTCGAGCGCCTGCGCGGCATGTTCGCGTTTGCGCTGTACGACGCGGAGCGCGATCGCTGGCTCTGCGCGCGCGATCCCTTTGGCATCAAGCCGTTCGTCTACTCGTACCGGCCCGGGCAGTTCGCCTTTGCCTCGGACCTCAACGCGCTGCGCCTGGTGCCCGGTGTCGATCTCGAGCTCGATCGCGATGCCCTGGCCCAGTACCTGGCTCTGGGTTACGTTCCGGCGCCGCTGACCATCGTTCGGGGCGCGCGCAAGCTCGAGCGCGGCCAGCGGTTGATCGTCGACGCCCAGGGCGCGTCGCTGCAGCCATTCGCCGCGCCGACCGCTGGGGAAGCCATCTCCGATCCCCGGACCGCGGTCGAGGCTGCGCTCGCCGCGGTCGCGGAGAGCGTGACCGCTCACCTGGTGGCCGACGTGCCGGTCGGAGGATTCCTCTCCGGCGGCATCGACTCTTCGCTGGTGTGCGCGCTGGCGTCCCGCAGCGGTGCGCGGCCGACCTGCTTTACCATCGGTTTTGCCGAACCCGAGTTCGACGAGAGCCAGCACGCCCGCCGGATCGCAGGGTTTCTCGACCTGCCCTGGCGATCGATGCGGATGACGGCCGACGAAACGCGGGCCGCTCTGGTCGACCTGCCGCAGATCTTCGACGAGCCGTTTGCCGATCCCTCGGCCGCGCCGACCGCGCTGGTGGCGAGGCTGGCCCGGCAGCAGGTCAAGGCGGTGCTGTCCGGCGACGGTGGCGACGAGCTGTTCCTCGGCTATACCCGCTACCGCCTGTTCGCGCTGGCGGACATCGCCCGCCGGTCGCCGCGGCCATTGCGCGCCCTGGCCGCCGCGGTCGCGCGCCGTCTTCCGGCCCGCGCCGTGGACGACTGGTACCGGCGCGGCCATCGTCTGACCGGTCTGCCGCCCCTGGCGCACCCGTCGCGCAAGCTGTTGGCGGTCACCCACAGCCTCGCCCTCGACGACAGACTCGCGCTTTACGCGGACACGCTGCGCGTCACCGGCCCGGCCGTGCTGCCGGCGCTGGTCGCCTGCAGCGACGAGGTCGCGCTGGCCGCGCTGCGGCGAGCCGCGGCCACGGCGCCCGAGCCGGTGCCGCAACTCTTCGGCAGCCTCGTCGACGAAGCCACCTACCTGCCGGAGGACATCCTGACCAAGGTCGACCGCACGACGATGGCGGTGGCGCTCGAGGCGCGCGTCCCGCTGCTCGATCGGTCGGTGCGGGCGGTGGCGCGCGCCATTGCGCCGGCGCTGCACGGGCGGGGCGGCGGCAAGGCGATCCTGCGCGCCGCACTAGACCGACTGGTGCCGCCCGCCCTGACCCGGCGGCCCAAACAGGGTTTCTCGATTCCGCTCGCCGCCTGGCTGCGCGGCCCCCTGCGCGAAACCGTCCGCGCCTGCGCGACCGACCCGGCGCTAGGCGACAGCGGCATCGAGCTCGACCAGGTGCGGCGGTTGTTCGACGAGCACCAGTCCGGCGCGGTCGATCACAGCCC
>JAFGSX010000348.1 GCA_016934455.1 Deltaproteobacteria bacterium
CCGCACCAGCTACACGCAGAACCAGTGGCAGCACTCGATCGAGGTCGGCTTCCTGGCCGGCGCCATGGCGGCTGAGCTCGGGCTCAACATCAAGCTGGCGCGGCGCGCTGGCCTGCTGCACGACATCGGCAAGGCGCTGACGCACGAGACCGACGGCTCGCACGCCGTGGTCGGCGCCGAGTTCGCGCGCAAGCACGGAGAGACCAAGGAGATCGTGCACGCGATCCGCTCGCACCACAACGACGAGGAGCCGGAGACGCTGCTCGCCAACCTGATCATCGCTGCCGACGCCATCAGCGGCGCCCGGCCCGGCGCCCGGCGCGAGAAGCTCGACTCGTACATCAAGCGTCTCGAGGACCTGGAGAAGGTGGCGGCCGAGTTCAAGGGGGTCGAGCGCGCGTTCGCGGTGCAGGCCGGCCGCGAGCTGCGGGTCATGGTCGAGTCGAGCCAGGTCAACGACGATGGCATCGTCGTGCTGTCGCGCGACATCGCCAAGAAGATCGAGAGCGAGATGACCTACCCGGGTCAGATCAAGGTCACGGTCATCCGCGAGACGCGCGCCAGCGAGTTCGCTCGCTAGGTGCTGTTGGGTGAAGCCGGTCGGGATCGGCTCTCGACCGGCGCGGGGCTGACCGACAGCCCCTAGAAGAGCAGGGGGCCGGATGTCCACGCGCACTCTCAAGATCGCGATCAGCACCGGCGGCGGTGACGCACCCGGCCTCAATGCGGTGATCCGGGCCGCGGTGCGGGCGGCCAAGAGCCGCGGCTGGGACATCTTCGGCGTGCGCAACGGCTATAGCGGCCTGCTCGACACCGACGACCTGATCGAGCTCAACGCCGACAAGGTCAACCGCATCCACTCCCGGGGCGGCACCATCATCGGCACCACCAACAAGGGCAATCCATTCGAGTACCCGGTCAAAAACGTGGCCGGCGAGGTCGAGGTCCGCGATCTGAGCGACAAGGTGATGGAGAATTTCAGGCGGCTGCGCTTTCACGCCCTGATCGCGGTCGGCGGCGACGGCTCGCTCAACATCGCTCACCGCTTCGCGGAGAAGGGCATGAACGTCATCGGCGTGCCCAAGACGATCGACAACGACCTGTCCGGTACCGCCATCACGTTCGGCCTCGACACCGCCTCCGCCACCGCCACCGACGCGCTCGACAAGCTGGAGACCACCGCGCGCTCGCACGAGCGCGTGTTCGTGGTCGAGGTGATGGGCCGTTACGCCGGCTGGATCGCGCTCGAGAGCGGAGTCGCCGGGGGCGCCAACGCGATCCTGATCCCGGAGATCCCGTTCGACCTCGAGAAGGTGGCAAACCACATCCTCGACCTCGACGTGCACGGCCAGAAGTACGCGATCGTGGTCTGCGCCGAGGGCGCCGTTCCCAGGGGGGGCGCCATGATGATCAAGGGTGCGGCCGAGGACGGGCGGCAGGAGGTGGTGCTGGGCGGCATCGCCGAGTGGGTGGCCAAGGAGCTGCACCGCCTGACCGGCAAGGACACCCGCCACCTGGTGCTGGGTCACCTGCAGCGCGGCGGCTCGCCGACCCGCTTCGACCGCCTGCTCGGCACCCGCTTCGGCGCCGCCGCCATCCGCTTCATCGAGCAGGGGCTGTTCGATCACATGGTGGCGCTCGACCCACCGACGGTGAAGGCGATCCCGCTGACCGAGGCGGTGTCGCGCATGAAGCAGGTGCCGCTGGACAGCGACACCGTCCTGACCGCGCGCGACATCGACATCTGCCTTGGTGATTGAGGAGACAAGAAGGTAACAGGTTACAGGTTACTGGTTACTGGATCTGACCTCGTGGTGATCCCCTGTAACCTGTCCCCTGAAACCTGTCCCCTGTAACCTGTTACCTACAGGTCAGCTTGTGCCAGAGCGCGGCGACCTGGGCCCGGGTCTGCTCGAGGGTGCCGCTGTTGTCGATCAGGTAGGTCGCTCGCTTGCGCTTCTCGCACAGGGGCAGTTGGCTGGAGATGCGCGACAGGCCCGCCTCGCCGTCGCGCTCGAGCAGCCGCCGGCGCTGCGTCTCCTCGTCGACGTCGACCACGATCACCTCGCCCAGCCACTGCTCGAGCCCGCGTTCGAACAGCAGAGGTATCGCGTACACCACCAGCGGCGCGTCGCTCGCCAGGGCCGCCGCGATCCGCTGCTGGGAGAGCCAGATCACCGGCGGGTGGGTGATCGACTCGAGCAGCGCTCGCTTGTCCGGATCGGCAAAGACGATCGCCGCCAGCGCCGGCCGGTCGAGCTCGCCGTCGGTGTCGACCAGGTGGCGGCCGAAGTGCTGGCGGATGTCGTCGAGCACAGGGCTGCCGGGCGCCGTCACCTCGCGCGCCAACTGGTCGGCGTCGACCACGGTGGCGCCGAGATCGGCCAGCATGGCGGCTACCGTGCTCTTGCCCGAGGCGATGCCCCCGGTCAGACCGACGAGTCGAGGCGAGCTCACTTTTTTTCGGTGGCGCCGGCCGCTGTGAAGAGAAGGGACTGCACGGTATCGCCATCCTTCTCGAAGAAGATCGCGAGTCCCTCGTTCTTGTAGTGATGGTACTCGCGGAAGTCGTCGGTCAGCTTTTTCTGATAGACCCTGCCGTAGGCCTCGTCCACCAGCTCCTTGGTCAGCACCCGATCCGGGAACACCGCGATCTCGATCACGACGTTCTTGTCGTCCAAGCAGACGTTGGTCTGCTTGGTGCCGCTGACCGCCCGCGCCGCCTGGTAGTTGTAGAGCACCGCGCATCGTCCGCGCTTCTTGAACTCCTGGTGGGGCTTGCCAAGGGCCTTTTGCACATCCTGCAGCGTGCTCTGGCCGGGGTAGAGCCCCTTCCAGGGACGCGCCGCCGCCGCTGTCGCCCACACCGCGGCGATGACCGCGATCGCCATCGAGAGCAGAGTGCGCTGCCTCATGAGCCGCAAGCTACCAGTTGCGCCCGACACGGTCAAACCGGGCACGCGACGCTATTGCCGTCGCGCTCCAATGTGCTATGACCGACGACGTGGCGCGTACCGAACAGAGAACATCCGGACGCCTGATCGCCGTCGCCGGCGCTCTGCTCGCGACGGCTGTCCTGGCGCTGCTGGCGACCAACCGGGTCGCGAAAGCGGGCGAGCACGTGGTCTCCACGCGCTTTGCCGGAGCCGAGGGTTGCCGCGCCTGCCATCCCACGGCCTATCAGAAATGGCGCAACTCGGCGCACGCCCGGGCGCTCGCAGGCCTGGGCGAGCGCGAGCGCGCCGATCCCAAGTGCCGCCAGTGCCACACCACCGATCCCGAGGAGAGCGACGCGGCGCTGGCCGGGGTGCAGTGCGAGGCCTGCCACGGACCTGGCCGCTACTACAGCCTGGACTACGTGATGCGGGATCAGGAGCTGCGCGAGCTGCTGGGCTTCCGTCAGACCGACGAGAAGGCCTGCCTGCGCTGCCATACCGAGAGCACGCCCAGCATCCGACCTTTCGTGTATCAGGAGAAGTACGAGCTGATCCGACATGACGAGCCCGAGTCCGCGGCCAAGCCCAGCCAAGGCTGAGCTGGCGCGCATGCGGGCCCGGTGAGGGAGCGCGTGGGTCTCTGGAGCCTGCTCAAGCGGATCGCCGGTCGTCCGGATCGCGTGCACGCGGTGCGGCTGCTGGCCGACGGCGTGCGCCGGGCGCGCGACGGGGAGATCGAGGCCGCGCTCGGTTTCTACCGACGCGCCGTGCGGGCCGACGAGGGCTATGCGCTGGCCCACCTCAACGTCGCGCTCGCGCTGCAGGACCTGTACGCCCGCGATCAGGCGACGCTGACGGCCGAGCAATGCGCACAGCGATTGACCGAGATAGCGCCCGAGCTCGACCAGGCGCTCGAGCTCGACCCGACGCTGACCGCGGCCTGGCTGGCGCGCGGCTACGTGCTGCGGGCGCTGGGACGGGATCAGGGGGCGGTCTCCGACCTGGAGAAATACCTCGAGCTGGCCTCCCCCAAGGATGCACGGCGCGAGCAGGTGGAGCGCGACCGGGCTGACCTGCAGCGGCGGATCCAGCTCGGCGAGCAGCGCCGCGAGGCCATCGCGGCGGTCTCGGCCGAGCTGCCGCGCGACGCCACCGGCGACCAGGAGATCGCCCAGCAGCTCGCGCTCGAACAAGCGCTCGAGCGTCTGACCGAAGCGATCGCCCGCGAGCCGGACGACGCCGAGCTGTGGTGGGCGACCGGTGTCGCCCGGCGCCGGCTGGATGAGCCCGAGGCGGCGCGCGCTGCCTTCGAGCGCTGCCTCGAGATCGACCCCGACTTCGCGGCCGCCGTGCGCGAGCTGTCGACGCTGGCGTATCGCGACCAGCAGTACGATCGGGCGCTCGAGCTGGCGCGTCGGGCGCACCAGCTCCAGCCGACCAACGCGGCGGTCATCTGCAACCTCGGCGTCTGCCACATGGAGCTGGGGCACTACAGCGAGGCGCGCGAGTACATCGAGCTGGCGGCCAAGCTAGATCCGGACGACCCCATCATCCGCGAATGTCTGGCCGAGCTGGCCAAGGTCAGCGCGACCGAGGAGCCCGCATGATCGCGGTGGCGTCCGATCACGCCGGGGTCGAGCTCAAGGCGACGGTGATCAACCACCTCGAACAGCGCGGCCGAACGGTGCGCGATTTTGGCACCGGCAATACCGCGTCGTGCGACTACCCGGACTATGCGCTGCCAGCGGCGCGTGCCGTCTCCAGCGGTCAGTGCGAGCTGGCGATCCTGATCTGCGGCAGCGGCGCCGGCATGGCGATAGCAGCCAACAAGGTGCC
>JAFGSX010000349.1 GCA_016934455.1 Deltaproteobacteria bacterium
CGAGCGTGTAGCCGGCCAGCACCTGGGCGATCTGCATCACCTGCTCCTGGTAGACGATGGTGCCGTGGGTCGGCTTGAGCACAGGCTCCAGCAGCGGGTGCGGGTAGCTGACCCTGGCGCGGCCGTGCTTGCGATTGACGTAGTCGTCGATCATGCCGGCCTGGATCGGTCCCGGCCGGTAGAGCGCGACCGAGGCGACCACGTCCTCGAAGCAGTCCGGTTTGAGACGGCGCATCAGCTCCTGAAAGCCCGAGGACTCGAGCTGGAACACGCCCAGCGTCTCGCCGCCGGTGATCAGCTCGTAGACCGCCGGCTCCTTGAAGTCGAGCAGGCTGCAGTCGAGCGGCGGGATGGCCGCGCCGGTCTGCCGCTGGCGCGCGTGCGGGTGGCACCGCGCCGCCCGCTCGAGAGCGTCGCCGGTCAGCCGGTTCTCGGCGCCGATGCGCTCGTCGACATGGCGCTCGGCGGCGTCGATGACGTCCAGCGTCTTGAGGCCGAGAAAGTCGAACTTGACCAGCCCGATCTTCTCGACCTTCTTCATGTCGAACTGGCTGACCTGCTCGCCGTTGTTGCCGACGAACAGCGGGCAGTACTCGGTCAGCGGCTGCTGGCCGATGACGACGCCGGCGGCGTGCATGCCGGCCTGCCGGTACAGCCCCTCGAGCGTGCGCGCGATCGAGATGATCTTGGCGTAGACCGGGTTTTCCTTCTGGATCTCGACCAGCCTGGGCTCGAGCTTGAGCGCCTGCTCGAGGGTCACCTTTTTGCCATCGACCAGCGACGGGATCAGCTTGGTGATCGGGTTGACCTCGGCGAAAGGTACGCCGAGCACGCGCGCCACGTCCTTGATAACGCTCTTGGCGTTGAGCGCGGCGTAGGTGGCGATCTGGGCCACCCGGTCGTGGCCGTACTTCTCCGTGACGTACGCGATCACCTCGCCCCGGCGCTCCTGCATGAAGTCGATGTCGAAGTCGGGCATCGAGATGCGCTCGGGGTTGAGAAAGCGCTCGAACAGCAGCGCGTGCGGGATCGGGTCGATGTCGGTGATGCGCAGCGCAAAGGCGACCAGCGAGCCGGCGCCCGAACCGCGGCCCGGGCCGACCCGCACGCCGCGGCGCTTGGCCTCGTTGATGAAGTCCTGCACGATCAAAAAATAGCCCGAGAAGTCCATCTTGGTGATGGTCTCGAGCTCGTACTCGAGCCGCTGCCGGTAGGCCTCGCGATCGATGCCGTCGCCCAGCTCCTCGAAGCGCCGCGCCAGCCCCTGCCGCGCCAGCCGGCGCACGAACTCGTGGGCGTCCGGCACCTCGGGCGGCACCGGGAACCGGGGGAGCTGCGGCTTGCTGAGCTTGAGCGGCGCGTTGCAGCGCTCGGCGATCTCGAGCGCGTTGTCGAAGGCGGCGCCGAAGTCGGTGCCCACCAGCTCCCACATCTCGTCGCCCGAGCGCACGTAGAAGGCGTTGGTCTCGTGGCGGTGGCGCTTGGGGTCGTCCAGCGTCCGCTGCTGGCGGATGCACATCAGGACGTCCTGCGCCTCGTAGTGCGCCGCCTCGAGGTAGTGGCAGTCGTTGGTGGCGACCAGCGGGATGCCGCTGTCCCGGCCGAGCTGACCGAGGAAGGCGTTGATGCGGTCCTGCCGCTCCAGGCCGTTGGGCTGCACCTCGAGAAAGAAGTTGCCGCGGCCGAAGATGCGGTCGTACTCGAGCGCCGTGGCGCGCGCGCCGTCGAGGTCGCCGTCGAGAAAGCGCCGCGCCACCTCGCCCGACATGCAGGCCGAGAGCGCGACGATGCCCTGGTGGTGCTCGGCCAGCAGCTCCTTGTCGACGCGCGGAACGTAGTAGAAGCCCTCCTGGTAGGCCTTGGTCGAGAGCTGCACCAGGTTGCGCAGCCCGTCCGGCGTCTCCGCCAGCAGCACCAGGTGGTACGACTCGCGCACGGTGCGGTCGCGGCGGCCGCGCTCGCCTGCGACGTAGGCCTCCATGCCCAGGATCGGTTTGATGTCGTGGGCCTTGGCCGCGGTGAAGAAGTCGGCCGCGCCGTACATCACGCCGTGGTCGGTGATGGCGCAGCTCCCCATGCCGAGCTGCCTGAGCCTGGGGAACAGGTCGGCGATGCGGATGGCGCCGTCCAAAAACGAGTACTGCGTGTGCAGGTGCAGGTGGCAGAAGTCGCGAGCCAAGGGTTCTCCGCGCGGCCGGGGGTGCGACGCAAGTGCCTAGTGTGCGGTCTGAGATAGAGAGCCTGTCGGCCGCTGTCAATCGACTTCTCGACGAGGGACCGCGACCGCGCCGCTCCCGGCGCCGCGGCCGAGATCAGGAAGCGTGGCCGATCGATGGGTTAGCCGCGTTCCCCGAGAAAAAGCTTTGACTGTCCTGCCGGGCTGGCCAGAGGCGATCCGAAATGCGTACACTATGAGATCAGTGCGCCTGCGACAGGAGCGAGCCGTGAGACTGCGAAACTGCTGTGCCCTGGTTGTCGGCTGCTGGGCTCTGGCGGGCCCGGCTTGCCAATGCACGACCCCCACTCCGCCGGGGACCGACGGCGGCACCGGCCACGACGCCAACCAGGTCAATCCGTGCACACCCACGGCCGAGGTGTGCGACGGTCTCGACAACGACTGCGACGAGGCGGTCGACGAGGACTTCGATTTTGACACCAGCGACGAGCACTGCGGTCGCTGCAACCATCCCTGCAACCGGCCCCGCCGGCCGGCGGACTGCGTCGACGGCGAATGCGTCGGCGCCTGCGACCAGGGGTACTACGACATCAACGGCGGCGGCGACGGCGACGACGAGGACGGCTGCGAGTACGGTTGTCGGCCGACCAACAGCGGGGTCGAGATCTGCGACCACCGCGACAACGACTGCAACGGCGTCGTCGACGAGGGTTTCGACCTGAGCGGCAGCATCCAGCACTGCGGCGGCTGCAACCGGCCGTGCGCCGTGCTGCACGCGACGCCGGTCTGCACCAACGGCCAGTGCGGCTACACCACCTGCGACGAGGGGTATGCCGATCTGCTCGATACCATCCCGGGCTGCGAGTACACCTGTCCGGTCTGGCCGGCGGTCTCGGAGCTGTGCAACAACACCGACGACGACTGCGACGGCGCCATCGACAACGGCGACCCCGAGGGCGGTGGCACCTGCGGCACCGACGTCGGCGAGTGCGAGTTTGGCACCGTCCACTGCGTCTTCGGCGGGCTGGTGTGCCAGGGCGGCAAGGGGCCGGCCTACGAGATCTGCGATGGCCTCGAC
>JAFGSX010000350.1 GCA_016934455.1 Deltaproteobacteria bacterium
CTCGCCGAGGCCGCTGCCCAGGGCAAAGCGATACCGGCTCTCCTCGCTGACCAGCAGCGCGCCGCTCAATTGGCGCGGCGGGGTGACCGCCAGCGCCACCCGCCGCTCGCCGATAACGAGCGCCGCGCTGTCGATGGCGCGGTCGGCCAGTCCGGTGATCACCACCTCGGTGCCGCGCGGGGCAAAGATGTCGCCGGTGGTGCCCTCGACCGAGCGCGGCTCGCGCTGCAGGTAGGCCGGGTAGCGGTAGGTGAGCGCGATGTCGGTGACCAACGGCGGCAGCACCTCGGGTATCGCGGCCGCCCGCGACGGCGGCCGCAGGCTCTCGCAACCGCGCCGCAGCGCCCCGCTCAGGCGCCAGCCGATCCCGGCCGCAACCAGCGCCCCGATCAAACCGAGCGTCAGCGCCGGCCAGACGCGGTGCCACAAGCGTCGCGCGCACTGGCGCAGGACAGCGCTGCCCTCGACGAGGACGGCGGTGCGATCGAAGTGGGACCGCGCCAGTTCGACGCTGGCGCCGGCCGGCAGCGCGTCGGCCAGCAGCACGCTCGAGGTCAGCCGGTCACCCAGAACGGGCGCCGCGTCCTCGATCAGACGCGCCAGCGCGACCGGCCGGCCGAGCTGCACCAGCGCCACCAGCCGTCGGCCGAGCGCGCCGGCCGCCCCCAGGACGACCAGACCGGCCGCGGCGATGCGCAGCGCGTAGGGCAGCGGCCAGGCGCCGAGCAGCAGCAGCAGCGGCAGCGCGGCCAGCCCGGCCGCGGCGAGCGCCAGCCCCAGCAGGTGCAGCGCGCCGAACCACCACAGGCGCCGCCGCACGCGCGCCAGCGCTCTCTTCAGCGCGTCGGGCAGCGGGCCGGCGGTGGCCGGCGGCTGGCTCGGCTGTCGATCGCGATCGTACACACGCGGCCCCGCTGCGCCGTTGCGACGCCCAGATATCATAGTACGGCGCACCGATGCGATCTGCAGCCGCGCGCAAAAGGTTTCGCCCGAAGCGGCGGACGCGCTAGACTGACCGCCGGCCATGAAAGCCAACGACCAGCGCATCGCCCGGATCCTTAAGGACGCCGGTGTTCTCGACGACGGCAAGGTGCGGGCGATCGACGCCTGGCAGCAGCAGTGGGGCGGCCAGGTCCACCTCATCGCGGTCGACCAGGGCCTTGCCGACGAGAAACAGGTGGCCGCGGCCCTGGCGCGCGGACTCCAGTTGCCGCGCGTCGATCTGACCACCACGACCGTCGAGCCGGCAGCTCTGCGGATGCTCGATCGGGGCTTCTGCGAGGAGCACGCGGTGATCCCGGTCGCCGTGCGCGACAACGGCTCGACCCTGTGGGCAGCGGTGAGCGACCCGACCGACATCGACCTGCTCGATCAGATCAGAATGAGGGCGCGGGTGGCGCGCGTGATGCCGGGCGTCGCCGGTCACCGCGAGATCCTCGACGCGTTGAGCCGGCACCTGGTCGGCGGCGCGACCGGCGCCGACGGCTGTTACGGCATCGAGCTGTCGTCGGGCGAAGAGGAGGAGTTCAAGATCACCAACATCGCCGGCAGCACGCTGGTCAAGCACACGCCTGGCCTCGAGCGCTTGCGCGCCGAGCTCGACGCGGCGCCCGCCGTGTCCGACCCGTCGCAGATCGACCCGCGATCGGTCTTCATCGGCAGCCTGGAGCAGGATGCCGAGACGGCGGCTGGCGCGGTGTCGCCCGGGCCCGGGTGGCCCATCGGTCCTGGCCCGCTGACCGATGGCGACCGCGCCCGGATCGCGGCGATCGCCAACAGCCTGAAGCAGAGCGATCGCGCGCTGGCCGCGATCATCGAGCTGTGCGAGCGCAAGGGCCTCTTCGGCGCATCCGAGCTGCCCGATCTCAGTTGACCCCGTCGGCGACCAGCGCCAGCCGCGGCGAACGCGGCGGAGGCCGCTGCGGCCGGATGCCGTGCGCGGTCAGCCACCAGTGCAGCCGCTCGTAGATCGCCTGCTCCTCGAACTGGGTGAAGCGGTCCAGCAGCCACCCCTCCTCGGCCAGGATCTCGAAACAGCGCTTGAGCCCCCCCGCGCCCCGGCAGCCCTGCTCGAGCCGGCCCCGCAGCTCTCCCGCCGGCAACTGGACGATGAACTCGCGCAGCACCTCGATGCCCTCGCTGGTCGAGAACGCGGGGATCGCCAAAAACCGGTCGGGGCAACTCGCCACCTCGTCGGCGTCGAGGTCGTGCTGGTCGATGACCACCAGCACCTCGCCGGTGCCGAGGTCGAGATAGCTCTGCACACCCGAGACAGCGTCGCGAAACGCGATCTCGAGATCGGTCCAGTCGACATCGAGCGTCTTGAGTGAAATCGCCTCGGCCATGGCATCCAGCGTAAGGCCGGTCCCCGGTGCGGTCAAAAAAACAGCCCCCTCAGCGGCCTGGCCGGCAGCGCGGTTTGACAGTGCCGGCGCAGCTTTCTAAGCTCTCTCTTTCAGGCAGGCAGAGACGACATGAGCGAGGCGATCATGACATCGAGCACTTCTAGGGCCACACTCGTCCGCACCAGACACTGCGCCGCGGGGGGCGCCTGCGCCATCGTGCTGGCGCTCTGCGCGAGCGCCTGCCCGCCGCCCGACCAGAATGGCGACGCCGGCAGTACGCCGACGCAGCGCTCGTGCGGCAACGACTCCGACTGCTTCACCGGCGAGAGCTGCATCCTCGGCCTCTGCCTGCGGCGCTGCTCGGTCGACGACGTCTGCGACGCCGACCAGTTCTGCGCCAGCAGCGGCTTCTGCGAGACGGGTTGCCGCAACAGCAGCCAGTGCACCGACGGCAAGGTGTGCGCAAACGGCGTCTGCCTGGAGGGTGGCAACTGCGGCACCAAGGCCGATTGCCCGGACACGCTGGTCTGCCGCGGCGGCTTCTGCAGCGAGCCGCCGGAGCTGTGCGCGTCGGCCGAGGACTGCCCGGGCGAGCAGCTCTGCAATGGCTTCACCCAGGTCTGCTTCGATCCGACGCCCGCCACCTGCAACAACGCGCAGGACTGCATGGGCCGCGCCGGGTGCAGCAGCGATTGCGTCTGCGTCCAGCAGGCCTGCGTGACCGGCGTCGCCTGCACCGTCGAGACCGAGGCCACCGCGTGCGGGGTCGGCGGCTTCTGCAACAGCAGCAACATCTGCATGCCGCTGCCGGGCTGTACCACGCAGAGCCAGTGCGATCCCTACGGCCTGTACTGCAACGTCGCCAACCGCATCTGCGAGCGCGCCTATCCGTGCAACGACAGCAACGCCTGCGCCGCGCACGCGCCCGCCACCTACTGCAATCCCACCGCGCACCGCTGCGAGGTGCCGTCCTGCATCAACGGCGGCATCGTCTGCCAGCCGCCCAACGGCGAGTGCAATGAGGCCGATGGGCGCTGCGTGCCGCCGGGCGCCACCGCCTGCTCGTCCAACCTCAACTGCTGCCCCGAGGACAACGACCACAACCAGACCTGCGGCAGCACCAAGGAGTACTGCGACATCCCGGCCGGCCAGATCCAGGGCATGTGCCGCGCCGGCTGCCGCACCAACGACGATTGCACTCCGACCCAGACCTGCAACTCGGCGCACCAGTGCACCACCGAGCAGGGCGGCGGCCAGGGCGACCCCTGCGAGTCGCAGGATCAGTGCCGCGCCAACTACTTCTGCGGGCCGCTGACCGGGCTGTGCTACGAGCTCTGCGACAGCTCTGAGGAAGGCCAGACCTGCCCGGCGGCGTGTCCCGAATCCTGCGGCACCTGCACCGTGATCCTGCTCGTCCCGTTATGCATGTCCGGCGGCGGGTTCACCATGCCCGACGCCGGATTCTCGATGCCGGACGGCGGCTGACCGATCCGGGGACCGGACCGGATAACGCGCCGCGGGAGAAAAGCGAGATGTTCAATCATATCCTCAGCCTGTTGATCCTGGCCGGCGTGGTGTTCGGCGTCTCCTACCTGCTGCCCGGCGTCAAGTGCAAGAGCTTTGGCACCGCGATCGTCGTCGCCATCGTCATGAGCCTGCTCAACTGGCTCATCTACACGGTCTTCCCCATCCTCGCCATCCCGCTGATCGTCCTGACCGGCGGCGTCGGCTTCTTTCTGATCGCGGTCTTCGTGCTGTGGCTGACCA
The DNA here is from genome assembly GCA_016934455.1 of Deltaproteobacteria bacterium. Taxonomy (GTDB): domain Bacteria; phylum Myxococcota; class JACRCW01; order JAFGSX01; family JAFGSX01; genus JAFGSX01. The sequence goes on from JAFGSX010000350.1 coordinate 4,113, forward strand.
ACAAGCTGGTCGAGAACTTCGAGATCCAGGGCACCGGCACGCTGCTGATCGCCGCGCTCCTGATCGCGGTCGCCAACCTCCTGCTCCGGTGGTTGCTGGTCTCCTGACCATCCGGGCTTTCGCCCGCCTTTGCCCGTGACCGAGCCACCCGCCACGCGCCGCGAGCTGACCGTCGACCAGGTCGACGGCTATCGCATCGAGCAGCGGATCGGCGAGGGCGGCATGGGCGTGGTCTACCTGGCGCGCGACCTGGCGCTGGACCGGCCGCTGGCGCTCAAGGTGCTGTTCGACCTGACCGACGCCGAGAACATCGAGCGCTTCAACCGCGAGGCGCGCGCGCTGGCCCGGCTGTCGCACCCCAACGTGGTGCAGGTCTACGCCCTGGGCACGGTGCAGGGGTTCCCGTACTTCGCGATGGAGTACGTCGACGGCGTCGGCCTCGACCAGGTGCTGGACGAGCGCGGCGCGCTGGTGGTCGACGAGGCGATCGGCTACGCGCTGCAGGCGGCGCGCGGCCTGGCCGCTGCGGCGCAGGCCGGAGTCGTGCACCGCGACGTCAAGCCGCACAACCTGCTGCTCACCGCCGACGGTGTGATCAAGCTGGTCGACTTCGGCCTGGCCCGCATCGGCGGCCAGCCCAGCCGCTACACCACCCGCAGCGCGGCCATGGGCACGCCGCACTACATGGCACCCGAGCAGGCGCGCGGCGAGGCGATCGACGAGCGCAGCGACCAGTACGCGCTGGGCGCCACCCTCTACCACCTGCTGTGCGGCCGGCCGCCGTTCGAGGCGCAGAGCGACGTCGCGCTCCTGCTCAAGCACCAGCAGGAGCCGCCGCCGCCGCTGCCGGCGCGCGCGCCGCAGGTCCCGGCGCTGCTGTGGCAGGTGATCGCGCGCATGCTGGCCAAGCAGCCGGACCGGCGCTTTGCCAGCCACGACCAGGTGATCGAGGCGCTGCTCGACGCGGCCGAGCCGCCCTCTGCCGCAACGCCTGCGCTGCCACCGTCGGCGCGGCCGGAGCGGCGCCTGCTGATCTGGTTTGGCGTCGGAGCCGGCGCCCTGCTGGCCCTGCTCGGCCTGCTCAAGCTGACGCTGGTGATCGAGCAGCCCGGCGCCGCGGCACCCGCGAGCGCGCCGGGTCAGCTCACTCTCGGGCACGCCGACGACGGTCGCGCGTCGGCTGCGGCGCCCGCGCCGGCCGAGCCGCCCGCCGTCAGCCGACCGGCGTCGCGCCCCGCCGACACGGCCGGCCTGATCGAGCAGCTCCAGCGCGGCACGCACGAGCAGCGGCTGGCCGCCATGGCCGAGCTGGCCGCCAGCAGGGACGCAGCCGCGGTCGAGGCGCTGACCGGGGTGCTGGCCAGCGACATACCCGAGGAGGGCCTGCAGGCGGCGCAGCTCCTGGGCGAGATCGGCGACCAGCGCGCGACGCCGGCGCTGCTCGAGGCGCTGCGTTCACCCCGGCGCGAGCTGGTGCTGGCCGCGATCAGCGCGCTGCTTCAGCTCCGCGACCTGCGCGCGGTCGAGCCGCTGCAGGAGCTGTCCCGCACGCACCGCGATCGCGCCGTCCGCAGCGCCGCGACCGCGGCGCGCCAGTCGCTGTTCGTCGTCGAGGAGCGCTAGTCCTTGCAGCATAGGACCCCGCCCTTGTCCGAATTGCCGATCGGGTTGCCCTCGTACTCGCACCGGGGAACCCGCGTCGGCGGGCAGCCGTTCTTGGTGACCAGCGCGCCCTCCATCAGGTGGCTGTCGGCGCCACCGGTGCACATCCACGGCCCGAGCGGCGGCTCGGCCTCGTTGAAGCCACAGCTCCCGGCCGCCATGCTGGCCAGCACGCGCGTCAGGGGGCCGCAGTTTTTCTCGCCGGTCAACAGCGTGCCCAGGTTGCCGCAGCCGAAGACGTCGTTGCCGTTGCCGCTGCTGTCGCACACGCTGTCCTGCGTGCTGTTCTGCTGCACGGCGAAGAACAGCGTCTTGTCCGGCGCGCCGGCCGGCGCCGCTTCGGCGCAGCCGCCAGGCGCCTTGGCCGCCACCTCGCCCTTGCCGCGGCAGACATGCCAGCCGCTGGCGCACAGATCGGCCGCGCTGCAGCCGGCGCCCTCGACGTTGCTGCCGCTGTTGCCGGCCGCGCGGTTGCAGGTCGGCGCCAGATCGGCGCGGGTGACGCCGCCCACGCTCCAGCCGCCGGAGCAGCCGGCGATGCCGGTGTACATCGTCAGCGAGACAAAACCCTCGCGCGTGCCGTCGGCGCAGCCGACGTCGGGCGCGGTCGGCACGCACTCGCCCCCGCGGCACTCGCGGTTGATTCCGCACGGGGTGCCGTCGTCGGCGATGACCAGCGCCGGCGCCCCGGACGAGCAGCCGGTGATGGTCTGGCACAGGCCTGCGGTCAGGATCGCGCTGGCGCTGATCGGGCAGCGCTCGGCGCTGGCGACCGCGCACTGGCCGATCGCGACGCAGCGGTCGGCCGTGATGTCGGGCGCCGAACCGCGCACGCACTGCGACTCGCCGGAGGGCGAGTTGTCGCCGCGCAGATCCCACCAGCCAAAGGCGGCGCAGCTTATCGCGCCGCAGCGATCGTCGTCGGCCAGCGGCACCAGCTCGTCCACCGGGCACTCCGCGCACAGCGGCAGATCTGGCTGACCCGGCACGCAGGCGCGGTCTATCGGCACGCAGTTGCCGGCCTGGCACTCGAGGTCGACGCCGCACGGCGTGCCGTCGTCGAAGGTCTCGACCGACGGCGTGCCCAGCTCGCAGTCGCGCAAGAAGTGGCAGGTGTCGGCGCTGGCCAGCGTGGTCTCGCTGACCGGACAGTGCGCGCCGTCGGCGCTGATGCACTGGCCGGCGGCCAGGCAGCGGCCGGTCGTGACGTCGGCCGCGTCCCCGCGCACGCAGGTCGAGGTGCCGGATGCGGTGTTGTCTCCGCGCAACTGCAGGTAGTCGAACGCGCTGCAGCTTATCGCGCCGCAGCGCTCGTCGTCGCTCGCCGCCACCACCGCGCCCTGATCGTTGCAGTAGGTGCACAGCGGGTAGATCTCGCCGCTGTTGGGGTCGCACGGCAGCTCGATGACGGCCGCAAAGGCGAGATCGATCACCAGCTCGGTGGTCTGGCGGGCGCGGATGGTCACGTCGGTGATGTTGACCAGGTTGAGTTGCGCGCCGTCGATGTCGCGCGTGGTCACCTCGAGCTGGTAGAGGCCGGCCGCGATCTCGGCGATCTCGACCACGGTCTCGGGCCGCTGCACGGTCGCGTTGGCGATGTAGCGGTCCGCGTTGTGCTGCAGCGCGGCGCGCACGTAGAGCGCCGCGGTCCCGGCATTGAGAACCCGCACGCGCAGCCCGCCCTGCATCCGCTCGATCTGGTCGCTGTCGCACTGCAGCGAAAACAGCCCGGCCAGCATCACCGCCGCTGCCGCCACCCCTCGCACGCTCTTGGCTGTCATAGTGTCTCCATTTTGAGTTAATACACTTGGGATGTCTTAGCGCATCTGCTGCCTCATGGGAAGCGACTACCGGTCGAGCCCGGATTCGCGCTCGAATGGATGGCGTTATCAAGGTGCCTGATAGCGCACCCGCACCTCGATGTAGTCGAGAGCAACTGTCGCGTCGTGGGCCTCCGAAATACCCGACGGTCGGCACTGGAAATTGAGCGTGCGATCGGACTCGAGCAGATAGGCCCGGGCCTGTTGGGCAGTGGTCGCGGACCAGTCGATGAGCGAGGCAGGCGGGGCAGGCAGGTGGGGCGCGGTCGACGACGCTGCGACAGCGTTGGCGGCGAGCGCGTGCCAGCTCCCGGGCGGCAATCCCGGGCCGCTGGTCGCCCAGCCGAGGAGCGTGGCGCCCACGTCGCCGGCACCAAAGGGCGAGAAGATGCCGCCGCAGTGCGCGCGCACGCGCAGGCCGTTCACGGCGGCGGGCGCGAGGCCGGCAACCGTGGCGTCGACCGTGAACTGGACGGCGGGCTGCAAACCGGCGCCGCTCAGATATTCCCAGGTATCCCCGAATGACAGCCCGTGGTCCCAATCCAGGCCACCGTACAGCACGGTGCGGCCGCGGACGCTGTCGTAGGCCATGGCGAGATAGGCTCGCGCAGCCGGATTCCCGGAGGCGGGCGTGGTCTCCACCCAGAGCTGGCCGTCCCACTCCCAGGTGTCCTGCATCAAATCGTAGCCGTCTGTTCCCCCGAAAAGAATGACCTGTTTGCGGCCGCTGTCATAGACCATGTCGCTGCCGCGCGAGGGGGGACTGCTGGCCGGAGTCACCTCGGTCCAGCCCTGGCCGTCCCATTCCCAGGTATCCGCAAAATCGACGCGAGAACCGTTTCCGCCGAACATCACGACCAGACCGCGGTCGCTGTCAAAGGCCATGGCGTGCTCGGATCGCGCCGGGGGGCTGCTGGCCGGCGTCACGTCGTTCCAGGTCTGACCGTCCCACTCCCAGGTGTCCTGCAAATCGGCGCTACCGCCCCAGCCACCGAACATCACGACGACATTGCGCACGCTGTCAAAAGCCATGTCATGCCAGCCGCGCGCCGGAGGATTGCCCGACGCCAGCGTTCGCTCGACCCAGACTCGGCCGTCCCACTCCCAGGTGTCTTGCACTTCGTTCCAGGTGGCGTCGCACCCGCCGAACATCACGACGCGCTTGCGGGCGCTGTCGTAAGCCATGGCCTGGAACATGTGGCGGGGCGGATTGCCCGAAGCCAGTGTCCGCTCGGCCCAGGCATAGCCGTCCCACTCCCAGGTGTCCTGCAGCCGAGAACCATCGTAGTCTCCACCGAACATCACAACGCGCCTGCGATCGCTGTCATAGGTCATGGCGTGGCTGTCGCGGCCGCTCGGGACAGTCGACGCCGCCATCCGGTCTGCCCAGACCTGGCCGTCCCACTCCCAGGTGTCTTGCCAGTCATTGAAGATATTCGTGCCCCCGAACAGCACGATGCGGCCGCGGCCGCTGTCGAAGACCATGCCGTGCGAGTCTCGATTGGGGGGATGGTTGGACGCCTGAGTCCGATTGAACCAGTCTTGCCCATCCCACTCCCACGTGTCCCACAGCATGGTGGTGTGGCTGGAGCTGCCTCCGAACAGCACGACGCGCCCGCGCACTTCGTCATACGCCATGGCGTGGATCTCGCGCGCGGGAGGAGTGGTCGTCGCCGGTGTCCGCTCTTCCCATCGCACTCCGTCCCATTCCCACGTGTCCTGCCGATAACCTGAACCGCCAAACATCACGACCCGGTTGCGAGCGCTGTCGTAGGCCATGGCATGGTACAGTCGCCCCGGTGGACTGTCGGCCGGCGTCACGTCGATCCAGCTCCGGCCATCCCATTCCCAGGTGTCCTGCAGGCCGGAGCCTCCAAACATCACTACCCGGCCGCGACCGCTGTCAAATGCCATGGCAGGGCCGTATCGCGCCGGAGGACTGTCGGCCGGAGTGACGTCGGTCCAGGTCTCGCCGTCCCACTCCCATGTGTCCTGCACGTCGGTCCAGTTGAGGTCGTAGCCCCCGAACAGCACGACGCGGCCGCGCACACTGTCGTAGGCCATGGCGTGATCCATGCGCGCGCTGGGATTCACCAATGGCGGGGTCCGCTCCGACCAGGCCTGGCCGTCCCACTCCCAGGTGTCCGGCAACATGCTTTCCTCGCGGTTGTAGCCTCCGAACAGCACCACGCGGCCGCGAGCGCTGTCGTAGGCCATGGCGACCCCATATCGCCCCGAAGGGAGGTCCAACGCGGTCGTCCGGATGCGCCAGCTCGATCCGGTGCTGGCGAAGAGCGCTGTTCCGTCGGATCCAGCCGCCGCGTCGCCGGCCGGCCGCGTCATCAGCGGATCCTGCTGCAACGAGCTCAGGACCAGGCTGCTCACCCGAACCAAGTGCGGGCTCACGCCATACGCCGGCGGTCTGGGCGTGGCCACCCATTCGGCGTTTTCGAGCCTGACCGGCGCCGACACGTTGCAGGCGCTGTCGACACCGTCGACGAACGCGCCTGGCGCGTCCAAATTCGTCAGCCGCAACCGGGGCCAGGTGCCGTCCGCATTGGCTGCGGTCGAGCCCAGCAGCGACCCGCGCTCGCTGTCGGCCCATACCTGCAGCAATCGCGGCGCACCCTCGTCGAGAACAAAGGTGGCCGCCGGCAGCGCGCTCTGTCCCGACAGCGGATCGGCCGGTGCCAGCGCATAGTAAGGCCCGGCGGGAACGGTGAAGCCGCCGACATCTTCGGCCGCGGCATTGCCCCAGGGCGATCGCACGTAGCACACGGCCGCCTGGTCCACGAGCAGCGTCGGTGCCGCGGTGTCGACCTCCAGTGGCGGCCTCAGGTCGAGGGCGAGGGCCGTGCTGTTGCCCACCTGGTCGACCACGTCGGCCTGCAAGGCGTGCGCTCCCTGTTGCTGCGCCTCGCCCGCCAGCGTCTTCTCAAAGGCAAACGAGGTCACCGATCCCGAGCGGTGCTCGAAGGCGATGACCTCGGGCGAGATGGTGCTGACCGTCGGAACGGCGCCGACCGGCTCGTCGAGCACGAACAGCACGCGCGCCGAGGCGCCGTCGGTCCAGCGCGTCACGCCGGTCAGCGGGCAGCCCGGTGGCGGCGTCAGCAGCAGCTCGGCAGTGTCGGGGACCAGCGCGGGCGCCGTGAAGTCCAGCCTCACGGGAATGCTCGCCACGCTCTCGTTGCCGGCACCGTCCGTCGCCCGCACCGCCACGATGGCCAACCCCTCGGGCTCGGTGCCGTCGACGGTGTAGGTGCAATGGTAGTTGGGTGGGTTCACCTGGTAGCCGCCGCAGCCGAACACCCGGTCGCCGATCTGCAGCTCGAGCTGGTCGTCGGCCAGGGCCTCTCCCACGTCGAACTGCGCAGCGATCAGATTGTGACCGGCCCGAGCGCTGTACACCGCAGCATCCGTCGTCAGATTGCCCAGCGCCGGCGGCACGCTGTCGTACTCGACGCTGCCGACGACCAGCAGCGACGTCGCGTTGCCCGCCAGATCGACCAGGTCGCGCAGCTCCAGCAGGTAGTGGCCATCGGTTCCCGACGCCACCGTGTGCTCGAAGCGCAGCCGCTCGCTGGTGCCACCCAGCTCGTTGTAGAAATGCGTCGCCGCGCTGCTCGCGGTCGCCGCCAGCGGACCCCAGCTCGCCAGATCCTCGCTCAGATCGATCTCGACCAGCACGCGCTGGCCAGCTCTCGCAAGATCCGGCACGACCCGCGACGCGGTCACGCCGGGCGCCGTGAAATCCATGACCAACTTGGCCACCTGCGGCTCGTCGAGCAGGTTGCCGGCGGCGTCCTCGCCCGTTGCCTGCACCAGGTACAGCCCCTCGGCCTCCTGGCCGCTCGGCGTGAACGCATAGGCGTGTCCCAGCGTGCCGCTCGCCGCGACGTGGGCAAAGGTGTGGCTGTCTCCGCTTGCATTCACGAGCACAAGCGTCGGAGGAGCGGGCAGCGGCTCGCTCAACTCGAGGTCGAGCCGCACCTCGATGGCCGCGGCGGCAAATGCGGGCGTCAGATCGGCCGACATCACGCGCGGCCGCGTAAAATCGAGCACCAGGCTGCCGGCGCTCAGGTTGTCGACGCCATTGCCAGAAAGATCCGTGAGGTCGATGGTGGTCAGACGCGCACCTTCCGGCTCGTTGCCGGTGGCGACGTAGCGAAAGGCGTAGCTCAGGCCCTCGCGGTCGGTCGCCTCCTCGTCGAGAATCCAGCTCGCCGCGCGATTGTCGCCGACGTCGAGATCGACCACCGGATCTTGGCCCAGCGCCTCGGACACCTTGAACGTCAGACCAAAAAGCTGGCCCACACCACCGATCGCGGGCGTGAGGACGGGCGAGCCGTCGAGCGCCGGGGCCTCGCTGTCCCGCTGCGCCACGGGTATGCAGCGCGAGTTCGGGTTGCACAGCCAGCCGCTCGGGCAGTCCGCGTCCGCGTGGCAGACTATCTCTGGCAGGCCGCTGTCGACGACTGGAATGCTCGCGTCAAAGCTACAGCTCGCCCCGAGCCAGATCAGCGCGCAGAGCCCCACCGCGTGCGCTTTTGTCATGGTGCGCTCCCACCCTGAGAATCGAGCGCTGTCCATAGTAGCACCCTTGAGGGCGGATCTACTCGTCGAGAAAGAGCCGGCTGCTGGCCGAGCTGCGGCAGACGAAGGAGAGCGAGAAAATGCAGGGGGCGCCGCGAGCCGTGGCGCCAGACAGCAGCGGGTGCTACGATTTGTGTTCTAGGACCGCCAACAGGGGAGGGATCCCTGCGCTGTGCGGCTCTCATCTTTCTGCTGACCGCGGTCTCCTGTGCGAAGGCCGGGGCCCCCTGCATGTCGACTGCAGATTGCTTGCCCAATGAGATCTGCGTTGAAGCACTCTGCCGCAGGGTCTGCAACGGTAACCAGGACTGCAGCTCGGGGCAGGTCTGCGCGAACGGAGCTTGCCTGCCCGCGGGCGAGGTGGAAAAGACCGATGCGAGCCGGGCAGACCAGGGCGGCCAGGACCAGGAGCCCCGCGACCGCCGCATCGCCGACGCCGCCACGACCGACCAGCAGGCCTCCGATGGCAACCGCGAAGACGCTGCCCGGCTCGACCGAGCGCCCACTCCGGACACTGCGGCAATCGACGCCGGCCCGCCGGATGCCGCGTCGATAGACGCCGTGTCGACAGAAGACGCGTCGACCGATGCCGGGCCGCCCGACGCGCTCGGCCAGGATCTTGAAATGCGACCCTGCATCACCGCCGCCGAGTGCGCTCCGGGCTACTGCTACGCAGATGAAGACGGCGATCGCTACGCCCCGGCCGACGGAGTCATGAGGTGCCATTCCGCTCCACTGCTCGAGGGAGTCGACTGCTGCGATCTGGACGATCGAGCTCACCCGGGGACGGGGAGCTACTACTCAGAGACAAACATGTGTGGCAGTTGGGACTATGATTGCGACGGCGCAACGACCAAACGATCTTATACCTGCGAAGACCAGTTGAGCCTTGTGGGAGGCGACGCTTGCACGCTCAGCACCATTCCAGACCGCGGCTGCCGCATCGGATACCAGACCCTGCAGGGGACGACCGAATTCAAGGAGTGCGGTGAGACCTTTGTCCAGCATGAGGCGACATATAGCCTTAGCAATTACTGCAATGAGACCTCGATGTGCACATCGGTAACAAGTGGCTGGTGCAATGACTATGGTGGGCCGGGCTGCCGCGTCGTCCCGGAGAGCGGAGGAAGGTGGGTGAATGGAACTTACAATATTGGCTCGTTGTACTGCGACTATCTGCTTTGCTCAGGAGTCTATCGCCACAAAGGCTATACCTACGGAGCGATAGACATCGCCGTGGTCGAAGCAGGCAGCAAGACCTGCACCTGCCGCTAGACTCCACTTCCGACTGGCTTGTTGTAGAATTTGTTATGGTGGATTTGTTATAAAATTATAAATAAATTATATGTAACCAATACATAATTATATCACAATCAATATCCGGAACCAGTGCGGCATTTTCCGCCGCCACTGCGCGTAGGAAATATCGTTACTGATTTCAAAAGGTTATTTTGGTCTCTGTCCCCCCTTTTTTGTTCTTTGCGCGTTGACAGAGTCTCGGCGCCGGCCTATAACTTTGCGATATTTTTTATCCTTTTGCGCGTTTGCCCTGGGGATAGCAGAGGCACCGCATGGCCGAGACCCCCGAACAGACACCGTACACCCTGCAGCCGGTCAACATCGAGGACGAGATGCGCACCGCGTACCTCGACTACTCGATGAGCGTGATCGTGGGCCGCGCCCTGCCCGACGTGCGCGACGGCCTCAAGCCGGTCATCCGACGCATCCTGTACGCGATGTTCGACGAGGGGCTGGTCCACAACCGAAAACACAGCAAGTGCGCCGGCGTGGTCGGCGAGGTGTTGAAGAAGTACCACCCGCACGGTGACGCCTCCGTCTACGACGCGCTGGTGCGACTGGCGCAGGAGTGGAACCTGCGTTACCCGCTGATCGACGGCCAGGGCAACTTCGGCTCGATCGACGGCGACCCGGCCGCGGCCTACCGCTACACCGAGGCGCGGCTGGCGGCGCTGGCCGAGGAGATGCTCGCCGACATCGACGAGGAGACCGTCGACTTCGGTCCCAACTTCGACGAGTCGACCAGCGAGCCGCTGGTGCTGCCGGCCAAGGTGCCCAACCTGCTGGTCAACGGCAGCGAGGGTATCGCGGTCGGCATGGCGACCAAGATGCCGCCGCACAACCTGGGCGAGGTGATCGACGCCTGCGTCATGCTGCTCGACAAGCCGGGCGCCACGCTCGACGACGTGATGCGCGTGCTGCCCGGCCCCGACTTCCCGACCGCCGGCTTCATCTGCGGCCGCGACGGCATCCGCCAGGCCTACGAGACCGGCCGCGGCACCATCCGAATGCGCGGCCGCTGCCGGGTCGAGCCGACCAAGAGCGGCAAGGAACAGATCATCATCAGCGAGATCCCGTACCAGGTTAACAAGGCGCGGCTGGTCGAGCGCATCGCCGAGCTGGTGCGCGAGCACCGGGTCGAGGGCGTCGCGGACGTGCGCGACGAGTCGGACCGCGACGGCATGCGCGTCGTGATCGAGCTCAAGCGCGACGCCATGGCCGAGATCATCCTCAACCAGCTCTACAAGCACACGCCGCTGCAGGCGACCTTCGGCGTGATCAACCTGGCCATCGTCGGCGGCCAGCCGCGCGTCCTGTCGCTGCGCGAGCTGATCAACCTGTTCCTCGACCACCGGCGCGAGGTGGTGACCCGGCGCAGCCGGTTTCGCCTGCGCAAGGCGCTCGAGCGGTTCCACCTGCTGGCCGGCCTGCTGGTGGCGGTCGACCACATCGACCGCGTGATCGAGATCATCCGCGGTTCGCAGACCCCCGACATCGCCCAGGAGCGGTTGTGCGCCGAAAAGTTCGAGGGGGTCGGCAACATCAAGCTGTTCGGCGTCGCCTCGACGTCTCAGATCCAGCAGTGGCTGAAGCAGGGCTACGCCCGCCTCGACGCCGATCAGGCCAAGGCGATCCTCGAGATGCGGCTGGCGCGGCTGACCGGCCTCGAGCGCGACAGGCTGACCGCCGAGGGGCAGGAGCTGCAGGCGCTGATCGCCGAGCTGACCGAGATCCTCGAGGACCCGGACCGGCTGCGGGCGGTGATCCGGGGCGAGCTGATCGAGCTGCGCGGCAAGTACGCCGACCGCCGCCGCACCGAGCTGATCGGAGACGTCGAGGACTTCTCGGCCGAGGACCTGATCGTCGACGAGGAGATGGTGGTCACCATCACCCACGCCGGTTACCTCAAGCGCACCGCGCTGTCGCACTACCGGGCGCAGCGCCGCGGCGGCAAGGGGCGCGGCGCCGCCACCATGCGCGAGGAGGACTTTGTCGACCACCTGTTCGTGGCCTCGACCCACGCCTACCTGCTGGTCTTCACCGACGTCGGCAAGGTCTACTGGGTCAAGGTGCACGAGCTGCCCGACGCCGGCCCGGCCGCGCGCGGCAAGGCGATCGTCAACCTGATCGCGCTGGGCCAGGGCGAGAACGTGCGCGCGGTGCTGCCGGTGCGGCAGTTCGTCGACGGCAAGTTCGTGCTCACCTGCACCCACGGCGGCACGGTCAAGAAGACGCCGCTGATGGAGTACGCCAACCCGCGCTCGACCGGCCTCATCGCCTGCGGCATCGCCGAGGGCGACGCCCTGATCAACGCCCACATCACCAGCGACCGAGACGACGTGCTGCTGGCCACCCGCAACGGCCTGGCCATCCGCTTCCACGAGAGCGACGTGCGGCCGATGGGTCGGCCCTCGGTGGGCGTGCGCGGCATCTCGCTCGACACCGGCGACAGCGTGGTCGACAGCATCGTGGTCAGCGAGCCGCGGGAGATCCTGACCGTCACCGAGCGCGGCTTCGGCAAGCGCACCTCGTCCGAGGAGTACCGCTGCCAGAACCGCGGCGGCCGCGGCCTGATCACGATCAAGACCACCGACCGCAACGGCCCGGTGGCGGGCCTGGTGCTGGTCGGCAGCGGCGACGAGGTGATGGTGGTGACCGACCGCGGCCGGCTGATCCGCACCGGCGCCGACAACATCAGCATCATCGGCCGCAACACCCAGGGCGTGCGCATCATCCAGGTCGACGAGGGCGAGCATGTGGTCAGCGTGACCCGCATCGCCGAGCGCGATCAGGACGACGACAAGGCACTGCTCGGCACCGTCTTGCCGAGCGCGGTCGCCGCGCCCGCGGCGGCCGGCGATGCGCCACCACCGCTGGCCGACGACCCTGGGGAGTCCCTGACGAGGGACGACGGCGGCAACGGCCATGCCAGCGACAACGAGTTCGACGACGTGCCCGGCACCGAGCCGGGCGCGCTCGATCCCGAGGACAGCTAGAGCGACACGGCTTGCTGCCGGCCCGGCGCTGTCCGCGCGCGCTCGCGGCGCCGAGATGAGACCTTGTGTTCAGCGCCAGAAGTGGCACGATATGCCCAACCCATGGAGGTGCGTGATGAGACGTCTGGGACTCGGGGTGTGGTTGGCGACCGCGCTGTTCGCGACCAATGCCCTGGCGCAGGAGGGAGACAACGCCAAGGCCGCCGCCAAGGCCGCTGCCAAGGCGGACAAACCAGGCAAGCCGGCTGCCGCGCCAGCCGCCCCGGCGCCGGTAGCAGCGCCGGCCCAGCCCGAGGCGGCGGCGCCCGCGGTCGTCGATGACGAGGCCAAGGCCAAGGCCTCCGCCGACGAGCAAGACAAGCACCTGCGGCGCATGGCCAAGATCGAGCGCATCGCCAACCTGGCCAAGGAAAAGGGCAAGGCCGAGCTGAGCGACAAGGCGGCCAAGCTGCGCAGCAAAGAAATGCAGCGCCACGAGCGCGCTCTCAAGAGAATCGAGCAGGGCAACCTGGGCAAGCACCTCGGTCAGCTCAAGCACGGCGACCAGCCCGGCGCTGCCGACAAGGACGACAAGAAGGACAAAAAAGAGAAGATCGAACAGATCAAAGACAAGGCCAAGGAAAAGGCAGCCGACAAGGCAAAAGAAAAAGCCGAAAAGAAGGCCGGCAAGGGCAAAAACAAGTAATTGGAGGAAGGCCATGAAAAAGCATCTTGCTCAATTGCTGGCTGTCACCTTGCTGGTCCTGAGCTCCCTGGTGGTCGCCTGCCAGAAGGAAGAGCCGGTCCCTGCTACACCTCCTCCCCCACCGCCCGTGGCACAGCCGGCCCCGCCGCCCGCCGCTCCGCCGCCAGCGGCCGTGGTCATCCCGCCGCAGCTCATGCAAGAAGCGGAAAAGGAGATCACCGACGACAACGCGCTGGCCGTCGCGAACCAGCTCGAGCAGGAGCTGGACCAGGAGCTGGCCGCTGAGTGAACCGCCGCTCGTTTCCGGGGTGCCCTGGCGCTGCGCAGCGCTGACAGTGCTATCGCGGTGGCTTGGCGCTGGTTTCTTTGCTGACCGGGCTCCGGTCGTAGGTATTGCCCTCGCGACCGTGCTGGCCGCGAGCTGCACCCGATGCGATGCAGACGCCTGGTGCGACACCACGGCAGATTGCCCGGCGCAGCAGCGCTGCTTCGAGGGACACTGCCGGCCGGCCTGCGCCGAAGACGGACAGTGCGCTGCCGGCGAGCAGTGTCACTACGGTGTCTGCCTGCCGGTCGGCGCCGGCTGCGACTCGGCAAACGACTGCCTGGGCATCGAGACGTGCGTCGACGGCCGCTGCCGGCTGACCTGCCTTGCCAACACCGATTGCCCTGCCGACCAGGTCTGCTGCGGCGGTCTCTGCGAGCCCGACTGCCAGCCCAACCCGGACGCCTCCGCGGACGATCGCGCCGGGCGCGACCGCCCGTTGAGCGATGGCGCTGGTCACGACCGCAAAGGAAGCGACGGCGCCAGTCCCGACCGCCTGATCAGCGACAGCACCAGTCCCGACCGCCTGGTCAGCGACAGCTCCAGCCCCGACCACCTGGTCAGCGACAGCTCCCGTGCCGATCGCGGCGTCAGCGACAGCGCGGCGCCCGATCCGGGCACGGCGATCACCTGCGCCGCCGACCCCTGTCAGCCAACCGAACAATGCCTCGATCTGGCCGACGGCGGCTATCAGTGCTGCGCCGGAGCGGTGTGCGCTGGCGTGTGCCATCCCACCTGGCGCTGCTGCGACAGCAGCGACTGCGAGCTGCCCACCTCGACGTGCACCGGACACCTGTGCCAGGGAACGCTGGTGCTGCAGGAGAGCACGAGCCACGTGGTCGACGACACCTGGATCGACAGTTACGGCCCGACAGTGAACCACGAGGGCGACGGCAAGCTGTGGGTGCGCGCCACCAACGAGCACGTGGCGCTTGTCCGTTTTGGCCTGTCCGCCCTCCCCGCTGGGTCTGCGATCTCGTCGGCGAAGCTCTGGCTCTACGAGTATGACCAGAGCAATGACTGCCTGCTCGACGTCGGCGTCTTCGAGATGCTGACCGCCTGGGATGCGGACACCGCCACCTGGAACCAAGCATCGCAGGGCGTACCGTGGAACGCGGCCGGCTGCAACGGCCTCGGCACGGATCGCGCCTCGAGCCCGAGCGGCAGCTATGCCGGCGCTGTCTCCCTGACCTGGATCCACGCCGAGATCGGCACCCTGGTGCAGAAGTGGGTCGAACAGCCAACTACCAACTTCGGCGCCAACGTCAGAGCGATCGCAGGTGGATGCAACGTCGCCCATTACTTTCGCAGTTCCGACTATGTCACTGTGAGTCTGCGGCCGCGGCTCGAGATCAGCTATATCGAGCCGTAGCGCACCACTCCAGATCTCGGGGAGACCGCGGAAGCGATCGACGATGGGGGGACCGCGACCAGACAGCGCGCACAACCGGCGGACACCGATCGACCCGCGATCGCGCCTGCACACGCGCCTCGGTCTCGCCGCGCTGATCGCGCTCTTTGCGACCGGCTGCGACCGCTGTATCTCCCCCGCATTGTGCAGCACCTCGGCCGATTGCCCGGCGCAGCAGCGCTGCTTCGAGGGGCGCTGCCGGCCGGCCTGCGCCGAAGACGGACAGTGCGCTGCCGGCGAGC
>JAFGSX010000351.1 GCA_016934455.1 Deltaproteobacteria bacterium
GGACTGGTCGGTGCTGACCAACTCGACCAGCGCGCCCGTGGCCGGCTACAACTTCGTGCGCGACTCGATCGCGGTCAAGCGCGCCTGGGCCGAGGTGATGACGCCCTTTGGCCAGCTCCAGTTCGGCCGCGTGCCAAACCACTTTGGCCTGGGCATCCTCAACAACGACGGCAACCGGATCGACAGCGACTACGGAGACAGCGCCGACCGCGTGCTGTTCGCGATGCGCCTCTACGGCCATTACATCGTGCCGGCCTGGGAGTTCACCGCCACCGGTCCCAGCGGCCGCTACGGCAGCGTCGGCGGCGCCACCGCCACCGCCAACGAGCTGGGGCAGTTGATCGACCTCGATCCGCGCGACGACGTCCGCACCTGGCTGATCACGGTGTTCAAGAAGGACAAGCCCGCCGACATCGACGAGAAGCTGGCCAACGGCGACTTCGTGATCAACTACGGCGGATTCTTCTCCTACCGCATGCAGTCCTACGACGAGCCGATCTGGTATGCCACGGCCGGGCCGGCCGGCGTCGCCGCGCCCTCGGCCCAGCCCCCCGACTACGTTGTGCGCAACGCCAACCTGTTCACGCTGTCGCTGTGGGGCATGTTCCAGTGGAACAAGCTCAAGCTCGAGGCCGAGGCGGTCGGACGCTACGGCTCGATCGGCAATGCTGCGCTCGGCGGCGGCGTCGGCGCCCGGGACGCCTACCGCGATCCGATCACGCTGCTGCAGTGGGGCTTCGCCATCGAATCCAGCTACAAGTTCCTGCACGACAGCCTGGTGGTCGGACTCGACGGCGGCATGGCCTCGGGCGACGACGCGCCCGGCTTCGGCATCCGGCCCCACACCAACCCCGACCCGCAGGCTGGCGATCTCGACGGCCGGCAGTACGGAGGCTGCCTCGAGTATCGCAACGATGGCTCGGGCGCCTGCGCCAGGTACGATGTCTCGATCGAGAACTACCGGTTCAACCCCGACTACCACATCGACCTGATCCTTTTCCGCGAGGTGCTGGGCACGGTCAGCGACGCCATCTATGTCAAGCCCAACCTGACCTACTACATCACCGAGGGGCTGGGACTGCGCGGCGCCGTGATCCAGAGCTTTGCCCACTATGCGAGCTCGACGCCGGGCAACAGCAACCTGCTCGGTACCGAGGCCAACGCGTTCTTGTTCTACCAGTCCGAGGACGGCTACTACGCAGGCATCGCCTATGGCTTTCTCTATCCGTGGGCCGGGCTGAGCCATCGCAAGGAGGTGGCGCTGTCGGACGAGACGCTGCGCGAGGCCAAGTTCGCGCAGACCGTGCAGGGAATCTTCGGCATCCTCTACTGAGCGACGCCATCAGAGTCGCGCGCGCCAGCACAGCTCCGAGTCGTCGAGCGCCTGATTCCAGATCCTGAACGAGTCGATGGCGCCGAGAAAACTGTCGCCGCTCGGGCTCTGCGCACCGATCGCGGTGTACTCGTTGTTGGTCGTCGGCCAGCCGCCGGCCATCGCGCCGTGCTCGGCGAGCTGACCGTTCTTGAAAAACCGGTAGCGGCTGAAGGCCTCGAACGAGCAGGCGATGTGCGTCCAGACATCCAGATCGAGCCGGGGACCGGCGAAGTCCTCGCTGCCGGTCTTGCAGTGCATCCGACCGTCGGTGTAGATGCACATCGTAAACTGCCCCTCGTCGTCGATGACGCAGGCTCGACCGCTGGTCGGGATCGCGGTCGGCCGCACCCACGCCTCCAGCGTCATCTGATCGGCGATGTCCATGCTCTGGCTATCCTGTACGACGATGAGCGAGCCAGTGGTGAACTGTCCGGCCAGCCCCTCGACGCCGTCGCCAAAGGCGACCGCCGTGGCCGTTCCGTGGTTGCCATTGCCCGATCCGTCGTGGATCCCGCCGCTGACGCCGCTCTGATCGGCGTCGAAATCGTAGCAGGCGGCCAGTCGCGGATCGTCGGCATCGCAGACCGGGCCGGGCACCGGAGGCGAGCCCGGGCACGGCGGCGTCGCGTCGCCTGACCAGGTGTCCACGACTGCGCTGTCGGTCGCCGTGGCGTCGAAAGCTGGCGTGGTGTCGGCCGCGACCGCATCGCCCAGCCAGGCGTCGGCGACGGTGCTGTCGGTCGTCGCGGAGTCGGGAGCTGGCACGGAGTCGGCCGCGACCGCGTCGCTGCCGCCCGCGTCCGGAGCGGCAGGAGTGTCGGCGGCGCCCCGATCTCCTGGCCCCGCGCTGTCAGGCGGCGCATCGCGGCCGCCGGCATCTGCCAGCCCTCCGCGATCGAGCGCGGCGCCGTCGGGCAGCGCGGCGTCGCGAACCTGGCCGTCGGCGGGGTTGACAGCGGCATCGACGTCCACACCGACCGTCGCGCAGACGCCGTCGCTGCAGCGGCTGCCGGCCGGACAGTCGGCATCGATGCGACAGGCGTAGCGCACCTGGTCGCTGGCCGGCAGCACGACCGGACAGGAGGCGAGCGACAGCAGCGCACAGGCACCGGCGCTGCTGCCCAGTCTTCTGGTCCAGCACCCCATCAACCCATCCTACACTAAATCCGGCGGCCATTCCCGCCGGCCGCGCCGCGATCGGCGGAACAACCGGCTGCCGCGCGGTGTCGGTTTTTTGCCCTTGATTTTTGTCGCTCGATATATCATATTTCGATATATCGGAGGTCGAACGATGGGGGAGCAGTGGAGATCGCGCGGTGCGTTC
The DNA here is from genome assembly GCA_016934455.1 of Deltaproteobacteria bacterium. Lineage (GTDB taxonomy): Bacteria > Myxococcota > JACRCW01 > JAFGSX01 > JAFGSX01 > JAFGSX01. The sequence continues at coordinate 2,700 of JAFGSX010000351.1, forward strand.
ATGGTGTTGCTGGCGCTGCAGGACGGCGCCAAGCACGGCTACGAGATCGCCAGCCACCTGCGCCAGCGCAGCGACGGCTTCTTCACGATCTCGTTCGGTGCGCTCTACCCGATCCTGCACCAGCTCGAGCGGGACGGGCTGATCGGCGGCGACTGGCAGCCGGTCGGAGCCAAGCCGAAAAAGGTCTACCGGCTGACCCGCGCCGGCAAGAAGATGCTGGCCGCCGAGCGCGCGCGCTTCGATGAGTTCGTCGGCGCCTTCGGCAAGCTGCTCGGAGACAAGCCATGAGGTGGCGCGACTACCTGCAGCGCATCGACGCCGAGCTGGCCATCCCGTACCCGGAGCGGGCCCGCTTCCTCGACGAGCTGCACGCCGATCTGGAGGCCGCCTTCCAGCAGCAGCGCCGGCAGGGTCTCGACGACGAGGCCGCCGAGCGCGCCACGCTCGACGCGTTCGAGCTCGACTTCGAGGCGATCGCGGCGCTCAACGCGGTGCACGTGCCAGCGGTCCAGCGGCTACTGGCGCGGCTGCCCGGCCGGACGCGCCCCGTGCTCGAGAGCATCGCCATCGGATTGCCGCTGCTGCTGCTGATCGCGCTGATCAGCGCCAGGGTACCGCTGGCCAGCTTTTTGCGCGAGGGCGGCATCGTGTCGCTGGTGATCCTGGCCGTCGGCTCGCTGGCGGTGCTGCTGCAATTCGAGCGGCTCCTGCTCTGGTTCGTGCTGCGCGACCACACCGCGCATGCGCTGCGCCTCAACACGAGCACCCCGCTCTACCTGGCCGCGGCGAGCGCCTTGCTCGGCATTCTCGGCAGCAGCCTCGGCTGCTACCTGGTGCTGTTCGCCTGGAGCGAGGGACGGATCGATGCCGGCCTGGTCAGGGTCGGGCTGCGCGAGTCGCTGTCGCCCATCGTCGTCGGCAGCGCCTTTGCCACGCTGGTGGTCTTGCTGCACGCGGCGCTGCAGGCGGGTCTGCGCGCGCTGCGCGTGCCGGACGAAAAAAAAGGAGGAGCGCCGTGATCGACATCATTCGCGAATGTGGTTTTGCCGCCTGGCTGTCGCTGCTGATCTTCATCGGCGGTCTGGCCGCCGTCTTCACCGTCGGCCGCAAGGTCGGCCGACCCGGCAGCGTGGCCGCCGCCTTCGCGGTGGCGGTCGTCGCCTCGGGCGCGCTCGGCATCGGCGCCGGCCAGCGGATGGTCGACCGCGCCGTCCAGCAGCAGACCGAGATCGCCAAGCAGGTCGAGTACCTGCGCATCGGCACCCGCGAGGCCGCGGCCAACCTGCTGCTGTCGGGGGCCTGCGGGCTGCTGCTGATGGCGGTCGGCGGCGGCATGGCGCTGGCCGGCGCGCGGCGTGAGCAGGCCAGGTGACGGCGAACCCGCCGCCGATCGCGCTCAGCGGCTGGCTTTTTTCTTCTTGCTTTTTGGCCTGCCCTTGGCGCGCGCCGTTTCGGCCGCTGACTGCGCGCTGGCGTCCGGGAACTCGACCAGGATCTCGCCGCTGGCCGGCGTGGCGACGCGATTCTCGGTCGCGCCGTTGAGCGCGAACTGAAGCTCGACCCGATCGACCTCGCGATCGAACTCGGCGCTCAGCGGTGTGGTGCCCAGGGTCGGCCCGCTGGGCAGCAGCGTGACCTGCGCGAACGGCGGCCGCGAGTTGAGCGTCACCGACCACTTGGCACTCGCCGCGGGGGCGCGATCGGCCGCCGGGGCCGGAGCGGGCGCCGCCGCAGGCGACTCCAGCCGGAAGTCCCCGGCGCCCTGGCCGCCATCGGCCGGCGGCGACCCGGAACAGGCGCCGCCGAGCAAGATCGCGATGCAGATCCATCTGATCATGCCGGTTCCCCGGGGCGCGGGCGCCGCGCGAGACGGCATCATAGCGCAGACTTTGCCGGTGGCGAGGCTTCAGTTACAGTCGAGACGCATGGCCCCGGTTCACACCCTGCCGCGAGGTGCACCGTGAAACGGCGAACCCTGATCGCCTGCTGGTCGTTGTTCTTGATCGCGGGCTGCCCCGACGATACCCGGATCGACGACGACGCCGGCCCGGGCGATGCGGCCAGCGGCGGCGATCGCGCCAGCGCGGACAGCAGCGCGCGCGTCGACGGTAGCGCGGCGGACGCCCCGGACGACGCCGCGGGTGCCGACGCCTGGACGCTGGCCTGCCCGGCCGACGACGCATACGAGCCCAACGACGATGCCGCGCACGCCGCCTCGCTCGCCCATCCCGGCCCCTACCGCAACCAGATGATCGCGTGCGACGCCGACGACTGGTATGCGATCACAGCGCCGGCGAGCTTTGGCATCTCGGTGCAGCTCACCTTTGTCGCCTCGGTCAACCTCGACCTCGAGCTGTACCGGGCCGCCGACGCCGTTACGCCCATCGACACCTCCACCGGCCTGAGCGGCAGCGAGGCGGTCTACCACGAGCGGTTCGAGCAGGAGACGCCGCTGCTGGTCCGCGTGCGCAACCTCGATCTGCCAGCGACCGCCGCCTATCAGCTCACCATCACTTTTCACCAGAACGGCCTGTGCGACGGCGACACCGCGAGCGAGCCGAACGACACGCCGCAGACAGCGGCCGCGCTGACGGTTCCCGCCACGCTGTCCGGCCTGGAGGGCTGCGACGCCGAGGACTGGTACGGCTTCAGCGTGCCCGCCGACAACGGGCTCAGCGTCGAGCTCACCCACGATCCGGCGCAGGCCAATCTCGACCTCTACCTCTATCAGGCGTCCGACCCGACCTCCCCGCTGGCGTCGCGCACCGACTACGCCCCGCGCAAGCTGGTGGCCCACGAGCTGTTCGCGTCCGAGACAGCGGTGCTGGTGCGGGTCCACAACGCGAGCTATCCCGGTCCCCGCACCGGTTACACGCTGGCCATCGCGCTGCACCCCGGCGGCTATTGCGTCGACGACAACTCCGAGCCCAACGACAGCGCAGCGGCGGCCACCGACATCAGCGGTCAACTGCTCTCGGGAGTTCTCTGCCGCGACAACGTCGACTTCTACCAGTTCATGCTGGCCGAGCCCGGCCCGGGCAGCCGCGTCGTCATCACCGCCGATCAGCGACTCGATGCCCGGCTGACAGCGGCGGGCAGCGCCACTCCGCTGGCGACGGCGGTCGAGTCCACGACCGCCGACGGCCATCGCTACACCTTCACCTTCGACAGCGCGGCCGACTCCACCTACGTCGTGCGCCTCGCCAAGGCCAGCGGCGTCGTCGCGGTCGGCGTGAACTACGCCTTTGCCGCCATCAAAGGCACGCCACCGGCCAACGACACCTGCACCCAGGCCAGCGCCATCACCACCGGCACCGACGTCGCCGGCAGCACCACAAACGCCAACGACGACGTCTGGTTTGCCGCCGGCTCGGCCTCCTGCACCGGCAGCGATTCCGACGGACCGGATGTCTTCTACCGGCTGACCGTGCCCGCCTCCGCCGGCGCCCAGATCCGGCTCACCGCCCAGCAGCCGTTCGTGTTCTATCTCATCGACGATTGCACCAGCCGCTGCTGCTACGCCGGCGCCGAAGTCGCCGGCCAGTACACCATCCTCGACTATGCCAACACCGGCGCCAGCGACCAGGATCTCTTCCTCGGCGTTGACGGCCGCGGGCCGGCCACCGAGGGCAGCTTCACGCTGCGCGTCGACCTCGGCGCGGCCGGCGCCGTCGACGGCGGCCACTGCGTGCCGAACCTCGCGCCCGACGGCGGCAGCGGCGGATAATCGAAGCGATCTAGAGCTCGATCCCCGGATGCAGCAGCGCTGCCACGATGCGCGCGTCCGCGCCGACGCGCGGCCCCGGGCGCAGCGCGGCATTGTCGGACAGCGCGTACACGCGGTGGTTCCTGACCGCCGGCAGGTCGGCCAGCCGCCCGAGATCGAGCGGCTCGGATGCCGCGCCGTGGCCGGCCGCGTAGGCGTCGATGACGACGTCGGGCGCCAGCGCGGCCACGGTCTCGAGCGGGATGGTGGCGTAGCGCGGATAGGCCGCGCCCAGCGCGTTGCGGCCGCCCGCGATCTCGATCAGCGCATCGGCGTAGCTGCCTGGCCCGGCCGCGACCAGCGGCTTGCGGCCGTACAGAAAGAGCACGCGCGGCCGATCGCGGCCCGCGACCGCCGCCCGGATCGCGGCGGCGTCGCCGTGCATTCGCTCGAGCAGCGCGGCCGCGGCATCGCTGCGGCCGATCGCGGCGCCGATCGCCGGGATCGCCCGATCCAGATCGGCCAACTCGTAGTCGTAGACCAGCAGCAGAGACAGACCCAGATCGGCCAGCCGCTCGACCAGCGGCCGGTTCGAGCCATTGGGCACGGCGATGATGAGATCGGGCCGGAGACCGGCGATCGCCTCCAGGCTGGGATCGAGAAAGCCGCCGATCTTGGGCAGGCCGGCGGCGGCCGCCGGAAAGTCGCAGAACCGGGTCACGCCGACCACCCGGTCGCCGGCGCCCAGCGCAAACAGGATCTCGGTCACGCTGGGAGCCATCGAGACGATGCGCCGGTTCGAGGTCGGCGACCGGTCGCGCAGGAAGTACGGCCGGCGCTGCTCGGCCGCAGGTCCCGCCGCCGGCGCGGCGGCAGCAACCGCCGGGACCCGATCGAGCCCGCTATTGGCGGCCGGCTTCGGCGCCGGCGGGCAGGCAAGCGCCAGCAGCGCGACCGCCGCGATCGCGTGAAGTCCAGGCCAGGGCGTCGACCGGCGCATCAAAGAACAACCCCGCTCACCGTGGAATCAGCCTCGACCAGCCAAAACCATTGCAGCCGCCGGCCAGATCGCCGCGATCGGCGCCGCTCGCCGCGCGCGCGTCGGACTCGCTCGCGGCGTCGTAGGCGATCTGGCAATAGTGGAGCACCGAGCCGGTGCCATAGGTCCAGTCGAAGCGGCTCCACCGGCCAGGATCCCACTGGTTGCTCGCATCGTTCCGGGCGACCAGGAAATCGCCGGCGTTGTCGTAATCGCTGATGTGAAAGAGCGACGGCGTGGCATAGCCGATGCCGAGCGCGGTCTGCGTGATCTCGTGGTCGAAGCCGTAGTCGTCGACGTAGCTTCCCCGGATCTCCAGCGCCGGCGTCAGCCGCGACCAGGAGTAGCCGTCGCATCCGCTGACCAGGTTACCGCGGTCGGCGCCGGTGGCGGCGAGCGCCGCGGCCTCGCTGTCCGCGGTGTAAGTGATCTGGCAAAAGTGCAGCACCGAGCCGGTGTCGTAGGTCCAGTCGAAGCGGCTCCACAGATAGGCGGTGGTGTAGGGATTGGCTGGGTCGTTCTGGGCGATGATGAACTGGCCGGAGTTAGAGAACTGCGAGATGTGAAAGATCGAGTCCGAGGGATCGCCTGGATCGATCCATTCCGTCTGCGTAAGGTTGTGGTCGTATCCCCAGTCATCGACGTAATTGCCAACGATCTCTAGCACTTGAGCCCCGGCATCGGCGCCGCTGTCAGCGCCAGCGTCGGAGGTGTGCTGGTCGGCGGCGGCGCGGTCTGCCGCCAGAGCATCGCTTCCGGCAGCGTCGGCCAGCGCCGCGTCAACGACGTAGGCATCGTCCGGGGGCGAGGTCCTGAAGTCGGCGCAACTCGCCAGGCTCGCCACGGCGCCGAAAAACACGATCCAGGTCGTCTGCATGGTGGTCCCCTTTTTCATTCGGCCACCGTCACGGTGAGCTGCCGCGACAGATCTCCGAGCCTTGCGCTCACCACGGCGCTGCCGACGGCCCGCCCGGTCAACCTGCAGCCGCAGTCGATCTCGACCAGGTGGGGTGGCTCTGCCGTGCACACCACCGGCGCGCCGTACAGCGTGCTCCCGCCTCCCACGACGTCGACGCGCGGGGCGCGCGTCTGTCCCACCTCCAGCGACAGCGCTTCCGGGGCCGCCAGCGCGTTCGCCGTCGGCGCCACGCTGTTCACGGCCACCACCGCGTCGAGGTCGAAGCCGGCCTTGCCGCCGCCCAGATCGATGCCGCCGACATCGGTGATGCGCACGTAGCGGACGCGCGCGACGCCGATCTCGGCCAGGTCGAACGCATCGCCGCCCGCGACCTCGGGATCGGTCGGGTCGACTCCGTTGACGCCGGTGGCGACGACCGGGTTGACGCCGGCGCAGCCGGCCGCGGTCACCGGATCGCACGCAAATGCCACGAAGCTCCTGCCGTCGAGCGAAACCTCGACCCGGGCCGGCTCGATGAACCCGACAAATGGATTCTCGAACACGATCAGGTCGTTGCCCTGGCCATCCACCGCGTCGACCCCGAGCTCGACCGTGATCGAGCCGCCCAGCCCCAGCGACACCACGTCTATCGAGCCGGCAGCGGAGCCGCCTCCGGTCGGCGGCCCGAGCACGGCGCCCGGCATGTGCTCCTGCCCGAAACCTGCGCCGGTGCCGTAGGTGACGCTGGCCACCGCGGTGGCGAATATCGAATCGCTCAGGTCCACCTCGACCTGCACCGCGGCCTGCAAGGCTCCGTCGTCGAGAGCTATGCTGGCGCTGCCGGCGGCCCTGGCGCGCACCTCGGCGACGCCACCCACGACGGTCACCTCGACCTGCCCCGGCGCGCCGCTGCTGGCCGCTATTACCGGCGCGTCTCCATACCTGAGCCACTGCCTCTCGTCGACCGCGCGCAGGGTGATCCTTTGGTAATCGAAGGCGCAGCCATTGAAAAAAGCGTCCTCGGATCCGGCGTCGACTGCCGCGGCTGCTTCTGCCCGGGCAGCGTCGGATCCGCCGTGCTCATGCGGGCTGGAGTCCTGGATCGCGGTGTCTTCACTGCCTGCATCGCCTGTGTCGAAGCCTGGATCCGCGGGCGGTGCGCAGGAGGCCAGCAGCAGGAGTGGGATCGCGCGGTGCATGTCATGGCCCCATGATGTAACGGGTGTCGATGGTCGCGATGCGGGCTGCCAGGCTCATCAGCACCGCCAGATCCGGGCCGCGAAAATCGACCCCGTTGCGGCCCGCCCTGAGAGCCAGCATCTGCGCGCCACCAAAGGCGATTCCGCCCTCCCCGACCTGCAGCGGAGAGCAAAATGGCCAGGGCGATACCGCGTCGTCCGCGGTATCGATGGCAAAGACCTGGTCGGTGTTGAAGCTGCTCGCAAATACCAATCCCATCGGGTGCGCGGCCAGCGAAAAGACAGACTGCGAATCGTCGGATCCGAAGAGAACGATGGGGTTGTCCGGGCCGCGAACCACCGCCGCGGTGGCGATCTCGATCTTGTAGAGGTGGGGGCGAAGCAGACTGCCGACGTAGAGATACTTGCCGTCGGCCGACAGAGCTGCAGATCCGGGTGCACCGCGGCCGAGATTGGCAGAGCGCAGGGAGGCGAGCGAGACCGCGTCGAAGATCTCGACACCGCCGTCGCTTGTCGCCTGCCAGCGACCGCTTTCAAAGTCGAGCACCCCGCTCTCCACCACATAGGCGTTCGCGGCATCGGCGACCACGGCCTGAGGGTTGAGAAAGGCAGTGGTCGCGAACCGCGGGTCGGCGCGGACGATGGACCGGGCCACGACATCGTAGAACAGCACCATGCCGGGAGCGTAGATCGACGGCGACCCGGCCTGGAGCAGGTTGGCGGCGGCCACGAAGAGGCGGTCGCCGACCGCGGCGATGCCCTCGAGGGTACGCGGCACCAGCGCGCTCACCGTGGTCTCGGTCGCGCCGTCGTTGTCGGCGTCGACCGGAGTCGGCGAGACAAACGGCGTCGCGAGCGCAAGCGGCTCGGTCTCGTCCACGGCGCTGAGGGGCTGGCCGCTGGCGATCTCAAAGAGCGTGATGCCGGACTGGCTGAACCGGGTCACCACAGCCAGCCGATCGATCGCGACGGCCGAAAAGGGCTGCGCCGCGATCGCGCCGGCAGCCTCGGGCAGGAGCAGCGGCGGGAAGGCGCGGCTGCCGCTGACGAGCGAGATGTTGTCGACCGTGTTGTCGCCTGAATTGACCACCAGCGCCAGGGCGTCGTCATACAGCGCATACGCCGGTGGGATGAGCAGGTGGTTGGGCACGGCGCCGGTCTGGGCCAGTCGCTGCACCACGGCCTGCTCCCGGGCGGCAGCGAGGTCGCGCACTGCGAACTGAAGGGTCTGCTCGGCAGCGAGGCCTCCGCCCGAGACAACGATCTCGACCGCGTCGGCCTGGCCAAAGCGGACGTCGAAGCGACCGCGCGCGTCGGCCACGGTCTCGGCCAGCAGCAGGCCCCCGGAACGGATGGCGATTGCGGCGCCGGCCGGCACCGAGCCGTCGAAGCCGTGGGCCCGCGAGCCGTCCTGATCGCTGCCCGCGGCGATGTAGGACCAGGCCACCGGGCCTGCGGGGACAGCCGGCGGCGGCTCGCGCGGTGGCGCGCATGCGACCAGCAGCAGAAGCACGAGCGCAGACATGATCGCTTTCACGTCACACCCCCACGGTCAGGGTCGCCATGATCTGGCGTCCCGGCAACGGGACCTGGTGCAGGTCGACGCGGGTGGTCGCGTCGAGCAGGTTCCAGACCTCGAGCGAAAAAGAAGCCAGCGACCGGAGCCGGATGGCCACACCGGCATCGAGCGCGGCCTGCGCCGGGACCGTCAGCTCGCCGAAGTAGTTGGAGCTGGTGGCGGACTGCGCCTGTCCATCCAGGTAGAAGCTCACCGGGAGCACAGGCGCCAACGCGGCCAGGTCGAGCGCGCTGCGCGCGCGCAGCCGCAACAGCGGCGTGGTCGGCAGCGGTGCGGCCGTGGCGTCCAGGCGGCTGTAAAGGATCTCGGCCTCGGCGCTCTGCTGCCAGCAGCGCAGGGGCCGCACGGCCACGGTCAGCTCGCCGCCGGCGCGCCAGAGGTCGCCGGCGTTCTCTGGCCGCACCTCGTAGGCGTTGCGGTTGAGGTAGACGATCGCGTGCGAAAGCCTGGCGCCGAACAGGGCGGCCTCGGCCGACCAGGCGCCGCCGCTCCAGCGCAGCAAAGCTCCGGACTCGATGCCGTCCTCGGGCACCAGGTCGGGATTCGAGCGCAGATAGCCGGCCGGCGGACCGTTTTTCTCGTCGAAGGTGGGCGCCCTGAAGGCCCGTCCGACATAGGCCTCGGCGACCAGCGATCGGGCCAGCGCCGCGGACAGCCGTCCGCTCAACGACGGTTCGACCCCGACGTCGGAGATGGCGTCGACGCGCGCGCCGAAATCGGCGGCCAGCCGATGTGCAAAAAAATGGACCCGGCCGTTGGCGACCGCGCCCAGGGTCTGCCGCTGCCGGACTTCGGGCTCGACAGCGGCGAGCGCGGCCTCTCGCGCAGCCGACCGCTGCTGCGCCACCGCCTGCGTGCCCTCGAACGCCAGACGCACCTCGAGCGCGCGCGTCAAGCTCGGCAGATCGCAGGTGAGCGCGCTGCGCAGCGACCAGATCGAGGCGCTGGTGGCGACCGGCGCCAGCGCCTCGGCCACGGCGAAGAGCTCGGCGCGCTGGCGGGCCGATAGCTCGAGCCCCAGCACGAGCCAGGGAAAAAACACGCTGGTTCGATTTCCGAACAGGAGCGCGCGGGACAGAAAGCGCGCGTCCGGCGTCGGATGGCCGGACAGGCCCGCGATGCCGCCGCCGTGCTCGGTCAGGTGCAACAGAAGCTGCGACTGGACCTGCTCGCTGCGCGCCTCGGCCAGGCCGGTGACAGCCCGGCGCGCCTGGTCGTTGTTGGCGCGCGTCCGCAGATCGCCGACCAGAGCGGTGTCGCCGCTGAAGCTGACCGGCCGGTAATCGAAATCACCTGCCGTGCTGCCGAGCGCGACCGAGATCGCGCCGTTGAGCCGACCCGTGCCGTAGCTGGCGCGACCGCGAACCGCTCCGGTCTGCTCGCTGCCCAAACCAAGCCTCAGGCGCGCGCCCGCGCCGTCCGGGATCGGCGCGGTCTGCAGCGCCAGCGCGCCGGCCAGCGCCTGGGCGGCAACGGCGCCGGTCTCGGGCCCGCGCAGCAGCGTGCCTCCCGCCAGCAGGTCGCTGTCCAGGGCGCTCAGGTCGGTCTGTCCGCCGGCCGGGTCGTCGAGCGGGATGCCGTTGAGCGTGATGGCCAGCCGTGGTCCGCCCAGACCGCGCACCCGCAGCTCGGCTCGCGACAGGGGCCCGCCGCTACGCACGGCGCGCGCGCCCGCGGTAGCGGCCACGCTCGACACGAGATCGCTGGCAAAAGGCCCGGCGACGATTTCGACGGGAACGCCGGGAGCAGGCAGAGCTGGCGGTCGTGCCTCGACGAAGTAAGGCTCGGCGCTCTCTACCAGCGACCACTCTTCGGGAGAAAGCCCGCCCTCACCCGGCATGGATTCGGCCTGGCGAGCACCAGACTCCATCCCGTCGACAGCGCCCTCGCCCGCTGATCGAAAATCCTCGGCTCGCGCTTCCAGGGCGCTCGACATGGTCGCGGCAGCACAGAGAAAGTGTGCCGCCGCGGAGATAGGAATACGGCGGCGCAGCACGCCACCCCCCTCCTCTCTCGCGCGGAGATTCGGGTCGTCATCTGCCGCGTGTTCCCTGTCGGCGCGGCATCCCTCTCGCAGGCAGGTCTTCTGGCTCGTGGAGCGCGCGCCTCTCGGCGCCACCGCCCGGACCGCCTTCCCCGCTCGACGCGAGTGGCGTTTGGCCCGGACACTCCACCTACAGCGGCGGGACCGCGCCGGCCTTTGACCGGCTTCCCTTTTCACCGGAAGGCTGCACCTCCCGGCACCTGCGAGTTATGTCCACGGCACAATATCAAAGTCGATGACGGCGTGCAACTGCACTGTTTACTGACCTTCTCCCGTGAAATAGAACATCGACGGGTCCTGCCGCCTCCTCTCCCCGTCTCGAGGGGCCTCGACGGGGGCCCC
>JAFGSX010000352.1 GCA_016934455.1 Deltaproteobacteria bacterium
CCAGGATGTTGCCGGGCTTGACGTCGCGGTGCACGATATCGCGCTCGGCGGCGGCCGCCAGACCCAGTGCCACCTGCCGGGTCAGGACAGCGGCGCGCCGCCAGGGCAGGGCGCCCTGGTCGCGGATGATGGTGTACAGATCGCAACCGTCGACGAACTCCGTGACCAGAAACGGCACGGCGATCCAGGCGCCGGCGGGCGCCTCCACCGTGTCCTGATCCTCGAACTGCTGATCCGGATCGTGGACGTCGTAGATCTGCACCACGTTGGGGTGGTTGACCTTTGCCAGCGTGCGCGCCTCGCGCAGGAAGCGCGCCTTGAACTGCGGATCGCCGGCAAAGGTCGGCATGATGGTCTTGAGCGCCACCTGGCGGCCGAGCAACACGTCCAGCGCCAGGTAGACCGCACCCATCGCGCCCCTGCCGAGAAGCCTCTCGAGCCGGTACTTGCCGAGCTTTGTACCTGGCTGGTACGGCACTTCGCTCACGTCGTTTGCCATCAACTCCGCTCGCTGCGCTTGCCTCTCGCCGTGTAGACGGTAACATACGCTCGCCCGGAGGGCAGCAATGGCGAAGTGCCCAGCCTGTCAGGCCGAGGTCGCCGACGGCGCCAAGTTTTGCACCCTGTGCGGAGCCAAGCTGCCCCGGGCGCAGTCCGCGGCCGAGGATCCGCTGCTCGGACGCATCTTCGCGCGCAACTTCAGGATCGAAAAACTGCTCGGCGTCGGCGGCATGGGCAAGGTCTACCGGGCCACGCAGCTCTCGCTCGACAAGCCGGTGGTGCTCAAGCTGCTCCACTCGCACTACGCCCACGACGAGACGCTGGTCGCGCGTTTCCACCGCGAGGCGCGCGCGGCCAGCCGGCTCAACCACCCCAACAGCATCAACATCATCGATTTCGGCCAGGAGGACGATGGCACGCTGTTCATGGCCATGGAGTTCCTGCAGGGCCGCGACCTGTTCACGGTGCTGCAGAACGAGTCGCCGGTGCCCGAGTACCGAGTCGCGCGCATCGTGCGCCAGGTCTGCAGCGCGCTGGCCGAGGCGCACGACCAGGGGGTGATCCACCGCGACCTCAAGCCCGAGAACATCATGGTCGAGGACCGCCCGCACCAGAAGGACTATGTCAAGGTCCTCGACTTCGGCATCGCCAAGATCCAGGGGCCCGAGGGCAAGGATGCCCGCACGCTGACGGCGCAGGGCATGGTGTGCGGCACGCCCGAGTACATGGCGCCGGAGCAGGCGCGCGGCGAGGTGCTCGACGCGCGCGCCGACATCTACGCCGTCGGCGTGCTGATGTACCAGCTTGTCACCGGCCAGCTCCCGTTCCAGGCCGACAACGCGATCGGCATCGTGACCAAGCACATCGTCGAAAAACCGAGGCCGCCGAGGGAGGTGGCGCCCGATCGCGCCATCTCGCCCGAGATCGAGGCGATCGTCCTGCGCTGCATGGCCAAGAAGCGCGAGGAGCGTTTTCAGAGCATCATCGAGCTCTCCGACGCGCTGGAGCCGATAGCGGCGCGCGGCAGCGTGAGCCCGGCGATGAGCTCGCCGCCGGTGGTGGTCACCGAGGGGATGCCGGCCGCCGGCACCATGAGCGTCGATCGGGCCGAGCCTCGGCCGCGATCGAGCGCGCGCAGCGGAACGGCGGTCGCGGTCGGCATCGCGGTCTCGTTCGCGGCGCTGGCCGGAGCGGTCTTCATCGGCAACTGGGCCTACCAGCAGCACCGGCAGCGCGTTCAGGGTCTCGCTGCCCTGGCGCCTGACGCGGCCGCGGCGGCTGCGTCCAGTATCGATTCCGGGGCGGGCGGTGCCAGCGGCGATGCCGGCGCGGGCGATTCTTCAGTGGCCGTGGTGGTTGGCGGTGGAGCCCATGCCGTTGTTCGGACCAGACCCGACGGCGGTGTCAAGGCGCTCAGGACGCCTGACGCGGGAGGCGCCACAGAGGCGTCGCCGAGGCGCGTCGTGTTGAGCAAGACCGACCGCAGGGCCATCGAAGAATTGCTCAAGGCAGCCCAGTTGAAGATCAACACCAATTTCTTCGATGAAGGACGCGACAAGTGCTATCAGGTGCTGAAGATGGATCCCGCCAACGCCGAGGCTCATTACCATCTGGCCAACGCGGCGTTCAAGGAATCCAGATTCGTCGAGTCCTGCACCGAGATCAAAAAGTACATCGCGCTCAAGAGACCCCGGCTCACGGCACAGGTAAAGCGCATCGCCCTCAACACCTATTGCCCCGGGCAATGAAAATACTTCTGGGCGTCGGTCGGCGGGCCTCGGCCCGGCCCCTGTCGCAGCGCGCTGGCAGCCGCGATTCGTGGCACAATAGAATGTACGGGGACAGGCGATGACCGTATTGGCTCACAAGCTGCCCGACGATCTGACGGCGGCCCTGCTCAGCGAGTCCAATCGAGCGCTTCGGGTCGGCGCCTTCTACGGCATGCTGCTGGCGGTGATCCCGGTTGTGATCTTGCCGGTCTACATGCAGGCCGGGCTGGCGCGCATGCTCTTCGCCCCGTGGTTGTTCGCGGTGCTGGGCGGCGCCTTCTCGGGCCTGATCTACTTTCTCGCCAAGCACGAGCAGGTGCGCGGCCTGGCGGCCTGGTGCGTCTTCATCCCGTTCGTCTCGATGCCGACGTTGTTCTTGTTGGTGGCCAACGCGACCACTCCCGCCGACGTGGTGCTCTCGGTCAGCGGTCCGTTCACCTACATCTACGGCTTTGCCCTGGTCGTTACCGGCTTCATGTTCAATTTCTGGCTCTCCGCGGTCTCGGGCCTGGTCGCGGCCATCGGCTACTTCGGCGGCTACTGGCTGGTGCGCGATCATCTGGTGGCGCTGCAGATGGCCGGTGGAGCGCCGGACCAATTGCTGGCCAACGACTCGATCTTCGCCGCCAAGGCGCTGATCATCTGCTTCTGCGGCATGGCGGTCGGAGCGCTGGCGCTGGTGGCGCGGCGGCTGACCGTGCGCGCGATCTTCGAGGAGCGCGACAAGGCGCTGGTGAGCCGGCTGTTTGGCGAATACGTCAGCGAGGAGGTCAAACAGAAGCTGCTGCGCGACCCGGCCGCCCAGCGCGGCGAGACCAAGGACGTGGTGGTGCTGTTCTCCGACATCCGCAACTACACCTCCTTTAGCGAGGCCACCGAGCCGGCGCAGATCGTGGCCCGGCTCAACGACTACTTCGACGCCATGGTCGACGCCATCACCTCGCAC
>JAFGSX010000353.1 GCA_016934455.1 Deltaproteobacteria bacterium
ATCTCGCCCGGGGACCGCAGCCGGTGCCCGATGTCTCGCTCTGGGTTTTTGACCTGTTGCGGCAGGAGCCCCAATCGATCGCCCAGGACGCCGTGCTTCCGAAATGGTTGCCTTGAGTCTGTTCCCATCGTTTTTTGATAGTCGCTACCGTATACTTGACATTACCCGCGAAAACCATTATACTGATCGGGTCGTAGGATGTCGTCTGCCTGCGGCCGATGTGTTTCTGCGAGCAGCCCGATGCGATTGAGACACCTGGAACTGCAGGGCTACAAATCCTTTGCCTCCCGCGCCGAGTTCATCTTTGACGGTGGCATCACCGCCATCGTCGGGCCGAATGGCAGCGGCAAGAGCAACGTCGCCGACGCGATCCGTTGGGTGTTGGGCGAGCAAAGCTACCGCACGCTGCGCGGCAAGCGCACCGAGGACATGATCTTTGCCGGTAGCAGCACCCGCGCCCGCGTCGGTATGGCTTCCGCCTGCCTGCTTCTCGACAACGCCGACGGCTGGCTGCCCATCGACTTTGCCGAGGTGAGCATCACGCGCCGCGCGTATCGCTCTGGCGAGAACGAGTACCTGCTCAACGGCAGCCGCGTCCGCCTGCGTGACATCTCGGATCTGCTCTCCCAGTCGGGCCTGGCGCGCCGCACCTACACCGTCGTCGGCCAGGGTCTCGTCGACGCGGTGCTCAGTCTCCGCGCCGAGGATCGCCGCGAGCTGTTCGAAGAGGCGGCCGGCATCACCCTCTACCAGAGCAAGCGCGCCGACGCCCTCTCCCGGCTCGACGAGACACGTGTCAACCTGGTGCGTATTAACGACATCGTAAACGAGATCGCGCCAAGGATGCGGCGGCTCGAGCGTGAGGCCGAGCGCGCTGAGCACCACGCGCTCCTCACCCGCCAGCTCGAGAGCCTGCTGCGCATCTGGTACGGCTACCGCTGGCGCAACGAGCAGTTCAACCTGCAGCGCGCGCGCGACTCGCTGGCACGCCGCGAGGAGGCCGTCGATCGCCGCCGCCAGGCGCTCGAGGAGCTGGATGAGAAAGCGGCAGAGTTTCGCGTCCAGCAGGCCGGCCTGCGCCGGCAACTGGGCGAGTGGCACAGGGAAAGCAGCGCCCTGCACCGCGGCATGGAGGCCGTGCAGCGCGACCTCGCCGTGTGGCAGGAGCGCGCTCGCCTTCTCGCACGCCAGTCTGACGAGCTGGAAGTCGAGCTGGCAGAGGTTCGCACGCGCGCGGCCGCCGGCCTGGAGCGCGTGGCCGGCATCAGGCAGGAGGTGGCCGATGCCCGGGCCGCACTCGACGATCGCCAATCGGTCGTCGAGGCTGCGCAGTCAACCCTCGACGCGCATGAGGCCGAACAGGCGACCATTTCGCGCGCCGTGGCTTCGGCGCGCGGGCGCGTCAGCGACCTGGCCGCTGAGGTGGCCGGCCATAGCAACCGGCTGGCCCAGATCCGCGAGCAGCGGGCAGCCCAGATCGAGACGCACACCGCTCACGAGGCAGCCATCGGCGAGCAGCAGGCGCAGGTTGCCGGCCTGGAGGCCGCCGTCCGCGAAGCAGCCGAGTTCCGCGATGGCATCGAAGATGAGGTAGAGGCGCTCGACGTCGACACCGCTTCCCGCCGCACGTCTCTCGAAGCCGCCGACGCCCGGCGCCGCGAGCTCGAGTCGGCGTTGGCCGATGCCCGGCGCAAGGTTGAAGCGCTGCTCAGCCGCTACGAGCTCCTGGGCAGGCTGCGCGCGGAGGGCGAGGGGTTGCACACAGGCGTGCGCGCCGTGCTGCACGCAGCCGGCGGCGAGCGGGACGGCCTCGGCGGAATCATTGGCACCGTGGCGCAGCACGTGCACGTCGCGCCCGAGTACGAGGTTGCCCTGGAGGTGGCGCTCGGCGGCCACCTGCAGGACGTGATTGTCGAGTCGTGGCCCGATGCCGAAGCCGCCATCTCCTATCTGCGCGAGGGGCGGCGCGGGCGCGTTACCTTTCTGCCCCTCGACACGGTGCGCCCGTCGCAGCGCCTCGACATGCCGCGTGACAGCGGTGTGGTCGGCCTCGCCACCGATCTGGTGTCGGCCGACGCGCGCCTCGACAGGTTGGTCGACATGCTCCTCGGGCGCACCCTCGTCGTCCACGATCTGCCCGCTGCCCGCCGCGTCTTTGACAGGCTGCGCGGTGGCTTTCAGATCGTCACGCTGTCAGGCGACGTCCTGCGCTCCAGTGGGTCGGTGACCGGCGGCGAGGGCCAGGGCCAGGTGCGCGGGCAGGTGTTGGCCCGTGAGCGCGAGTGGCGCGAGCTGCCGCTGCGCATTGACGAGGCGGAAAAGCGCGGGCGTGCGGTGGCGGAGCACTGGGAGCGGGCCGGCGCCGAAGTGGAGGCGGGGCGCAAGGCCCTCGCCAGCCTCGAGGCGCGCCGCCGCGAGCGCCAGCAGGCGGCATCGGAGGCCGCCCTCGCCGTGCGCGACAGGGAGCGCGAGCTGAACACGGCGCGCCAGCAGCTCGCCTGGCGCCAGGGCGAGCTGGAGCGCCTCGAGCGTGCGGCACAGTCGCTTCTCGCCCGCGAATCCGAGATCGAGGCCGAGCTGGCGCGGGCGGGCCAGGCAAGGCAGGAAGCGGAAGGCAGCGTGGCACAACTCGAGCGGCGCCTGGAGTCGATGCGCGCCGACGATCTCTACCGCCAGCTCGGCGAAGCGCGCACCGCCGCCGCCGTGGCGCGTGGGACGTGGGAGCACCGCCGTGCTACGCTCGAAGAGCTGGAGGCGCGGCACGAGCAGCTCGTCGGCGAGATTGCCACCAGGGAGCGGCGCCTTGCCGGCCTGGCACAGGAGCGTGACGCGTTGGCCGAGCAGATCCGGGAGCAGGCGGCGCGCGAGTCCGAGATCCAGGAGGGGCTGTCGCGACTTTCGGCGCGCATCGATCCGGCAGAGGCCGAGTTGCAGAGCGTCGAGGACCGGCGTGCGCAGCTCGACGTCGAGGAGAACCGCCTGCGCGCACAGCTCCGCCAGGCGGACAGTGGCTACAGCCAGGCTGCCCTCGCCCACAGCCGGCAGCAGGACCGCCTCGACCGCCTGCGCAGGCAGATCATGGACGACTTTGGCCTGGTCGACATGGAGCCGACGGAGGGTGTAGCCGAGCAGCGCCCGCTTCCCCTCGGCGAGATGGTGTCCATGCTGCCCGCCGTCGCGTCGCTGCCCGAAGGCCTCGAGGATGAGGTGCACCAGATCAAGGCCCAACTCCGACGCATGGGCTCCGTCAACCCCTCTGCGCCCGAAGAGTACGGCGAGGTGCTCGACCGGCACACCTTCCTCTCCGCCCAGGCTGCTGACCTGG
>JAFGSX010000354.1 GCA_016934455.1 Deltaproteobacteria bacterium
CCGCCTGTTGCGCCGGGGTCTTGGACCCGGCCTTGCGCTTGGGTCTGGTGCTCATGCCTTGCCCGCGCTGCCGAGCACGGCCTCGTTCTTGTGCTTCATCAGCTTGATCAGCTCTTCGCGCGCTGGCCCCAGGTACTTGCGCGGATCGAACTCCTTTGGGCTCTCGCCCAGCGTCTTGCGGATCAGCGCGGTCATCGCCAGCCGGCCGTCGCTGTCGATGTTGATCTTGCAGACCGAGCCGCGCGCGGCGCGCCGCAACTGCTCCTCGGGGATGCCGATGGCGTCGTCGAGCTTGCCGCCGTACCTGTTGATCATCTCGACGTACTCGGGCACCACCGACGACGAGCCGTGCAGCACGATCGGGAAGCCGGGCAGCCGCCTGGCGCATTCGTCGAGGATGTCGAAGCGCAGCTCGGGTGGCACCAGGATGCCCTGCGCGTTGCGGGTGCAGTCCTTGGGCTTGAACTTGTAGGCGCCGTGCGAGGTGCCGATCGAGATCGCCAGGCTGTCGACGCCGGTCCGCTTGACGAAGTCCTCGACCTGGTTGGGGTCGGTGTAGTGCGACTTCTCGTGCTGCACCTTGTCCTCGATGCCGGCCAGCACGCCCAGCTCGCCCTCGACCGTGACGTCGTGCTGGTGCGCGTAGTCGACCACCTTCTTGGTGAGCGAGAGGTTCTCCTCGTAGGGCAAGGCCGAACCGTCGATCATCACCGACGAGAAGCCGGTCTCGATGCAGGAGACGCACAGCTCGTACTTGTCGCCGTGGTCGAGGTGCAGCGCGATCGGGATCGGGCTGCCCATGTCCTTGGCGATCTCGACCGCACCGCGCGCCAGGTGCTTGAGCAGCGTCTGGTTGGCGTACTTGCGAGCGCCCGACGAGACCTGCAGGATGACCGGTGACTTGGTCTCGGCGCAGGCGATGACGATCGCCTGTAGCTGCTCCATGTTGTTGAAGTTGTAGGCCGGGATGGCGTAACCGCCTGCCATCGCCTGCTTGAACATGTCGCGGGTATTGACCAGGCCGAGCTCCTTGTAATCCGTCATGACCGTGCTCCTTTTTCCCCGATCGAAGTGGGCGCAGGATAGCTTGCGGTCGGCGGCACCGCAACCGACGCAAAGCCCTACCAGCGGTCCCCCCTCCGGGGCCTTTTAGTCTTCGCAGTACGCCGGTCCGACGTCCGCGGCGCAGTCGGTGCTGCAGACGATCTCGTTGACGTTGCGTGGCTCGAGCCGGTGCACGCCGAAGGAGTAGTTGAGGATGCCGGTGATCGAGGTGAATAGCTGGCCCGGGTGGCGCGAGTCGTAGCACTTGTTGTCGGTGTCGTCGCAGTGGCGCTGATCGTAGGCCGGACCGCCCTGGCTCGCCGAGCGCCACCAACCACCCCACTCCGGACCGGTATAGGGGAAGGTGCCCTGGGCGATCTCGACGCCGTGGTACAGGGTCGGCGACGGGTCGCCGGCCACCCGGAAATAACCGAAGTCGGTGATGCCGTTGCTCGGGTACGACGTGTTGACGTAGCCGACGCAGCCCTCGTCGATGGTGTAGACGTCGCGCAGCTCGATCAGCACGCCCTCGTACTTTTCAGTGTCGACGCCGGGCGCCAGCGCGGGCCGCGCCTCGTTGTACTGGGAGGCGGTGACCTCCGGCATGCCGCTGACGATGTTCTCGACGCTGCCGTCGAACAGCGCCGGCAGCGGCATCGTCACCACCGGACTGGGATCGCTGGTGCTGCCGATGCGGTTGAGCTTGGTCACGCGGCCGAGCTGCGTCATGTCGTAGTACTCGGCCGGCTCCCCCACCAGGGTCACGATGTCGCCCATGGCCGGAAAGCCGTGTTCGGTGGTCTGGCTCAACGCGGTCGGCTGAAAGTGGCCTTCGAAGGTGTAATTGGTCTCGAGGCTGGCGCTGATGGTGCCGGCGTTGCCGCAATCGACGGCGCCGGCGCACGAGGTCGGACGGATCCAGCGCGTGCCCGGGACAAAAGTCACCTGGATGCCCGAGTAGGCCTTGAGGCGGCCGTTGCTGTCGACCTCGCTCGGGTCCGCCACGAACATACCGTACAGGTAATAGGGGCATTTGCCGTAGTCCTGCTCCCCGGTCAGGCAGGTGTCCTCGCGGCTGATGCCGAACACCGGCGACACCACCACCTTGTTGGTCAACTGTACCGGGCAGCAGCGCAGCGCCGTGGTGGCGCAGACCTCGGGATGGCCGGCCGCCGCGGTGTCCTGGATCTGGGCGATGGTGAGGTCGGGATAGGTGCAGCCGCCGGACTGGCTGACGACGTCGGCGGCCGACCGCGGCAGGATGGCGTAGTCGCCGTAGTAGGTGTAGCGCACCAGGCCGGTGATCGAGGCAAAGACCTCGGCGCTGCCCGGCAGGTAGGCGAAGAGCTGATCGTCGATCAGGATGTCGGCGACCGGCGCGCCGGAGGCGGCGGCCACGCCGAACTGGCCGTAGGCCACGGTCGAACCGTCGGCGAAGGCGACTATGCTCACGTTCTCGATCTTGACCAGCATGCCCTCGTAGGTCTCGGCCGTGGCGTCGCTGGCAAACAGGTTGCTCGCGACTGTCGCCGGCACTACCGGTGTGGTCTGGCCGCGCGGTGTGACCCGGGTCGCAGCGATCTGGGTCTCGGTGCCGGTGTTGCCGGTCTGGCCGGCGTACTCGGTCAGCGTGCCCTCGATGTCGACCTTGTCGTTGAGGGCGACCACCACCTCGCCGCTGGTGACCGTCACCAGAATGCCGCTGAAATCGCCGCCTTCGGCGTCGGCGACGAAAAAGCCGTCCAGCGCCGTGGTGACGCTGAAGAGCGGCGAGGTCACCACCACGTCGACCAGGTTGACCGCGCCATTGGCTCCCGGGTACTTGGCCGAGGTGGTGTCCTGGCAATCCTTGACCTTGAGCCCGGTCGGGTTGCCGCCGTCGGTGCGGCCGCCGTCGACGCGCCCGCCGTCCCCACCGGAGCTTCCGGTGTCTTTGCCGTCGTCGCGCACCGGGCAGGCTGCAGCCAGGGCCAGACAAATCCACGCGACCAGCAGCTTTGACCATGTCTTCATCTTCGTCTTCTCCATTCAGCGGTCTTTGTCATGAGACGGCCGGCGCGGTCACGCCGCTGCCGGTCAGTGAAAAGTGTGCCCGTCGCGATCCGGTGGTGTCAAGCTGCGGCCGGCGCGCCGGTCCGCGGTCGGATGGACACCTCGAAATGCGTGTGCTACTTGCAGCTCGACGGGAGATGTGGCAACCCCGGGGTGCGGTGATGAAGTCGGGCAGGTGGTATCTGGCGCTGGCCGCGGTCGCGGTGACGGCCGGTTGCGGTTTTGGCGAGGTGGCGTTCAGCGGCGATTTCGGCGGCCGCCCGTTCAGACCCGATGGCACCGCGTTTGGCTTTGTCGACGCGCTGGAGCGCGTACCCGAGCTCAAGCCGCGCGACCGGCAGCGCGCGATTGCGGTCGCCACCTTTGCCGCCTTCGATCCGACGGTCGATCAGGAGCAGCTCCCCGGCAATGATCTCGTCGACCTGCGGCACGCGATCGCGGTCAGCGACTGGTTTTCGTTCTGGTGGCGCGATCGGCAGCAGGTCGTCGCCGGCAGCTCCTTCACCGACGTCGTTTTGATCGGTGACAGCGATGGCCGCTACGAGGACTCGGACAGCACGGCGACCGGCCGCAGCGACGGCTTTCAGGCTCGCTTCGCCGTCGCCCGCGAGGAGCTTGGCGCCGGCGCCAGCTACGCCGACTATCGGCCATTTGGCACGCGCGCCGTGGTCACGGTCCACCTGACCGAGGCATCGCTCGACGTCGGCGGCCGCCTGCGCGGCAGCGCGACCTTCAGGATCGAGCGGCTCGACAGCGATCCCGCCGATGCCGCCACCGGCAGCGTCGGCGGCGAGTTCAGCGCGCCGATCGTGGGCGAGCGCATCGCCGAGAAGAACTTCGAGACGCTCGATCTCTACAACCAGCTCGAGGTGAGCCGATGAGGCTCCTCCCGACAGCGCTCGTGCTGCTGGCGGTCGCCGGTTGCGGCTACGGCGCCGTCTCGGTGGAAGGCACCTTCGATGGCGAGCGGTTTGCGCCCACCGGCACCGTGTTCGCGGTTCTCGACGCCCACGTCGAGGAGCCGCGGCCCGGCGGCGGGATCGCGGTGATCGCGCGCGACGATCCGAGGTTGTTGCTGTTTTTCTGCCAGCCGGCGATCGATCCCGACGTCGATTTCGCCGCTCTGAGCGGAAGCGAGATCGAGGAGCTGCGCGAGCTGGTGCGGCGCGGGGATCGCGTGCTGCTGCGCGATCTGCCGACCCACGCCACCGTGGCCGGGGCGAGGCTGGTGCTCGACGACGGGCGCGCCGACTTTGCGCTGCTGATGCTGGCGGGCAGCGCTCCGATCGCGGCCGGCGACAGCTACGCCGACCTGCGCCCGCTGGGGCGGCACCTGAGCGCGGTTCTCGCCATCGAGCGGGCGGTCCTCGCCGAAAAAGGCCAGCTCGTCGGCGCGCTGGCCCTGGCGCGCGATCGGGCCGCCGATCAGCCGGCCAACACCGTCACCGGCACGGTGACGCTGCAGTTCGATGCACCGATCGTCAGCGAGCGGATCGGCGAGTCGAATCTGCGCGTCCTGGGGTACTGATAAGGCGCGATGCTCTACCCGATCGAACAGAAATCGACGCTGCCACCGCTGCCCGCACCGGGCAAGGCGCGCTCGCGCTGGCGGGCGGTGGCCCGCGATCGCTGGTGGCCGCTGCGGCTGCTGTGGGCGCTGGTGCTGCTGCCCTACCTGCTGCTGCGCGTGCTGCTGATGGTCGGCGGATCGCTGCTGCGCAACCTCGGCCGCCTCGAAGACATCGCGGCGAGCGAGCGGCAGGCGCGGCGCCGCGACGAGTGGCAGTTCGGTTTTCGGTACGATCGGATTGCCCTGTCCCACAGCTACGACGCGCTGACCTCGACGCTGACGCTGATCATGAACTACGACGCGCTGACCGGCTTTGCCCTGGCCTTGCGCCGCGTCTTCGTCGATCCCGACGGCGCCGCCATCGTCGGCACCGAGCTGCCCTCTGGCCGAAACATCGGTCCCAACGATCCCGGCTTCTACACCCACTCGAGCCTGTTTTTTCCTCAGTTGCCCTACGAGCTCACCGTTGGCTCGCGCAGCAGCGGGTTGCTGCGGTTGCAGGGAGGCGATGCGCTGTTCGCCCCGACCGCGCTCTGGGGCCGCATTTGCAGCACCTGGCTCGAGGTGGCCGACGAGATGCAGCCGCGCCTGATCGTGCTCGATCGCGACCAGCGCGACTGGTGCGACGTCCAGAGCAGCGGTCGCTTCATGATCGAATACCAGCCTCATTTTGCCCCGCCTGCCGACGCGGCGGCGTGAGGTGGGGGGAGCGCCGTGACCGAGATGGCCCCCCGCGTTTTTCTGCGGCGACCCCGGCGCGACCTGCGCGTTCTGCTGCTGCCGCTGGCCGCGCTGCTGCTGGTCGGCGCTTTCGGACTGCTCGGAGAGCGCCTGGTGCTCGACGCTTTGCTGGCCCAACCCGGAATGGCCGCGCTGGCGTCGGACGTGCGCATCCGCTGGTGGCTGCTGTACGCGGCCGCGGCGGTGGTCGGCGCCGGGTTGACGCTGTTGGCGCTCTACCTCTACAACCGGCCGATCCACGAGCTGGCCGAGAGCATCGCGCTGTCGGGGCTGGCCGAGCTGCCGGTACCGGTGCCGGCCGGCGGCTCGCCGGCGCTGCGGCTGGTGGCCGCGCGCTACAATCAACTGGTCGCGGCGGTGGCCCGCACCGGCGAGCAGCTCCGGCAGAGCGCGGAGCGCCAGCGGCAGCGAGCGGACGCGGTCGAGGATTTTTCTGACCTGGTGCTGGCCAACGTGCCCTCCGGGATCGTGGCGGTGGACGCCGACGGCCAGGTGGTGCGCATAAACACCGCGGCCTGCCAGATCCTCGGCCAGCAGCAGGAGCAGATCGTCGGACGGTCGCTGGCCGAGGCGATCGGAGCGGAGCATCCCGTGGCGCGGGCCGCCGGCAGCACGCTGGTCCGAGACGAGGTCACCAGCGGCGACGACGAGACAGCGCAGGTGCTCGGGATATCGTCGGCACCGGTGCGCGATCAAAGAGATCTGGTGGTCGGCAGCGTCGTCATCTTCGCCGACCTGACCGATCTGCGGCGGCTCGAGCGTCAGCTCGAGATGAAACAGCGGCTGGCGTCGCTGGGCGAGGTGGCGGCCGGCCTGGCGCACGAGATCCGCAATCCGCTGGGCGCGCTGCGCGGATTCGTCGAGTTGCTCGAGCGCCGGCTGGCCGAGCCCGAGCGCGCCCGGCCGCTGCTCGAGAAGATCCTGCGCGAGGTCGAGGCGCTGTCGACGGTGGTCGGCGACTTCTTGGCTTACGCGCGACCCGCCCCGCCGCTCCGGCAGCCGATCGCGCTCGCGCCCCTGCTCGGCGAGGCGCTCGAGGTGGGATTGGCCGCCGCCGGCCGGCCGGCGCTGGCGGCCTCGATCGACGTGCAACCGGCCGATCTGACGCTGGTCGCCGACGCGGCCCAATTGCGGCGCGCGTTGGTCAACTTTGTCATCAACGCCTGCCAGGCGCTCGCCGGCAGCGGGCGTCTTCTCGTCGGCGCGCAGCGCGCGGGATCGCAGGTGCGGCTGTACGTCGAGGACGACGGTCCCGGCGTGCCGCCGGCTCTGCACGGGAAGGTGCTGACGCCGTTCTTCACCACCAAGCGCGCCGGCACCGGCCTCGGCCTGGCGGTCGCCCAGCAGATCGCGATCGCCCACGGCGGCGAGCTGGTGTGCGAGTCGCCTCCTGCCGGCGGAGCGCGCTTCGTCCTGTGCCTGCCCGTGAGCGGCGAGACCGGTCGCGGGATTCTCGACCGGCCTCCCGCAAACAGCTAAGATGGCTCGTCAGAAAGGCCGGGCGCGCCATGAGCCGTATTCTCGTCGTCGAGGACCAGGTTGGCATGCGCGAGATGGTCGCCGAGGCGCTCGACGACGCCGGCTTCGAGTGCGCCGCGGTCGACAGCGCCGAGCGCGCCTGGAGCGAGCTCGAGCGGGGCGACGTCGACGCCGTGGTCACCGATCTGCGGCTGCCGGGCGAGAGCGGGATGGCCGTGCTGGCGCGGGTCCGTCAGCTCGACCCCAAGCTGCCGGTCATCATCATCACCGCGCACGCCACGGTCGAGGGTGCGGTCGACGCGATGCGCCAGGGCGCGACCGACTACCTGGTCAAGCCGTTCAGCCTGGACGAGCTCGAGGTGCGGTTGCGGCGCGCGCTCGGGGAATTCCGCGCCGAGCTGGAGACGCGGCGGCTGCGACAGGAGCTGCGCGGCCGCTACGGCCGCCTGGTCGGCTCCAGCGGCGGGCTGGAGCGCGTCTTTCGCGACGTCGACAAGGTGGCGCCGACCCCGATCCCGGTGCTGATCCTGGGCGAGAGCGGCACCGGCAAGGAGCTGCTGGCGCGCGAGATCCACGAGCGCTCGCCGCGAGCTCGCGGTCCGTTCGTGGCGGTCAATTGCGCGGCCATCGCCAAGGGCTTGATCGAGAGCGAGCTGTTCGGGCACGAGAAGGGCGCCTTCACCGGTGCCCATCGCAGCCGCAAGGGCTACATCGAGATGGCCGAGGGCGGCACGCTCTTTCTCGACGAGATAGGCGATCTCGACAACGATACCCAGGTCAAGCTGTTGCGCTTTTTGCAGGAGAAGGAGGTGACTCGCGTCGGCGGCGATCGCAGCCGGGTGGTCGACGTGCGGGTGCTGGCCGCCACCAATCGCGATCTCAAGGCCGACGTCGCCGCCGGCCGCTTTCGCGACGACCTCTACTTCCGGCTGTCGGTGGTGACGCTGGCGCTGCCGCCGCTGCGCGACCGGCGCGACGACGTGCCGGCCCTGATCGAGCACTTCGTGGCCAAGTGGAACACCGAGCTGCACTGCAACACGCAGCCGAGCCCGGAATTCGTGCGCAGCGCGCTCGCCTACGACTGGCCCGGCAACGTGCGCGAGCTGGAGAACGCGATCGAGCGCGCCATCGTGTTGTGCAGCGGCGATCTTCTGCGCCCGGACGACCTGCCGTTCGAGGGCGGCGATGCCGAAGGGGGAGAGGGAAGTACTTCTCTGGTCGGCGAGGTCGAGGCATTCGAGCGGCAGCTCGTGGCGCGCGCCCTGGCCGAGGCCGACGGCAACACCTCGCGCGCGGCCAAGGCGTTGGGCGTCAAGCGGACGACGCTGCAGTACAAGATCCGCAAGTACGGGCTCGGAGATGCCACCGATCCCGAGAAGTCCCCGCCGGGAGACGGTTGACGTGGCGTTGAGCGACCGGCTCGCCCCGCTGCCGCCCGAGGAGCGGCGCCGCCGTCTGACGCGGGCAAAACGCATCGCCGCGCCGCTGCGCGCGCTGGTCATCACCGGGATCGCGGCGCTGTCCGCGGGGCAGCGCAGCCTCGAATGGGGGGCGCCGGTGTCGATCGGTCTGGTGCTGGTCTACCTCAACGCGGCGCTCGAGCGCGCGACCACGCCGGCCATGATCGAGCGCTGGCAGGAGGACCGCCGCTCCAAAGCCGGCCTGGTGCTCTCCTTCACGTTGGTCGTCATCGCCTCCTTTGCGGAGGCCGGGCGCTGGCCGCTGCTCGACCTTCCGGCGCAGGCTGCCCGCGGCCTGCTGATCGCCGGAGGAGCGCTGTTGGTGCTGGGCAGCGCGATTCGCCAGTGGGCCATCCACACGCTCGGCACCTGCTTCACCGATCGCGCGCGCATCGTCGAAGGCCATCGCCTGATCACGTCCGGCCCCTATGCCGTGGTTCGCCACCCGGCCTACAGCGGGCTGGCGCTGGTCTTCCTGGGCGTGCCGTTGCTCCTCGGCAGCGTCGTCGGGCTCGCGCTCTCGGTACTGCTGCTGCCGGTGGCGCTGCGCTTCCGCGTGCGCGTGGAGGAGCGCCAGTTGGCGGAGCACTTCGGCGCCGCGTGGAAGAGCTACGCGCGGTGCACGCCGCGCTTTGTCCCCTGGCCGCGCGGGTGAAGGTCACCGCTCCTTGGTCTTCTCGTCCACGATAGCGCCGCTGGCGTCAAACGTGTACTGGTGAAAGACGCGCACGGTGCGCTTGCCGACCTTCTTCTTCTCGACGAAGGTCCAGATCACCTTGTCCTTCTTCTTGACGTTGGTATCGGGCTTCTTGCCGTACTGCTCGAGCAGCTTCTGCTGGGCCGGGCTCTTGTCGGCGGCATAGGCCTTGAGCGCCTCCAGCGCCTTGACCTCTTTATCCGCCGTCTTGATCAGCTTGGCCAGTTGCCTGAGCTGCTTGTCGCACTGCCTGGCCAGCTCGCGCGCGCTGACGGGTTTCTCGCCGCTGCTCCCCTCGAACCTGCGCTTGGCCACGGTCTCGTCGTCCTGGACCTTGGTCGCCTCCTCCTGGCAGGACGTGAACTTGTTGCGCGCCGACTCGTAGTCGCCGAGCCTCTCCGCTCCCGTTTGCCGCGTCTCGGCCAGCTCGAGCGCATGAAAACCCTCGCGCATCGCATCGCGGGCCGCCACCGCCGTCGCTATCTTCTCGGCGCGCTGCGCGGTGCCGCGCAGCGCATCCAGCCGCGACTCGATCTCGCGTGCGAACTCGCCGCCGACCTCGATCTTGCCGTTGCGGCGCCCCTCGTTGAGCCGGTCCTGCGCCGAGTCGATGCCCTTGCGCAGGCTCATCACGTCGGCGCTGGTGACTTCTCCCGTCTCCACCTGCTGCGCGATCGCGACCACCTCCTCGAGCGGTTGCCGCACCTCGCTCTCGATCGCGACCAGCGCGTCTCGCCGCTGCTGCTCATCGACCCGCTGCTGCAGCTTGCGCAGGTTGCGCTTGGAGGCATCGATGCGCGCGAACAGGTCGGCCGCCTCCGGGTGCAGCTCAAGCTCCTTGCGGTTGTCGCGCACCACGCGCTCGAGGCGCTCGTCTAGCTTTTCCGCCTGCGCCACGTCCTCCGCCGCCATCGACTGATCGATCTCGAGCAAGATTTTCTCGACGTCGCGGGCGGCGTGGTCGCCGGCCTGGGCAGAGGTAGTGGTGCAGCCAGCGGCGACGGCCAGCGCACCAGCGGCGACGAGAGCAGGACACAACAGCAGCGATTTCCTCAGTGATGAGTGTGCCATAGCCCCATGGTAACGCCTCGCTCTGGTCATCGCTAGATTTTGAACAGCCGGGCGCTCAGGGCGCGCTGCCAGGCAGCCGCGGGTCAGGCCCCAGCGCTGCCTCCTGCGCCCGGGCGCAACTGGCCGCCGGCGCCAGCGACTGCTGGCAGATCGCGTTGGGCGGATCGATCTCGAGGCAGCGCCGCAGGTGGGCGACGGCCTCGCGGCAGCGGCCGGTGCCCAGGCAAAGCTGGGCCAGGTTGCCGTGACACTCGACGTGATCGGGGCTCAGATGCAGGCAACTGAGATAGTGGAGCTCGGCCCGCTCGAGCGCGGCTCGGCGCTGGGATTCGGTTGGCAGCATCTCGGCGCGGAAGCTCTCGACCACGCCCAGGTCGGCGTGGCCGCGCACGTCGGCGGGCGCGAGCTCGAGCAACTCGCGGTAGCCGCGTTCGGCGTGGGCGAGGCTCTCCAGCGCGTCGTCGCAGCGCTCTCTGTCGGCGCAGTCCGCGGCCGCCTGCGCGTAGCGCTGCTGAGCCTCTCTCAGATCGGTCAGGGCCAGGTTGTAGACCGCGTTGACAAAGGCCGGGTCGAGCTCGACCGCGGCTGCAAAGTGGCGCCGCGCGCGCGCGTAGTCGCGGCGGTCGAGCGCCAGGCGACCGAGGTTGTTGTGCGGCTGGACGAAGTCCGGGTTGGAGCGCAGCGCGGCCGCGTACAGCTCGCGCGCCTTGTCGTCGTCACCCCGCAGGTACCAGACCAGACCCAGGTTGTTGAGGCACTCGGGATTGGCGGCGTCGTATTTGAGGCAGATGGTGCAGGCGGTCTCGGCGCGATCGACCTCGCGCCGGGTCAGGTAGGTGGCGCAGGCCGCCTGCTCGCGCAGGCCGACCGGGTGCAGCGCAGCTCGCGGCCCGCTGCAGGCGCCACAGACCACGCCAAGTACCAGCAGGATCTCCGTCGTCGTCGAGCGCATGGCTCGCCTCCGTCGCTGCGCTTCCTGCTTCGAGTATCGGTGGCACACGACCGTCGTTCGCACTTTTGTCGTCGTGGTAAGCTATGTGTGACGACGACGGTTGCTATCTTATCGACGGCGGCGGGTCGGGTGGCAGCCTCATGGCAGCGGCGTCACGGCAGCGCCGCCTCGTCGAAGCGGGCGCGGAACAACGCTTCGTACGACTGGCTGATCTTGAGCGCCAGGATCAGCAGCTCGCCGATGTCGCTGGGGCAGTGCCGGCGGTGACCGTTGTCGCCGTAGAAGATGTTGAGCACCTGGCCGCCGACGGATATCGGCAGCACGCACGCCGAGGCCGGGATCTGGCGGCCGATGGCCCCCAGGAACTGCACGTTGACGCGATCGCGCGGCAGACCGCCGAGATAGTGGGCGCGGCTCTTGACCACGGTGGCAAACACCGATGGCTGACTGAGCGGCAGCACCAGCTTGCTAAAGTCGCCCGGCGCCATCCCGACGCCGATGGCATCCCAGCCGACGATCCATGCGCGGTGCACCGTGAAGAGCAGGGCGCGTCTGAAGTCCGAGCGCGCGAAGCGCAGCACCGCGTGCGCCACCTGATCGCGGTCGCGCACCTGCGCCAGTAGCTGGCTGGCGCTCTGAAAGTCGAGCGGGCTCTCGTCGCGCGGCGGCGGCGCCGGCATCACCATCTCGAGGTCCGCCTCGGCCAGCTCGGGTACGGGCGGCTCGGCCGCCGGCGCCGGAGCGGCGGTTGTTGGTGCTGGTGCCGCGGCATCCGCCAGCAGCGTGCCGGTCAGCACCGGGAGCTCGGCGGTGCGCGTGCGCTTGGTCTGGTAGATATTGAAAAAGGCCTCCTCGCTCATCAGGTCGACCGCAGGTTCCGCGGCGAGCGCGAGCGGCTCAGGCGGCGCCTGGATGGCGAGCGAGGGCGACCCGGTCTGCGGCGCGACCGGCGCGACCGGGGGCGTCCCCAGGTCCACCGCGATGCCGCGCGCGCTCCGGTAGAGGCGGTAGAGCGTCGTCAGCAGCAGGTTGAATCGAAACTCGGGAACCACGATCGGCTCGAGCGCGCAGCCGGTGACAGCGCGCACCTCGGCCAGCATCTGCTCGTCGTGGGGGTCGAGGCAGAGGATCTGCAGCCGCTGCTCGCGCAAGCGATAGGGTATGGAGTTGAGCCGATCGACCGCTGACGGAGGCAGCAGTTGCAGCGCCTTGGGATCTGGTTGCAGCTTGTCGCCGCAGAGCGCGGGCAAACGATGTTGCTTGGACAGGTAGCGGGCCAGGGTCGACTCATCGATCAGCCCAAGCTCGAGCAGGTTGGTGCCCAGGCGCCCGCCGAGCACGACTTGATGCCGCAGCGCGTCTCGCACCTGCCCGCCGGTGCAGACGCGGCTCGCCACCAAGAACTCGCCCAGTCTGATCATCTGTTCACGCTACGAAGCCGGCAATAGCTTGTCAAAAACCCTAGGTGCGCCGGGTGCCGCCGGGGCCCTTTTTGGCAGCGCGCCGGGTCGTCTTCTGGCGTTCGCTCTTGCGCTGGCCGGCGGGAGCTGACCTGGGCTTTGGCTTTTGCTTCTGCTTGGCCGCTGCCCGCCGGCGTTTGTCCTGCTCGCGGCGGGCCGAAGCGCGAGCCTCGATCTTGGCCTGGCGAGCGCGCGGCCCCTTGCGCATGACGCCCGGGATCAGGCTGCGGCCGGCCTCGGAGCGCCAGATGTCGGCGCTCAGGTTCTCGAGATCCCGGGCGTACGCGACGTGATCGAAGTAATCCTGTCGCACCGCTCGGCCCAGGTGCTCGGAGAGCACGGTACCGATCGCATGGATCGCCTGGTGGCGGTCGAGCCCCTGCTTCAGCAACCGCGCCAGCGCTGCCCGCGCCTGCGGCGGGTCGTTCTCGGCCACATGCGTCTCGGCCGCCATGTGCAGCACCGCGTGCGCGCGCAGATCCGCCGATCTCCGATGCAGGTTGGCGCGCACATGATACTCCTCGATGGCCAGGTTGCGGTCACCCTGGTCGAGACCGAGCCAGACCTCGGGATCGGGATCGCGTGCGGCGTCGTACTCGAAGAGCCAGCCCGTCGAGGTCGATGCGCCCTCCTCGTAGATCTCGGTCTCGAACCACTCGGGTGAGACCGCGGCAGCGAACCTGGCATTGACCTGCGCCGCGTCAAAGGCGGCCGGATCGAAACGTGCGCCCAGCCGTTGTCGGGCGATCTGGTGTAGCTCGCTGCGGCGTTGAGCCAGAGCCGCCATCAGCGCCTGGTATGAGGTCGGCCCGCCGCAGCCCTCGGCCGGACAGGCGCGCTCACCGCCGATGCAGCGCGGCAGCGGCCGTTCTTCGTGGCTGGTGATGATGCCCTCGACCAGCAGCTCGTGCTCCCAGTTGCATCTGAAGTCGTAGATGTAGTGCACGATCGGGCCGCGCTTGCTGAGCAGATCGCTGACCACGGCGCCGCTCTCATCGCTGACCTGCCAGGCGATTTTGTGGCCGCCCATGCCCATCCGGCGCTGCCCGATCTCGAATCTGTGCTCGGCCCGATCGCGCCAGCCCATCGCGATCTGGAGCACGTGATGCAGGCCAGCCAGCGTCAGGTCCTGCGGCACCCAGAGCTGGCGCCAGATCGAAGGCTCGATACCGATCAGCCCGATGCGAACCTGGTACACGGAGCGCATGTCGAGCCTCCGCTCAAAACCGATGCCAGCGGCTTCAATATTGCGCGCTTTGCCCGGTCAGCGCCAGTAAGGGGGCAAAAAAAAAGCGCCCCCAGGGCGCTGGTACATGCAGGGAGATCAGACAGCAGGGGCGACCGAAAGCTATTTCTCGAGCGGACAGCGAACCAAGCTTTCGGCCTCGTGTCGGCTTCGTGGTCACAAGCACGGCGAATGCCCAGCCGCGAAGCGACGCTCCCCACCGACCAGCGAGGCGCCCCTAAGGTTGGCGCTGAGAAGGACTTTCGGGCGCCCCTGCTGTCTGACCTCCTTTCAAAGCGACTATAGCACACTTCGGGTCGTTTCGATCCCACTTTTTTACGTCGTCACCGACGATAGCGTCGTTTTTTTTTGTCAATACGACAGGTGGGACATTCAGCCGTTGCTTGAGACCGACGGCGCTAACTCCTGTGCGCATCAACTGACTTCGATGTGGATCGGTTTTATTCCCCAGATTTCGCGGTTGTACTCGCTGATGGTCCGGTCCGAGCTGAACTTGCCGATGCGCGCCACGTTGAGGATGGCGCTGCGCGTCCAGGCCTCGGGATCGCGATAGAGCTGGTCGGCGCGATCCTGCGCCTCGGCATACATGCGCAGGTCGGCCAGGTGCAAGAAGGGATCGGGGCCGTCCAGCACCTTCTGCCGGATCGGCTCGAACACGTCCGGCTCCTCGAGGTTGAAGAAGTTGCGAAACAGCAGATCGCACATCCCTCGGATCGCCTCGTCCTGCTCGTAGTAGCGGCGGCCGCGATAGCCCGGGTCGCGCCGCACCGTCTCGACCTGCTCCGCGGTGTGGCCGAAGATGAAGATGTTGTCGTCGCCGACCTCCTCCTTGATCTCGATGTTGGCGCCGTCGAGCGTGCCCACGGTGAGCGCGCCGTTGAGCGCGAATTTCATGTTGCCGGTGCCCGAGGCCTCCATGCCCGCGGTCGAGATCTGCTCGCTGAGGTCGGCGGCGGGCATGATCTTCTCGGCCAGCGACACGCGGTAGTTGGGGACGAACACCACCTTGAGCTTGCCCTGCAGCGACTCGTCGCTGTTGACGACGTCGGCCACCGAGTTGATCAGCTTGATGATCAGCTTGGCCATGAAATAGCCGGGCGCGCTCTTGCCGCCGAAGATGAAGGTGCGCGGCACCAGGTCCAAGCCCGGATTCTGCTTGAGCCGCTGGTAGCGCATGATGATGTGGAAGACGTTGAGCATCTGTCGCTTGTACTCGTGCAGCCGCTTGACCTGCACGTCGAACAGCGAATCGGGCGAGACCACGACGCCGGTGTTCTGCTGGATCACCTGCGCCAGCCGTTGCTTGTTGTCGCGCTTGATCTGCCGAAAGCGGGCGCGGAACTTCTTGTCCTCGATCGCCGGCTCCAGCTTGCGCAACTGGTTGAGGTCCTTGACCCAGCCGTCGCCGATGCGCTCGCTGATCAGCGCGCTCAGCTCGGGGTTGCACAGCAGCAGCCAGCGCCGCGGTGTGACGCCGTTGGTCTTGTTGTTGAACCGCTCCGGCCACAACTCGGCGAAGTCCCTGAACAGGTGGGTCTGCAGCAGCCTGGTGTGCAGCGCGGCCACGCCGTTGACGCTCTTGCTGCCGACGATGGCCAGGTGGGCCATGCGCACCGATTTGCCCTCGGGGCCGGCCTCCTCGATCAGGCTCATCCGCTGCAGCCGCCCGTCGTCGAGCGGGTAGCGGGTCTGCACCTGGCGCAGGAAGCGGCGGTTGATCTCGTACAGGATCTCGAGGTGGCGCGGCAGCAGCTTCTCGAAGAAGCGCACCGGCCACTGCTCTAGCGCCTCGGGCAGCAGCGTGTGGTTGGTGTAGCCGGTGGCGCCGCGCGTGGTCTCCCACGCCTGGTCCCAGCCCACGCCGTGCTCGTCGATCAACAGCCGCATCAGCTCGGGGATGGCCAGCGCCGGGTGGGTGTCGTTGAGCTGGATCGCGACGCGGTCGGTGAAGCCGTTGAAGTCCTGGTTGTCGACGAGGTAGCGCCGGATGATGTCCTGCAGCGAGCAGGAGACAAACAGGTACTGCTGGCGGAAGCGCAGCTCCTTGCCCTGGTAGTTGTTGTTGTTGGGGTAGAGCACCTTGGTGATGTTTTCGGCCGCGTTCTTGGCCTCGACCGCGCCGAAGTAGTCGCCGCGGTCGAAGTCCTGAAAGTCGAACTCGAGCCGCGCCTTGCCCGACCACAGCCGCAGGTTGTTGACCGTGTTGCAGCCGAAGCCGACGATCGGCATGTCGTACGGGATGCCGATCACCGGCTCGTGGCCCACCCACTTGAACTGCGTGCCGTCGCCGACCGGCACCGCCTCGACGCGGCCGCCGAACTGCACCTTTTGCGCGTACTCGGGCCGCGCCATCTCCCACGGGTTGCCGTGGCGCAGCCAGTCGTCGGGCTCCTCGAACTGGTAGCCGTTCTTGATGGTCTGCCGGAAGATGCCGTAGTCGTAGCGCAGCCCGTAGCCCATGGCGGGCAGCTCGAGCGTGGCCATCGAGTCGACGAAGCAGGCGGCCAGCCGGCCGAGGCCGCCGTTGCCGAGGCCGGCGTCGACCTCGATCTCGAGCAGCTCGTCGAGGTTGATGCCCAGCTTCTGCATCGCCTGCCGCACCAGCTCGTCGCAGCGCAGGTTGATGATGTTGTTGCTGAGCGCGCGGCCCATCAGGTACTCGAGCGACAGATAGTAGATGCGCTTGGCGTGCTGCTGGTGGTGGGTCTGCTGGGTCTTGATCCAGCGCTCCATCAGTCGATCGCGCACCGCCAGCGCCAGCGCGTAGAACTTGTCGTGCGGCGTGGCCGTGAAGCGGTCCTTGGCCAGCGAGAAGCAGAGATGGTTGGCGTAGTCGGACATCAGCGATTCGACCGTCAGCTCGCCGATCAGGTGCGGCGTGTTGGCGATGAACTCCATGGCGGCGGCGGTCGAGCGATCGGGCGTGCTGGACATGGGACATCCCTCCTCACCGCACAGATGGCACGGCTCGGCGCCGCGATCAATCGCCGTTGCCGGTTGTCAGCGCGGCGCGCGCGTGAATATGTGTCGGACACGCTGCGTCTTCTGCTCACCTTGAAATCGGAGGCTTCATGCGTCGCCTGATCGTCTGTTGTGCGCTCGCCTGTGCGATCGCCATCTCGGGCACGGCGCGCGCACAGCACCGGGAACACGATCCGGTGCTGGTCGACCGGGCGCGCGCCGGCGCGTTGCTCGACGACGTGATCGAGGAGCTGGCGCGGCTGGAGGGCAAGACCGAGGGCAAGGGCCGCGGCAAGGGCAAGGGCGACTGCCGCCACCTCGACCAGGACCTGGCGCGCGCCAGGCACAAGCTCAAGCACCTGCGCGAGATGATCGGCCGGGCGCCGTCGGCGCGCGAGCTGGTGAGCGTGGGGCTGGTGGCGGACGACGACGGCTTCATCCTGCACGCCGGCCCGCACGCCGGCCCGCACGGTGGCCCGCATGCCGTCGTGCAACCGCCCGCTCCGCCGCCGATGCCGGCGCCGACAGCGCCGCCCGCGATCGTGCTCATGCCGGCGCGCGACTTCCGCGCGCTGCTGGGCGCGCTCAAGGGCGAGAGCTTTGGCGACGGCAAGCTGCGCGTGCTGGCCGAGGCGGCGCGCCGCGGCTGGTTCTCGGCCGAGCAGGTGGTCGCGCTGCTGGGCCAGTTCGACTTTGGCAACGACAAGCTCAAGGCGCTGGAGATCCTGGCGCCGCGGCTGGCCGACCGCGAGAACGCCTTCAAGATCTTCCAGGCCTTCGACTTCGAGGGAGACAAGAACAAGGCCAGGGCGATCCTGTCGGCCGGCGGGCGCTGAGCGGCGGGCGCGCCTGACCGACTTCGAGCCGTTTCAACTGTCCGCGCCGAACTCCCGCTCGACCGCGGCGGTGATCTGCTGGCGACAGGTTGTGTCGCGTGCGACTGTGGTGTCTTGCCCGCGGTTTGAAAAAGAGGTAATTGGCGCCGCATCGGCTCTGGGGGACCTCCACCTTGAAGGCTGGCGTGTTGGCCGCTGCGGCAGTGCTCGCAGCGTCGCTCGTCGGTTGTTTCGACGTCAGCGGGCCCTACCTCGGCCGCGTGCGGCAGCCCGTGCCGGGGCATGTGCGGTGGTGCACCTTGGACCCCGACTCCGTCGACCCGGCGCGGCCGATGCTCGTGTCCAGTCAGATGATTGCTCCCCAGCTGTTCGACGGGTTGGTCGTGCTGGGCGCGGACATGCAACCGAGGCCGTCGTTGGCGGAGTCGTGGGACATCTCGTCCGACCAGCGCGTCTACACGTTTCATCTGCGGACCGATGCGCGGTTCTCCAACGGTCGTCCCATCAAGGCCGAGGATGTGCGCTACTCGATGGTCCGCGTGCTCGATCCGCGCACGGCTGCAGTCTACGCCCAGTATCTCTGGCCGATACGCCACGCCCGGGCTTTCACGGCCGGAGCCGCACGCCAGGTGACAACGGAGAGCGGGCCTTTTCACGCTGGCGACGCGATCGAGCTGGTCAAGCAGGAGCCGCCGCTCCCCAACCCGGACCTGCGCGTCGTCACCCGATCGGTGGCGCTGCGCGCGTGGCCGGACGAGAACAGCGAGATCTTCGCAACGCTCCTGGTTGGTAGCAAGGTGTTCCTGGTCGAGTGCGATGCCTCGGGTGAGAGGTCGTACGTGTTTCACGACAGCGGCGAAGGCATGTACGGCTGGCTGCCGAGTTCGGCCCTGTCGAGCCCAAATGCGGACGTTTTGTACCCGGTCGCCAGCCTCGACGATCCGGTCTCGAGTCGCCGTGTCGGCACGGTGCGCGGTGGCGCATTGCGGGCCACGCCAGACCTGGTCGGCATCCGGGCACCGGACCCGCACACGCTCGTCGTCGAGACCGGGCAACCGACGCCAGGTCTCCTGCAATTCATGGCGATCTACGACGTCGACCTGGTAGTGCCGCGCGAAGTCATCTCGCACTGGCCGCGCAGCTGGATCCAGCCGTCTCGCATCGTCACCAGCGGCGCCTATCACCTGGTTGCCTGGCGCGAGCGGGACCGCCTCGAGATGGTGCAATCGGCTACGTTCTGGGACCGCGACAACGTCGGCATCGATCGCCTGACCATCAGCGGGTCGTTGTCGGCAACCAGCCGGTACTTGTTTGGCAGTTGCGACGTCCTCGACTCGTTTTCGATCCCACATGCCATGGCAGCGCTCTTCTTCGACGCTGCTGGTCAACCCCGCACGCGCGAGGTTCACGCGCGCGGGTTCCTGGAGTCGACCGGCATCGTTCTCAATACGCAACGGCTGTCCGATCGCGCATTGCGCCAAGCGCTCGCGCTGGCGATCGACGTCCGCGGCATCGCGATCCTGCGGCCTGGCTACGCCGCTACTGGCCAGTGGACACCTGGAAAGCCGGTTGCACAACTGACAGCCGCCGAGAGAGCGCTGTGCGGGGTTCAGCCAGAAACCCCAGGTGTGGTTTCAATCGTCGAGCCGGGCGCGCTTTGCTACGTGCCGCCGCCTCCCCTCGGCTTTCATCCTGACCAGGCGCGCGCCGAGCTGGCAGCGGCCAGGGAACGAAATGCGGTGCCGGAAAAAATCGTCTTCAACGTCCCGTCAGCGGCTCAGAGCATCAAGGTCGCTGAGTGGGTCGCCGCGCAGTGGCAGGCGAACCTCGGTCTCGAGGTCGATATCCGGACCCAGGATCTCAGGGCCTACTACGTCGCCCCGCTGGCGAACAGCGATGCCGGGTTTTTGGGCCTGGGCGACATTACGCCGGATCCCGAACGCGCCTGCTTCCTCACGACCGCGCGCTGCGGTGATCCCTCGAACTACGGATCGTTCTGTAATGATGAGTTCGAAGGTTTTCTCGACGCTGCGGCAAGCCTCGTCGACCGTCGACAGCGCCTGGCGCTGGTCCGGCAAGCCGAGGAGGTGTTCATGCGCGAGGTCCCGGTGATCCCGCTTGGCATGGCACGGCCGATGTTCGCGCTGGTCAAGCCCTACGTGAAAAACGTCAACTGGTTGGTGGCCGACTGGCGCATCGACGAGAACTGGCGGGGGGAGCCATGACGAGACGTGTTGCGATGACGTCGGTTGCGACCGCGTGGCAAGCTTTGCACGACCAGGTAAATCTAATGTTGGATGTTATTATTTCATGGTAATAGGTAAGCATGATCGATCGTGCAGACATCAAGCAGCAGGTTCGTCAGGCGCTCAAGCGCAGCCGCGTCGTGGCGCTGATCGGCCCACGCCAGAGCGGCAAGACCACGCTGGCGCGCCATCTGGTCGCGCCGACCGCGGTCAACTACTTCGACCTCGAGGACCCGGAGGGGCTGGCGCGGCTGGCCGAGCCCAGGACCGCGCTGGCCGGGCTGCGCGGAGTCGTTGTCATCGACGAGATCCAGCGCCGACCGGACCTGTTTCCGCTGCTGCGCGTGCTGGCCGACCGCAAGCCCTTGCCTGCCAGGTTCCTGATCCTGGGCAGCGCCTCGCCCGAGCTGCTCAGGCAGTCCTCCGAATCGCTGGCCGGCCGGCTCGAGACCGTCGTCATCAGCGGCTTTGGCCTGGCCGAGGTTGGCTTCAGGTCGCAGCAGCGGCACTGGCTGCGCGGCGGCTTTCCGCTGTCGTTTCTCGCCCGCTCCGAGCCCGACAGCCTGGCCTGGCGCAAGCAGTTCGTGCAGACCTTTCTCGAGCGCGACCTGGTCCAGCTCGGATTCAACATCCCGGCGCCGACGCTGTTCAGGTTCTGGACCATGCTGGCGCACTATCACGGCCAGCTCTTCAACGGCGCCGAGCTGGCCCGCTCGCTGGGCGTGAGCGAGCCGACGGTACGGCGCTACCTCGACCTGCTGACCGGCGTCTTCATGGTGCGCCAGCTCGCGCCCTGGCACGCCAACCTCAAGAAGCGCCAGGTCAAGACCCCGAAAATCTACTTTCGCGACAGCGGGCTGTTGCACTACCTGCTCGGCATCCGGTCCGAGCGCGAGCTGCTGTCGCATCCCAAGAGCGGCGCGTCGTGGGAAGGCTACGTGGTCGAGCAGGTGCTGCGCGCGGTCGAGCCCGACGAGTTCTTTTTCTGGGCCACGCACAACGGCGCCGAGCTCGACCTGTTGCTGCTCAAGCGCGGCCGCCGGATCGGGGTCGAGATCAAGCGCAGCGATGCGCCGCGGCTCACTCCGTCGATGCGCATCGCCAGCGACGACCTGGCGCTCGATCAACTGGCGGTCGTCTATCCCGGCGATCGGCGCTATCGCGTCGCCGACGGCGTGATGGCCGTGCCGTTCAAGGAAGTCGTCGTCGATCGAATGAAGGCGTTCGCGCTGCGCTGAGGGAAGGCGGGGGGATCTCGAG
>JAFGSX010000355.1 GCA_016934455.1 Deltaproteobacteria bacterium
CTCGTTGCTGCCGTTGCCGACGATGATGTTGTGGGGCTCGACGTCGAAGGACGCCAGGTACTGCGCCAGCTTCTCCTTGAGATAGTAGGCGCCGCCGTCCGGGTAGAGGTGCATCTCCCCGATCGCGCGCTGCATCGCCTCGATCGCGAGCGGCGACGGCCCAAAGGGATTTTCGTTGCTGGCGAGCTTGGCCGCGTTCTTGACACCGTACTCGCGCTCGGTCTCCTCGATCGGCTTGCCCGGCGTATAGGGGCGCAATCGCTCGATGTTGGCGGTGACCAAAGGCTTCATCGTTGCTCCTCGTGAAAGACGCCCAGTCGGCGGTACTTCGCGATGCGCCGGTTGACACGCTCCTCTGGCTCCAGGGCACCCAACTCGTCGACGTGCCGGATCAACGCCTCGCGCAGATGGCCGGCGGTCAGCACGCTGTCCCGCTGGGCGCCGCCCGGTGCCTCGCGCACGATCTCGTCGACCACCCCGAGGCCGAACAGATCGGGAGCGGTGAGGCGCAGGGCGTCGGCAGCCTGCTCGGCCCGCCCCGAGTCGCGCCACAGGATCGAGGCGCAGCCCTCGGGCGTGATCACCGAGTAGATCGAGAACTCGAGCATCATCACCCGATCTGCCACCGCGATCGCCAGCGCGCCGCCGGAGCCGCCCTCGCCGATGATGGCGGTGACGATCGGCACCCGCAGCTCCATCATCGCCTGCAGGTTGGCCGCGATCGCCTCGGCCTGACCGCGCTCCTCGGCGCCGACCCCCGGGTAGGCACCCTGGGTATCGACGAAGGTCACCACCGGTCGCTCGAAGCGCTCGGCCAGCCGCATCAGCCGCTTGGCCTTGCGATATCCCTCCGGCCGCGGGCTGCCGAAATTGCGGTGGATGTTGTCCTTGGTGCCGCGTCCTTTCTGATGGCCTATGACGACCAGCGGCCGCCCCCCCAGCCGCGCCAACCCGCCCACGATCGAGGCGTCGTCGGCGAACCGGCGGTCGCCGTGCAATTCGACGAACTCGTCGAAGACGTGCGGCACGTAGTCGAGCGTGAACGGCCGGCTGGGATGGCGCGCGAGCTGTACGATCTGCCAGCGCGTCAGACCGCGAAAGATCTCTTCGCGCAGCCGCAGCGCTCGTCGCTCGAGCCGCTTGATCTCGTCTTGCACCCGGTTGCCGGTGCCGAACTCCTTGAGCTCCTGCAGCTTGCGCTCGAGCTCGACCAGCGGCTTTTCGAATGGCAAAAAGTACGTCGCCATGGTGGGGTTGTGTAACATGCGCTGGCGATGCCAGCAACGCGCGTCTGCGGCGCGCCGCGGTACCTCCCCGGCGCCGATGGCGCACTGCGGCGCGGTCGCCGGACCGGCAAGGCCGGGAAAACGGCCCCCGGCACCAGCGCACCGAGACACCGGAGCAAAAGATGTTGGTGGCAACGCTCGTCCTCGCCAGCGCCGTCGCGGCACCGGACTCGCCGCTCGCCGTTCCGCTCGCGCGCATCCGCAACGGCCGCGGCAGCGTCGGCGAGATCGAGCAGATAGCCCAGTCGCCGGCGGGGCTGGCCGGCATCAGCGCCAGCGAGGCGCACCAGGCGATCGAGCTGCTGGCCAGGGGCGACACCCGGCGCCGGCGCGAGCTGGCGATCGTCAACCTGCTGGCCGCGCTGTCTCCGGCCGACCGCGGCCAGTGCCTGCGGCTGATCGACGGCGGGGCGGACGATCACGACCTCGCGCACCTGTTGAGCGACGACATCGACGACCGCGCGCTCAACCAGCGGGCGCGCGAGCTGATCGACGAGGCGCGGCCGCTGATGGCCAGCAGCGAGCGCATCGTGCTCAGCGACATCGACGACACGGTCAAGCCATTCAAGGATCCGGCCGTGCGCGGCCGCGTCTTTCCCGGCGCGCGCGCCCTGTTCCGCGCGCTCGACCTCGGCGCGGACGGTCTCGGGATCGAGGGCGACGTGCACTTCGTGACCGCGCGCGACGGCGTGGTGGTCGGGGTCGACAGGGATCTGCGGGCGACCGGCATCCGGTACAGCAGCGCGGCCTTCGCCAGC
Source organism: Deltaproteobacteria bacterium (assembly GCA_016934455.1). Classification (GTDB taxonomy): domain Bacteria; phylum Myxococcota; class JACRCW01; order JAFGSX01; family JAFGSX01; genus JAFGSX01. The sequence goes on from JAFGSX010000355.1 coordinate 2,045, forward strand.
CCGCTCTCGGGCGCGGCCAGCCTGTTCGGCGCCAACGACGGCATCCTCGAAGACAAGGTCGCCAATATCGGACGGCTGCTGGACCGCAATCCGGGCCGCCAGGCGATCGTGATCGGCGACAGCACCCAGGCCGATCCGCAGGTGTTCGGGCGGCTGCTCGAGGAGCGCGGCGATCGCATCGAGCTGGCCCTGATCCACCGCGTGCGGGGCTACCCGATCGAGGCGTCGATCGCCACCCTGCCCAAGGTGTTGCTGTTCGACACCTACGCCGATGCCGCGCGCGAGCTCCAGCGCCGCGGGCTGATCAGCGAGGCGCAGCTTGCCGATGTTCTGGCAGACCGTTGACAGCACGGGCCGCCTTCACCATAGTCCGCCCCAACGCTTTCACGCCGAGGCCACCCATGCAGCTCACGCCATCGGGAGTCGGTTGGATCGAGGTCATCTGCGGCTCGATGTTCTCGGGCAAGAGCGAGGAGCTGATCCGCCGGCTGCGCCGCGCCCAGATCGCGCGGCTCAGAGTCCAGGCCTTCAAGGCCGCCACCGACGACCGCTACGACCGGGTCCAGATCGTCTCGCACAACGATCAGCGTCTGGAGTCGGTGCCGGTCAAGAGCGCGGCCGAGCTCTACGAGCTGATCGAGCCCGACACCCAGGTCGTCGGCATCGACGAAGTGCAGTTCCTGGACGCCGGCGTGGTCGAGGTGTGCGAGGCGCTGGCGGACCGCGGCGTGCGGGTGATCGTGGCCGGGCTGGACCAGGATTACCGCGGCAAGCCGTTCGAGCCGGTGCCGACGCTGATGGCGGTGGCCGAGTTTGTGACCAAGGAGCACGCCATCTGCGTCAAGTGCGGCAACCCGGCCAACCGCTCGCAGCGCGTCGTCCGCAGCGACGAGCGCGTGGTGGTTGGCGCCGGCAACGTCTACGAACCGCGCTGCCGGCGCTGCTTCACCGGCGCTCCCGACGAGCGCACCGGCGACGACGCGCCCGCCGGCGACCGCCTGGCGGCCGAGGCATGATCGAGCCGTCGCCAGCGAGCGGCGGCGACCGCGGGCCGCTGGACTGCGTCTACCAGCAGATCGTGCATCCGACGGCCGAGATCGAGCACCGCTACGGCGGCAACTACCACATCCTGGCGGATCCGTTTTTACTCTCGCACCTGGCCCGACTGTGCACCCACGACGTCGTGCAACCGCTGCTCAACAACCTGGTGCGCGATCTCTACCGCTACCTGATCAAGGCCATACTCAACGCCGAGTTCCCGCGCTGCCGGCGCAGCTTCGACACGCGCATGAGGGAGAGCTCGCCGCTCGGGATCTGGACCGGAGAGGTGATCGACACCGAGACGCGGGCGGTCACGGTCAACATCGCTCGCGCCGGAACCCTGCCCTCGCAGGTCGTGTTCGACTTCCTGTGCACGACGATGAATCCCGCGCGCGTGCGCCAGGATCACATCGTCATGGCGCGGGCGACCACCGCCGAGGGCCGGGTCACCGGCAGCGACGTGCACGGCCTCAAGATCGGCGGCGACGTCGAGAACGCCATCGTCATCTTCCCCGACCCGATGGGCGCCACCGGCGGATCGCTGGTCGCCGCCATCGACATCTACAAGAAGGACTTTGGCCGCGCCGCCAAGTACGTCACCGCCAACCTGATCGTCACACCCGAGTACCTGCGCCGCATGCAGCGCAGCCACCCCGACGTCATCGTCTATGCGGTCCGGCTCGACCGCGGCGCCAGCCCGGCGGCGGTGCTGGCCGACGTGCCGGGCTCGCGCTGGAACGAGGAGTCGGGGTTGACCGAGCGGGGGTACATCGTGCCGGGCGGCGGCGGTTTTGGCGAGATCATGAACAACACAGACGTCTAGAGAGGCCGGTCCCGTGAAGCGAATCGCCACCATGCTGTCGCCCGAGGAGATCGATAGCCGACTGCGCGAGATGGGCCGCGAGATCTCGGAGGACTACGCCGGCAGGCAACTGGTGCTGGTGGGTGTGCTGCGCGGCGCCTACATGTTCCTGGCCGACCTGTGCCGCTACATCACGATCCCGATCGAGGTCGATTTTCTCGGAGTCCAGTCGTACGGCGACGAGACCACCTCGAGCGGAGTGGTGCGCATGACCAGCGACCTGTCGCGGCCGATCCAGGACAAGCACGTGCTGGTGGTCGAGGACATCGTGGACACCGGGCTCACCGCCCGTTACCTGATCCAGAATCTCGAGACCCGCAAGCCGGCCTCGCTGGCGCTGTGCGCCCTGCTCGAAAAACCCAAGAACAACGTCGGCGGCGTGCCGATCCGCTATCTGGGCTTTACCATCCCGGATCAATTCGTCATCGGGTATGGTATGGATTACGCTTCGCTGTATCGCAACGTGCCATACATAGGTGTGCTCGAGGACCAAAAGGAGAACTGACATGAGCGAGGCACCGACCGAGGGCGGCGGCCGTTTCAAGCTGTTCCTCGTCCTGGCGATCGTGATCGTGGCGTTGTGCGCCATCGGCTATCTGGCGGGTCAGCTCAACGCGCGCACTTTTTACCTGGTGCGCGACGCCGGGGATCAGCGCCTGCTCGTGGTTCACCGCGGCTCGCCTTTGCCTTTTTACGACAAGCCCTTCACGCCGCACAACGATGCCGAGCGCGCCGCCTACGCGCCGATCCGGATACCGGCGAACTGGGCCGGGCCAGCGCGCCAGAGCTTCGGCGATCGGGCCGAGCTCGATCGCGGCATCTATGCCATCGTCGAAAAGGAGCTCCGCGACGAGCTCTACAGCGGCAAGCTGCCCAACATGGACGCGGCCGACGCGGTCGTGCGGCGCATCGACAACCTGTCCGGGCTGACCGACGAGGACCGCCGCGGCCTGCGAGAGCTCAAGGCCGACTACGCCTATCTGCGCGCCAAACGCATCCTCGACGGTCTGCCGGCGCTGCTCGACGAGGCGCGCCGGATGTGCGACGAGGCCGACCGCCAGGGCACCGGCAAGCTGGGCGACCCCAAGCAGCTCGCGGCACGCGCGACGCAGTGGCAGCAGGCGCTGCAGCAGGTCAACGCGCCGGTCGCGCCCGCGTCGTGGTACCTGCCGCCTGGCTTCGTGGCGCCGGCGATCCAACCAGCCGTGCCAGCCGCCGGCGCGCCGGCAGCTCCGGCGACTCCCACCGGGCAGACCACATCGCCAACTGCAGCGCCGGCTCCGGCACCGGCTCCAGCGCCGACTCCGGCTCCAGCGCCGGTTCCGGCTCCGTGACAGCCGTCACCCCGAGCAACGTATTCCGTCCTCGCTACTTTTTCCTCCCTGACGACGAGAGCGTATTCTGGTAGACTGCAGTTTCGGGTCGAGGTGCTCGTGACCACACCCCACCGAGGAGACCTCACATGCTGCGCCGATTGTCGATGGTCGCTTTTCTGCTGTACGCGGTGTTTGCGCTCGCCGCCTGCTGTTGCCCGCTGTCCGGTCTGAGCGCCTGCGGCTCGCTCTGCAACGCGCTGCCGACCGGCCTGTTCCTGGTGCAAGCGCCCGATCAGGCCGACACCGCTCTGGTGTCGACACAGGAGCCGGTTGAGGACGAGCTGCAGCCCACATGCGACGCCAACAGCACGATGCCGTTCTGAGCGGCATCGCATGTGGAGCAGGTCGAGGCTGACCGTCCTGGCGGTGTGCGTCGTATCCGGGCTGACCGACTGCGCCGTCACCCAGTGCACAGCCTGCATGGCCAACTGCACGACCTGCCTCACCGAGTGCTCCACCTGTGTCTCCCTCTGCAACTCGATGTTGGTGGTGCCGGCGGGAATCCTGCTGGTGCAAGGCCCGGACTCCGATCGGCAGGAGACCGCACCGGCGTCGCCCCCGACTCCGGCCGTCGACGAGCGACAGCTTGCCTGCGGCGCCGATACCGCGATGCCGTTCTGATGGCCGTGCCCGCACGCGGCGATCCCGCCGCGAGATCAGCACGCGGCCGGACCGTGCGGGATGTGGCAGACCGGGCACTCCGGCCCGTATCCCGCGGCGTGGTAGCCCAGCAGGCCGCCCGCGAGGACGGCGATGCTATGCAGACCGAGCGGCTGGACCAGGCTGGCGGCGGTGCTCGCGCGATGGCCGCTCGCGCAGACGATCGCGATCGGCACCTGCCGCGACAGCTCGCCGTGCCGCGATCGCAGGTCGGGCAACGGGATGTTGAGCGCGCCCTCGACGTGAGCCCGGAGAAACTCCTGGCGGCTGCGCACGTCGAGCATCTGCATCGGTGATCCGGCCTGCACGCGCTGCCTCAGCTCCGCCGCCGACAGCAGCGACAGGTGGCCGGTGGGAAAACCGGCCCGGGTCCAGGCCGGCATGCCGCCCTCGAGATAGCCGACGACCCGATCGAGCCCGACCCGGCGCAGGCGCGTCAGCGCATCGGGCACCGCCGAGGCGGAGTCGACCACCAGCAGGATCTCCTGTTCGGGGGCCAGCAGCCAGCCGGCGAACAGCGAGAAATTTCCCTCGAGGTCGAGGTGCAGGCTGGCGACGATATGCTGGCCGGCAAACGCCTCGCAGCCGCGGGTATCGACGACGACGCGGTGGGAGCGCCGCAGCTCCTGCTCGAACAGCCGCGGCGGGAGCGACCGCGGGACGGCGAGCTCGCGCAGCAGGGGCGGTCCGGCGGCATTGGCCGCGCAGCAGCGGCCGAAGTGGTCGGGCAGGTCGGGCGGATCGCGCGTCAGGCGCTCGACGAACAGCGAGCGGTCGGTCACATGCAGCAGGCTGTTGTTGCGGCGCTCGTAGCCGATCGTGCTCTGGCGGCTCTGCCCGATGGCGCGACCGCAGAGCGAGCCGGCGCCGTGACCGGGCAGCACGGCGCAGTAGTCAGGCAGCTTGAGCAGCCGGTTGTGTAGCGAATCGAAGAGCGCTCCGGCGAGCTCGGCGGCCTGGCCCGGAAACAGGTCGGGACGGCCGATCTCCCCGACAAAGAGCGTGTCGCCCGTGAACACCGCGACCGGATCGTCGCTGCGGCCGCGGTCGACGGCAACGCAGCAGACGCTGTCGGGCGAGTGACCGGGCGTCGCCATCACCTGCAGCTCGACCTCCTCGAGCACGACGCGCATGCCGTCGTCGACCCCGACGTGGGGAAAAGAGCAGCGGCCGGCAGCGGGCGCGCATACAGTCGCGCCGGTGACGTCTGCGAGCTCGCGATGACCGCCGACGAAATCGGCATGCAGGTGCGTCAGCACGACGTGGGTGATGGACAACTGCCGCGCCTTGGCCGCGTCGAGATAGACCTGCACGTCGCGCATGGGATCGACGATGGCGCAGGTGCTGCTCGCGCCGAGCAGATAGGAGCAGTGAGCCAGGCCATCGACGAAGAACTGCTGCACGTACATGGCGCACCCCGGGTGATCCTGGCCCTGACACATAGCACGGCCGCCGCCAGGGTGGGGGGCGGGGGTTGCCTGGTCATCGACCTCTTGTTAGTGTGCCGGCATCGACCTGCCAACTCCACGCGCCGGGGTCGCCCTGACGGCTCGGGTTTGACGCGGCGGCAGGCGGATTCACGAGCCCCGACGGCCGGTGCGGCCGTCACGAGGTGCAGCGTCCGCGACCGCATGTCGCGTTCGCGACGTCGAGTTCTCCAGACAATGGCGGCGTGGGCCATCGGGAGAAGTCGTCATGGCAGAGCACAGGGTGGTGATTCTCGGAGCAGCAGGCCGCGATTTTCACGACTTCAACACGATGTTTCGCGACGATCCCGACACCCGGGTGGTGGCCTTCACGGCGACCCAGATCCCGGACATCGCGGGCCGCCGCTACCCGCCGGAGCTGGCCGGCCCGCTCTACCCGGACGGCATCCCGATCGTCGCCGAGAGCGAGCTGCCACAGCTCATCCACCAGCACAAGATCGACGAGGTCGTCTTCGCCTACTCCGACGTGCCCTACAACTACGTCATGGCGCGGTCGGCGATCGCGATGGAGCACAACTGCGACTTCAGGCTCATCGGCTCGGCCAAGACCATGCTCAGGTCGAAAAAACCGGTGATCTCGATCTGCGCCGTGCGCACCGGCTGCGGCAAGAGCCAGACCACGCGGCGGGTCGCCGAGCTGCTCAAGGCGGCTGGCAAAAAGCTGGTGGCGGTGCGACACCCGATGCCCTACGGCGACCTGGCGCTCCAGAAGGTCCAACGCTTCGCGCGCAAGCCCGACCTGATCAGGCACCACTGCACGATCGAGGAGATCGAGGAGTACGAGCCGCACCTCGCGCGCGGCACCATCGTCTACGCCGGTGTCGACTACGAGGCGATCCTGCGCCAGGCCGAGCAGGAGGCCGACGTCGTGCTGTGGGACGGTGGCAACAACGACCTGCCGTTCTTCGACGCCGACCTCGAGATCGTGGTGACCGATCCGCTGCGCGCCGGCAACGAGCTGTGCTACTTCCCGGGCGAGGCCAACCTGCGGCGCGCCGACGTGGTGGTCATCAACAAGGTCGACACCGCGCCGGCCGAGGCGATCGAGACCGTGCGCGCCAACATCCGCAGCGTCAACCCCGACGCCATCATCATCGACGCCGCCTCTCCGGTGACCGTCAGCAACCCAAAGGCGGTGTTCGATCGGCGCGTGCTGGTGGTCGAGGACGGGCCGACCCTCACCCACGGCGAGATGAAGTTTGGCGCCGGCATCATCGCCGCCATGCACTACGGGGCGCGCGAGCTGGTCGACCCGCGACCCTGTGCCGTGGGCACCATAGCCGAGACGTTCAACAGGTACCCCGAGATCGGCAAGCTGCTGCCGGCGATGGGCTACGGCGAGCAACAGATGCAGGATCTCAAGGAGACCATCGACGCCACCGACTGCGATCTGGTCATCGTCGGCACGCCGATCGATCTCACGCGCTACATCACCTTCAACAAACCGTCGGTGCGCGTAGGATACGAGCTGCAGGAGATCGGGCGGCCGACGCTGGAGGACGTGATCCGCGATTTCCTGCGCCGGCACGGCCGCCGCGGCGCCAAGCGTCCCGCTGCCAAAAAGGCCATCGCCAAGAGAGCGCCCGCGAAAAACAAGACCGCCAGGAAGCCCGCGCAAAAGGCCAAGAAGTAGGGGGCCATCATGACGCGACATCTTCGCAGCGACGTCGATCTCAATCCGCAGGAGTACCTGCGCGTGCTCGACCTGGCCCAGCAGCTCAAGCGCCACCCCGAGCACTATCGCGACAAGCTGAAGGGCCGCTCGATCGCGGTCATCTTCAGCAAGCAGTCGACCCGCACCCGGGTCTCGTTCGAGGTCGGCATCTGGCAGATGGGGGGCCAGCCGCTGATCCTGACCTCGTCCGGCTCCACCGGCATGCAGATGGGGCGCGGCGAGTCGACCCATGACACGGCCAAGGTGATGGCGCGCTACGTCGACGCCATCGCCATCCGCACCTTTGGCCAGAACGAGGTCGACGAGCTGGCCAAGCACGCGGGCATCCCTATCGTCAACGCGCTGACCGACCTCTACCACCCGTGCCAGGCGCTGGCCGACACGCTGACCCTGCGCGAGCGCTTCGGAGAGACCCGCGGCCTAAAGCTGGTCTACGTCGGAGCCGGCAACAACGTGGCGCACTCGCTGATGCTGGCCGGCCCGCGCGCCGGCTACGACGTCGTCGTCGCCTGCCCGCGGGAGGTGCCGCCCAGACCCAGGGTGCTCAAGCGCGCGCAGGAGGACGCCAAGAGGTTCAAGACCCGCGTCCGCGTCGAGCGCGACGTGCACAAGGCGGTCAAGGGCGCGCACGCGATCTACACCGACACCTGGGTCAGCATGGGCCAGGACAGCGAGGCCGACGCGCTGCGGCAGAAGCTGCAGGACTACCAGGTCAACGCGGCGCTGATGGAGGAGGCGCGGCCCGACGCCATCTTCCTGCACTGCCTGCCCGCCCACCGCGGAGAGGAGGTGCTGGACGAGGTGATGGACGGCCGCTGGTCGGCGGTCTTCGACCAGGCCGAGAACCGGCTGCACGTGCAGAAGGCGCTGCTGCTGCTGCTGCTGGGCATCGAGAGCTGGAGCTAGGACGAGCTTTCAGCGCGGGTCTGCCACGCGGCCGACAAAGAGCACGCTTCCGCTCTTCGAGTCGCGCAGCGCAAACATGAACGGATGGTCGGCTCGGAAGTCGGGTTTCGGCGGCTCGACCGACGCCGACCTGCCCATCACGACGGCGGTGGCGGCGGCGGCCTCGGTGCCCTCCTCGTTGACCTCGACAAACGCCTTGTGAAACGCGGCGCTGATGTAGAGCTGGCGCGTGCCGTCCATGCCCGAAAAATCGGCCTGGCCCCCCACAAACGCCTTTTTCATGCCCATCGCTTTGAGCGTGTCGGGGAGCACCAGGGTCTGCTCCAGGCGAAAGCGCGGGAGGTGCACGTTGACCTCGGTGGGCTGCAGCGTGGCGACGTACTCTTCGAACGCCTTGGCATCGAGCTTCTTCTCGAGCGCGGCGAGACCGTCCTTGGCGCGCGGCAGCAGCACCAGCATCGTGACGTCGCCGCCCTGGTAGGGCAGCTCGAGCACCTGCACGTTGTCGCGCTCGCCGTAGCGCGCTTTCTTTTTTCCGTTCATCGTCGGCACGTCAAAGGTCTTGCCGCCCGCAAAGAAGGGCGCGGGTTTGGTGGCGTCCCTGTCGAATTCCTGGATCCAGGTGCCCTTGAAGTAGATCGCGTTGACCAGCACCATGGCCGTGTCGGCGGTGAGCACGCCGGGGGGGATGAGGTCCTTGATGCGCTTGCCGGTCTGGTCCTCGACCCAGGTGTTGATCTTGAGGCGCGTCGACTCCGGCCCAAACTGCACCAGCTCGATCGGCGCGCCGTAGCGGTCCCGCGTGATGGCGGTGAAGGGCGCGAGCAGCTTGAAGCCGTTCTGCACGAAGAGTTTGTTCGCCAACGAGAGCTGGTACCCGGGCTTGGCCGGGCCGAGCAGCTCCTTGTTGAGCGCGTCGAAGCCGGCGTGCACCGCGTCGGGCTTGCCAAAGTGCAGCACCTTCGCCATTTCCTTGGCGGTCGCCCCGCGCGCGCCGGCCCATGTCATTGCGAACGCCGACGAGATGCTGTACGGCGAGAAGAAGAGGTTGCCGGGTTCCTTTGCCAGTTTTCCGTAGAGGTCTAACGCAAAGGCGTTGTTGGATTCGGCGAGCTTCGACTCGAGGGGCGCCCCGGCAACGAGCGCGGGTAGAACGAGCGAGATCGACAGAACGAGCCAGCGCATGCAACCTCCTCCGGCAACGCCACCAATGACAGGCTTCACTTTCCGGCGGAAGGCCACCATAGCCGCGTTTTCCGCAGACTGTCAAAAAGCGCGTCGACCGTCGACGGCGAAGGCGCTTGACCCGGATCTGTCGTAAATTGTGGTCCAGCCGCCGGATAGAGTCAGGCTGGAGACGACGCCGAACCGACGACCGAGTGACGACTACGGATCAGATCTGGCTCTCTGCGCTGGTGGCTTGACGCCGGACCTAGCGCGCTCGACAATCCCCGCAAGCAGAGATGTGTCCGGCGAACTCCCCCGGCCGGCCTGGCAAACCGGCACGATTGTGGTCGCGAGGGGGGTGTTCGCAGGGGGGATCTGTTTGCGCTGGCAGGCCGGGGACGGAATGATCGGGTCGTCCTATAGCCATTTCACGGGCGTGACCCTCGGCGGCAAGTACGTCGTCAAGCACCTGGTCGGCCACGGCGGAATGGGCGCCGTCTTTCTCGGCGTGCAGCGGTTCGGCGCCACCGAGCGCGCGGTCGCGATCAAGCTGCTGACACGCGACCCCGCCGTCGATCCGGCCGCCCTCAAGCGCTTTTATCGCGAAGTGGAGGTGGTGGGTCTGCTCAGCCATCCCAACTCGGTTCGCGTCTACGACTTTGGCCTGACCGAGGACAACCTGCCCTACATGGTCATGGAGTATTTGGATGGAAGGTCGCTCAAGGAGGTGATCCTGTCCGACGCGCCGATCCCGCTCGAGCGCTGCGTGCACATCGTGGCGCAGATCTGCGACGCGCTGGCAGAGGCGCACGACAAGGGCATCGTGCACCGCGACCTCAAACCGGCCAAC
>JAFGSX010000356.1 GCA_016934455.1 Deltaproteobacteria bacterium
GCTCGCCGCCGCGATCGAGGGGCTGCTGCACGATCCGCGCCGACGCGCCATGCTGGGCACGGCTGCGCGGGCGCGGGTCCAGCGCGAGTACACGATCGAGCGGCTGGGCGAGCGACTCGAGAAGATCTATCTCCAGGCGCGGCGCACCTGGCGCCGACACCGCAGCGGCGACCGCTGAGGTCTTTTTTTTCTCAACTGCGCCCGAACAGCCGCTCGATCTCGCTTCGCCCCAGCGTGGTTACCACCGGCCGCCCGTGCGGGCAGTGCCCCTTGAAATCGATGCCGTCGAGATCGCGCAGCAGGGCCTCGATCTCGCTGGCGCCGAGCGCCCGGCCGGCGCGCACGCTGCCGTGGCACGCCAGCCGGGCGTATACGCGCTGCACCGCCTCGTCATGCGCCAACTGCGTGCCGTGCTCGGCCAGCTCGGCCAGCAGGTCGCGTACCAGCGGCTCGACCGCCGCGGTCGCCAGATCGGCCGGCACCGCCCGCACCAGGGCCGTGCCTCCGCCAAAGAGCTCGATCTCGAAGCCGAGCGCCGCGATCTCGCCCGCGTTGTCGTCGACGGCCGCCAGCAACCGCGGCTCGACCTCGAGCTGCACCGGCAGCAGCAGACGCTGCGCCGCCGGTTGCCCGGCGCGCCGCCTTCCGAGCAGCCGCTCGTAGGTCAGACGCTCGTGCGCGGCGTGCTGGTCGATGAGCACCAGCGTGTCTTCGCCCTGGCAGACCAGGTAGGTCTCGAAAAGCTGCCCGATGACCCGCAGCCCGCCGAAAAATCCAGTGCCGAGCAGCGCGGCACCGCTGGCCGGCTCCAGCACGGCGGGCGTCGCGACCGGGTGCCGGGCTGTGCTCGCCGGGGGCAGGGCAGCGGCGCGGCGCTCGAGCGCATCGCGCACCCGCGCCCGGTGCCACTGCTCGACCTCGCCGGGGCGATCTCGCACCTCGTCCGCGGCCGTCGGCAGCGGATAGAAACGCGCTCCGCCGGTCGCGGCCCGCGCGTCGGAAATACCGATCCACGGCGTCCGCGCCACCGCCTGGCCGAGCACGTGGGCGATCGCATCCTGCACCGACGCATCGTCGCGAAAGCGTACCTCCTGCTTGGACGGGTGGACGTTGACGTCGACGTCGGAGGGATCGATCCCGAGCTGCAGCACCACCACCGGGTGGCGGCCGGCCTCGAGCAGCGTGCGGTAGGAGCGGCGCACGGCGTGCATCAGGCTGCGGCTCTGGATCGCCCGCCCGTTGACGAACAGGTGGTAGCCGCGCGTGTCGCGGCGCGCCCGACCGGGATCGGCGAAGTAGCCGGCCAGCCGAATTCCCGCCTCGTCCCCGGCGACCGGGTAGAGAGCCGCGAACAGCTCGCGGCCGAGCGCGCTGCCGACGCGCTGCTGCACCTCCTCGCTCGACGCCGCCGCCGGCAGATCGAGCAGCGTCCGGCCATTGCTCTCGAGCCGGAACCGCACCGCAGGACGGGCGAGCGCCAGGTCGACCAGGGCGGCGTGGATGCGCCCCGCCTCGGTGGCGGCGCTGCGCAGGAACTTGCGCCGCGCCGGCGTGTTGAAGAAGAGATCCTCGACCACCACCCGGGTTCCGATCGCGGCGCCGGCCTGCTCCCGCTCGAGAACCGCCCCGCCCTCGACCCGGGTCCTGACCCCGATCGGGTCCTCCGGCCGTCGGGTCAGGATCGAAACCCTGCTCACAGCCGCGATCGCCGGCAGCGCCTCGCCGCGAAAGCCGAGGGTCCGGATCCGCTCCAGGTCGGCCGCGCTCTCGATCTTGCTCGTGGCGTGGCGCTCGAGCGCGAGCAGCAGCTCGTCCGGCGTCATGCCACAGCCGTCATCGATGACGGCGATGCGGCTGCGACCGCCTTCGGCGATCGCAACCTCGATCGACGTCGCGCCTGCATCGAGCGCGTTCTCGCACAGCTCCTTGACCACCGATGCCGGCCGCTCGACGACCTCGCCGGCCGCGATCAACGCGATCACCGAGGGATCGAGCTTGCGGATCCGGCCCCTGGCCGCGGCTCCGGTCATGGCGCGCTCGACGGGAGCGCCGCGAACTCGCGCGCCATGCGGCAGGCGTTGAAGGTGACGTCGAGCTTGACCAGCAACCCGCGCAGCCCCGCCAAAACGCGCATGAAGAGCAAAAACTCGCGCGGCGGTGTAAAGGTCATCAGCTCGAGATGCTCGAGCATGAAGCGCTTGACCGGCCAGGTCACCTCCCAGCCGCCAAAATGAAACGGCTCGTCGTCGAGAAAGGGTCGCAGGATCATCTCGCTCAGCTCGTACAGCAGCTCGGGATCGTGGCGATCCTGGGCGCCGCCGCCAAAGCCGAGGGAGCGGTATGCCGCCGCCAGCCGCTCGGCGTCGCCAGTCCACATCGATTGCAGCAACTCGATGATGCCGGCATCGAACGCTGCCGGAAAGCGCCGCACGCAGCCAAAGTCGAGCATTCCGATCCGGCCCTCGGGTGTCACCAGAAAGTTGCCCGGATGAGGGTCGGCGTGCAGGACATGGAGTTCGTGCAGCATGGAGAACATCAGCGTGACGAAGCGCTCGGCCAGCCGATCGCGCTCGGCGCCGACCGGCAGCGCAGCCAGGTGATCGTCGAGCTTGGTCCCCTCGATGAAATCCATCGTCAGCACGGTGGTCGCGGACCGCTCGAGGTCGGGGGCCGGCACCACCAGATCCGGATAGCGCGCCAGCAGCCGGCGATACTCCAGCAGGTTGTCCGCCTCCCGCAGGTAGTCGGACTCGGCGGCCAGGATGGCCCGCACCTCGTCGACGTAGGTATCGATCCGCTCGCGATCGGTGACGACGCCCGCCATGGTCAGCAGCGAGGCCAGGTTCCTGACGTCCGAGTCGATGGTCGCAGCGATGCCCGGGTACTGGACCTTGACCGCCACCGCACGGCCAGCGCGGGTCTCGGCGCGGTGCACCTGGCCGATCGAGGCAGCACCCACCGGCTCCGGATCGAATAGCCGGAACAGATTGCTGATCGGCCGGTCGAGCGCGGTCTCTATCTGCTCGACGACCATGCGGTATTCCATGGCTGGCGCCGAGCGCTGCAGGGTGGACAGCGCCTGCTGCATCTCGGGCGGCAGCTCGTCGATGTTGATCGACATCATCTGTCCGATCTTCATCGCCGCGCCCTTGAGATCGCCCATCACGCGCACGATCTGCTGCCCGCTCTTGGTCAGCGCGCGCTGGCGCGACGCCTGCCGCTTCTCCTGCGGCAGAAAGCGCTCGACCAGCCGTTCGCCCGCGATCCGCGCCGCGGCGCCGGTGGCCGCGCCGGACAGTCGCGCGAAGCGCTCCAGCCGGCCGGTGGGGGCCCGTTTTTGAGGGCGGGATCTCGGTTTATCGGCCATGCCTCACACTCACAGATCGACCGCTTCCGGTTCTGCGTCTGAGTCGCTAGCCACGGGAGCGACCGCCGCTGGATCGACCGCGGCGGCACCGGTCCCGACGTAGGCCGCCGCGACGAGCACCGCCATCGCGATCGCGACCGCACCGTAGAGCAGCGGCCGCCGCGGATTGGCGCGCCAGGCATAGCGGCGATCGTGCTTGCGCCGGAACCGCGGCAGGGTGACGAATTCCTCCCAGGCGCGGCGCCGTTCCTGGCGCGCCCGCGCCCGCTCGCCGGTCCGCGCCAGCGCGATCGCCAGCAGATACCGGCCGCGCACCGACGCCGGCTGGATCTGGACAAAGCCCTGCAGCGCCTCGACCGCCTCGCGGTCGCGACCGAGCGAGAGCAGACGCGCTCCCACCTCGAGCCAGGGCTCGCCAAAGCGGTAGCGCGGTTGCTCGGCCAGCAGCGCGCGAATGCGCTCGATCCCGGTCTTCACGTCGTCACAACCGATCTCGGCCAGCCCGAGGAGGTAGCGCGCCTCGGCCTCGCCGGGCATGCGCTCGAGCGCGCGCTCGAGCAACGGCCGGGCCTCCCGGTGCTTCCAGCGCTCCACCGCGTCGCGGCCCAGTCCCAGCAGGCTCGGCCCGTCGTAGGGATTGTTGGAGATGCAGCGGTTCAGCTCTAGCCTTCGCCGCCAGGCGCGCCAGCCGCGCAGTGGATCCGGCAGCAGGCCGACGAAGGCCCGATCGACGACCAGAGCGAACAACAGCAGCGCACAGAGCGCGAGCAGAGGGTTGCCGGTGAGCCACCACAGCGCCGAGAACAACACCCACTTGGTCATCGGTCGGCCCATCGACGGTGCGCCAGATCGCCGCGCCCGATCAGGCGCCCATCGTCGCCCGAGTCATAATGGATCGCGCGCGCGCGCTCCAGCGAAACGATCGCGCGCGGTCGCGCCTCGACGGTCGCGATTGACGCGTCAGCCGCACCCCGACTACGATGGTAACAGCAAGCGGATGGGAGCGGACGGTGACCGAGGGAGCCGATCGACGACAGCACGCGCGTGTTCCATATGGCGCCTGGGTCACCCTCAAGGCCGGAAAAAGCAAAAGTTTTTGCCTGGCGCGCGATCTGAGCCTGGGTGGCGTGTTTCTGCGCTCGCAAAAACCGCCACCGATGGGTAGCAAGGTCCAGCTCGTGCTCGTGGTCGAGGGCGAGCGAGAGCCGATCAAGCTCAAGGCGCACGTCGTGCGCCAGTCTGAAGCCGAGGGCGGCTTTGCCGTCCGCTTCGACTCCATGAGCGAGGAAGCGGCGGCGCACCTGCTGACGCTGGTGCAGGCGATCCACCGCCAGCTCGAGGCGGCGCTCAACCCACCGCTCGACTAGCGAGCAGACCTGGCTACCGGACCTGCACCTCGGCCAATCCGCGGTTGCCCGCCAGATCCTCGACCGTGCAGCGCACCACCAGCGGCCGCCCCAGCGCCGGAGCCAGCTCGATCGCGCTGGAGAACCGCTCGCGAGGCTGATCGACCAGCCCATCGACGGCGTCGATCTCGGCCCACCCCTCGCCGCCAGCGCTGCACCAGGCGCCGCGCAGCGGCGACAGATCGGTGCCCTCGAACTGGATCCGCAGCCGCGCCCCGTCGGTCTGGGCGCGCAGCCCCGCGATCTGCGGCGGCGTGTGGTCGATGACGAACGGCTCGCTTTGCAGCTCGGCGTCCAGCCTGTCGACCAGCGCGTTGTCGAGGCCGTCGTGCACCTGCACCGTCAACTGGTAGCGGCCGTCCGGCAGCCGTTTCGACTCGAAACCGATGAATGGCCGGTCCAGGTCGCGGGCCAGCTCCCGCGCCGCGCCGGTGTCCAGGCTGGTTAGCAGCACCCGGTAGCTGAGGCGATCGCCGTCGTCGTCCTCGCCATCCCAGGCCGCCGCCTGCCATCCCTGCTCGAAGGTCTGACGCACCCGCGGCCGCGGCTCGGTCGGCAGCACGGATTGCCCGGGGACGAATTTGAAATCGTCGAACGCGCTGGCGCTGACCGAAAAGGTCTTGCCCTTGGGCTCGTCGTCCGGCATCGCCTCGACGCGCACGCCGGGCGCCAGGATCTGGATCTTCTTCAACTGCGGCGCTCGGTTGCTGCCGCGATAGGCCAGCTCCAGCGCGCGCAGTTGAGGGGTAGCGGAGGCCGTGCCGCGCAGGGTGGCGCGCACCTGCGAATAGCGCGCCGCCAGCGCCTGCCGCGGAGCGGCGCCGGGATCGATCTTTTCGAACGGCCCCCAGGTGGCGTCGACGGTCTCGGTGTTGCCCTGGCGCAGCGCGAACTCGATCGCGGTGCCGGCCGGGGTCCGGGTCACCGCCCGCAGGGCACCCGGGCGCACCGCCCGCTTGGCATCGAGCGGCGCGCTCAGATAGACGCCCTGGCTCCGGTTGCCAGCGCCCAGCCGGTACAGCGCGCCCGGCGTGCTGCCGGCGACGACGAGCGCCGGCCCGGCCGCAACCAATCCGGTGAGCGCGGTCGAGTCGGCCTTGGCCAGCAGAGACACCGAAAAACGATCCGACAGCTCGACCCGGTAGAGCCGCCCGCGGCCGCCGGTGGCGACGTACAGCGCGCCCGGCACCAGGGCCAGCGCGTAGGCTCCATCCTTTTTGGACTTGAACAGCAGCTTGACGTCGCCGGTCGGCGAAATGCGATAGACCTCGCTCGACTTGACCTCGCGCGCCTTGCTCTCCCGATCGCCGCCGCTGTCGGCAACCAGCTCGACGCCGTCGCTGTCATCGCTGCCGCTCTTCTCGCTGGCGCTCACCGCCGCCGCGTAGATGTGGCCGGAGCCATCGATCGCGAGCGCCGAGATCTCCTCGAGCGTCGTGTCGAAGACAGCGCGCGTGGCACCTCCGGCCGCTATCGTGTACACGATGCCCTTGCTGCCGCCGCCGATCGCGACCCGGCGCGCGGCGCCGCTGCCACCGACGGCAATGCAGCGCAGGTTTTTCTCGCGCACACCTTTGACCGCCGTCGCCTTGCCGCCGCGATCGATGCGCCAGACCGCGCCCTCGACCCCGGTCACGGCGTAGAGCGCTTCGCCGTCGAAGGCCAGCCCCCAGACGTACTTGGCCTTGGGCTCCGAAAAAACCGCGGCCCGCCGGCGGGTCGGATCGATCTTGAAGATCTTGCCGTCCGGGCTGGTGGCGGCGAACAACGCGCCGGTGGCATCTCGCGCCAAGGCGGTCACCAGCGGCTCGGTCGCCTCGTAGACGGTGGCCACCTTGCCGTCGCGGCCGATGCGCAGGACGCGCCCCGGCTCCCCGGTGCCCACGAAGACGCCACCTGCGCCGTCTTCGACCAGCGCCAGCACCTGCGCGGTACCGGTGGCCGCCCACCGGTCGAGCGCCGGGCCGAGCTGCACCGCGCCGTCCGAGGTGAGCACCGTGCTCACCGGATCTCCCTCGGCCAGCTTTGTGAAACCAGAGATCACGTGGTATTGCGTCGTCGCGGCGGCCAGCGGCGCCGCGACCAGCATGGCCAGCGGTGCACCGAACGACCGCCCCAGGGCTCGCTTCATGGCTCGGACTCCGGGGGCAGGATGTCAAGGTCGAGAACCACGCCCTTGTCGACGGGCGCACCGGTGTCGATGGCGTGCTCGAAGAGCGCGAGCTGCGAGAGACGGCGCCGCTCGGAGCCGTCGCTGCCGCGGGCCAGGATCCCCTGCAGCGAAGGCGGCAGCGCCGGCAGCGATCTCCCCGCGACCTGCATGCCCGGCGCCGCCCGCACCAGCGTCAGGTAGAGCCGGTCCCCGCGCCTTCGGGCGGCAAGGTTGCGCCAGACGTCCGCCAGGCTGGTCGGGGTAAACAGGCGACCGCTGTTCTTGTCGACCGGAGCCAGCTCTGCGCACCCGCCGACGTGCAGCTTGGTCTCGCCCGGCTCGAGAGTCGCCGGCAAGAGGAGGCGCTGTTCGACGATGCGGCGCTTGCCGCGGTGATCGAGCAGCTCGACCGCCACGGTCACCCGGCTGCCCGGCCGGGCGGCCGGCGGCGTCACCCGGGCGCCGATCACGGTCGTGGCGCGCAGCGCCGGATCGAAGTCGATCTCGAGATCGACGCGCAGGCCGTCGAGGGGGCAAAAGGGATTTTTCCACAGCTCCTGCAGCAGCGCTCCGATCAGCGCCGCGCTCGTCGCCGCGATGCTGCCGCCCTCGCTCACCGCGACCGTGTCCTCGATCAACAGCGGCCGCTGGCCGGCGACCCCCAGCGTCAACCGCAGGCGCGCGCCGCCGCCGGCATCGAAACCGACGCGACCACCGAGCGCCGACCCGATCGCCATCTCGCATAGCAGCGGCGTCAGGTCGGGGTCGCGAAAGACCTCGAACCGGATCTGGCGCCGCCGGTCGCGCGCCAGCATGGCCGCCGGGCCGGCGACGGTCACCTCGACCGGAACCAGGTGCGGCAGCAGGCCGATCCGGCCGGCGACGCCAGCGCTGCGGTCGTCGGTCAGCGTGCCCACGATGGGGCCGGCGTTGCCGATCTTGCTCGAGCCGAGGAGCGACGGGATGGTGGTCACCACCTCCGCCGTCGCCAGCGGCAGCTCGCTCGCACCGCGGCCGAGAAAGGGATGACCAAAACCGATGATGCGATCGCCGTCGACGGCGGTGACTGTGCCGATGGCAGCGATCGTCAGGTCGCCGGAGATCAACACGCCTGCCATCGGGCCGCCGGCGAAAAATGAAGCTGGCCGGTCCACCGGCGCGCGGCCGGCACTGGCTCCCCGCACCGGAGTCAGCCCCCGACCGCGCAGCCGATCCGCGTAGCGCTCGAGAAAACCGGGCGGCGCTCCACCCACCACCAGCGGCGTCTCGATCGGTACCAGCGACAACCCTGCGAGGTCTCCGGCCGGGGACGACCCCCGCCAGCCCCCGGCCACTGACACGCCCTCGGTGCCGGCACCGGCGGCCGCGGGCGCGCTCGCGCGCGGCCGGACGCGATCGCTCGCCGCGGCCAGCATGAACTCAGCGGGTGTTATGCCCGCGATCGGTTCCTTGGCAAACGCGCCCAACCGATAGGAGACAGCGCCGAGCAACCTGCCGTCGACCCAGACCGGCGATCCGCTCATGCCCGAGGCCACACCGTGCAGGGTCACCGCGTCGCCGCTCAGCCGGGCGACGATGATATCGAGCCCGGGGCCGGCAAAGTCGCGCAGCACACCGAGCACCTCGACGTCGAATGACACGCTCTCGCTGCCGGCGAAGACGGTCAACCCCTGGCCGCGGAGGCCCGGCCGCACCTGGTCGAGCGGGACGACCGACAGGCGCGGGGCAGGCGCCGCCGCCAGCAGGGCACCGCAGAGCCATGTCACCAGCAATCCCGGCATCGCCGCTCCTCGTCAGGCGGCCCAATCTAGCCGACGCCGCGGTGGGGAACAAGCGGGCCGCTGGCCAGCGTCGACGGCCGCGCCTAGTCGGTCCAGATGCGGGCGACGTCGATCGCCTGCTCGATGGAGTCGCGGCCCTGATCCGGATCGAGGCGGCGCCCGAAATTGACCAGCAGCGTGTCGCCATCGCCTTCCAGTTGCAGCGCGCTCTCCTGGTAGCGGAGCAGGTGTGCTCGCGCGTGGACGCCAAACACCCGCCGCACCGCCCGCTCGTCCTTGCCCTGCAGCACGAAGCTGCGCGAGAAGGCCGCATCCTCCTCGAAATTGATGTCCTGCCCGCCAAACATCTTGCCCAGTGCGTCCCACAGCCTGAGCTGCCTGCGCAAGAAAAAGCTCGGCAACCGCAGCTCCGGATGCCTGACCGCGCACAGCGACAGGTGGTGGGTGTGGCGGTTGTTGCCGCTGCCGGTGGTGTAGCGGTAGTCGAACAGCGCGATCTCGTGACCCGAGACCGTCCCGACCAGGGCATTTTGAGCCCGGCGCGACCGGCCGAGATTGCAGACCTTGAAGCCGCCTAGCCGGTCGCGAACGCCCTGCGCCTCGGGCAAAAAAGCCAGGCCCGACTGCTGGGCCGCCGCCTGCCAGGCAGCGCGCCGCTTCTTGGCCTGGCGCGAGCTCACCGCGACGGCGATCACGACCAGCCCGATCGCCGATCCTATCGCTATCGCCGGGAACAGCGCGCCTTCCATCGTCGCCTCCGCGCCTCGGCCAGCGGCGCCGGCAGCCAGTATCGCAGCGCTGTCTCGGGGAGTAAATGAAACGCGTCAACGCAGGTTGCGGACCGCGTTCATCTGGGTATCGGACCAGGCCTTCATCAGATTCGAGATCAGGTTGTAGGTCTTGGTCAGCTTCTCCTGCTCGCGCTGCAGCTCCATCATCCAGCGCTGCTCCGACCACTCGCTCTGCTCCTTGGTCAGCGCGCTGGAATCGCCGGCCAGCGCGCCCTTCACGCCATCGGCCGCTTCGACCAGATCCGGAATCGAGCCCATCGCCTGGGTCAGGCACTGGATCGGCAGACCGAAGAGCGGGTTGATCCCCATGACCACGCCGCCGACGGAACCCATGATGCCCTGCGCCTGGCCGACCTTGTTGTCGAGCTGCTCCTTCTGCTTGCGCTTGGCCTGCGCCACGTCGTACTTCTTCATCAGCTCTTCCATCTTCTGCTCCTGGTTCTTGGCCACCTCGAGCATGAAGTGGAACAGCTTGTCCTCGAACGAGAGACCGGGATCGCTGAGGATGCCGGCCAGCTCGCCATCGCTGCCCGCGGTCAGCCGCGGCAGATCGCGGCCGAACGCCGAGCCAAAGGTCGGAAACCGGAACCGCGCCTGCAGGGCGACCCGGAACGCATCCGAGCGAGCGTAGGCGGCGAGATCGATCTGGCCACCGGAGCAACGGGCGTAGCCGGCGACGACCGGGCGCCGCTGCCAGCGCTCCTGCGGCGCGGGCACGTGACCGCCGGGCGCGCAGGGCACCGTCGATCCGCACCGGCCAGCGACCATCTCGTCCGCCCGCTGGCGGAGACGGTGCAGGCGCGGCAGCGCGGCCTGCAGCGCATCCTCGCCATCACCGAGCGCGGCCAGCGCGCCGAGCGGACCGCCGAGCAGGCCGTTGACGATTGCGGACAGCGCATTCTTGCCGGACTCGTCGCGCACCAAGCCGAGCGCCCGGGCAGCGTCGGCGATCTGCGAGCCGGGAGAGCAGAACTGCAGCACGTCCATCGCCGCGTCGAACAGCCGGCCGTCACCGGCCTTGTCGACCACGCCCGCCAGGCGACCCAGCCGCTGCTGGCGATAACGCTGATCAGCCGCGATCAGAGGCGAATCGACCGCAGCGCATCGCCCACCACCCAGCTCACCGCGCAGCTCGATCTCACCAGCGATTGCGAACATCGTCTCCTCCGTCCCGCGAACGTCCGTCGTCCGCTCTTGCCACTCGCTTAATCACGTTTTGGGCCAACTCTTGTGGCTTTAATTTCAAATGCAATTACAGAATGTTACAACAAAGACTCCGAATTCGCCGGCGCCGGCGCAGGAAAACTGGCGCACCCTGAAACAGCGCTCTGTCGCGATCTGCCACGCCCATCCCGCGCTGGCTCTCAGTGTAGACCTGCCCAGAAGTGAAACCCCGAAAGAGCTGACGACCAACTCGTCCGTTTTCGGTCGTCGGCAGTAAATTCGCATTAAACCCTCAGCTCGCTTGAATTGAGCCAATTTTCGACAGGGGCCCGCTTATCGGCGTAAGTCTTTTTATCTTCGCAAGCTCAGAAAAAAGCCTTTCGCCGGCCCCCTGCCGAACGGGATCGACTGAAGTGAGCTGA
>JAFGSX010000357.1 GCA_016934455.1 Deltaproteobacteria bacterium
CAGACATAGTTACGCGCGACGGACTGCCTTTTGACGCTGCGACTGATGCCGGGCTCGACGCCGACCTCCCGGATGGTGGGGCGGATGGCGGCGGCAGCGACATTGCGTCAGAGGACACTGCACTCGCCTGTCAGGATCTCGATTCAGATGGCCGCGGGACAGGATGCCCGGCCGGCGAGGACCACTGCGACGACGACGGCGACAACTGGACCATCGATGGCTGCCAAAACTGCATCGACCTGGACGGGGACGGGCTCGGGGCCGGCTGCGATCGCGGCACCGACTGCGACGATCGGCTGGCGACCTGCCGCGAGCAGTGCACCAACTCCGACGGCGACGACCCGGTCGTGCCCGACTGCATCGAGGTCTTCTGCGGCTCCGATCCAAACGACGTCGAATCGGTGTGCCACCTGGTCAGCTCGCGCGCCGAGGCGAATGCGGCCATCGCCTCCGCCAACGCGGCGGATGGCAGGCCGGACTTCATCCTGCTCCTTGATATGCAGACCGACGACATCTTCACGACCATCTCCAGCGACGACGGCGTCACCATCCGCCAGGTGCCAGGTGCGGTCCTGCGGCAGACCGACCACACCAAGGACATCCTCGTCATAGATGGCGACCGCGTCCTGCTCGACGGTTTGCACCTGAGCGGCGGCAAACAGCAGATCGAGATCAAGGCTGCCAGCGCAACGGTCAGGCACTGTGTGCTGGAGGGCTTCGAGCACCGCGGGATCAACGTCATCAACTCGGCATCGGGAACCCTGATCGAGCACAATGTCTTCGCGGGCGGCACTGGAGATCAGGACAACCGCGCTGCCGTGTACACCGATAGCGGGCACGACATCACCATCGCGGGCAATCTGTTCGTGGCCTGCAACACCGGCATTGTCCTGAAGAACGCCCATGACCTCTTCATCGACCACAACACGTTTGCGTCCAACATTTACCGCGGCATCCGCTTTTACTCCAACGACTCGGGGCCGCTGTGCCTGCGCAGCAACATCTTTTCGGGCCACGCGGTGACCGCCGTCGAGTTCGAGCACGCCGCGATCTGGGACAGCAGCCAAAGCTGCATTGGACCGCTGGACAGCGACGGTTCTGGACCTCGATTCGGCAATGCCGCTTTCGGCAACAGCGCCCTCTGCACCGGTGGCTGCGCTGCGGGAGGCGATTGCGCAAGCTGTCTGCCGGCGGGCACCCCGTTCGAGTTTGACGTGGATCCCCTCTATGCCACGACCACCCTTGGCCACGTCGGCTTCTACTGCCCGATCGCGGTCGAGTTGATCGACAGCGGCGATGACCTGGGCTACGACAGAACGCCCGGCGACGATGGAAACGTCCGCTGGCTGGGCAGCGGTCCCGACATCGGTGGTCGCGAGAGCGGCACACCGGAGTGCGGAGGCTAGCGGTGGCCGGATCTGGTCTGTCGAGCTGGCTCGCGCTTGGACTCTGCGCCCTGGCGACGACCGCACCCCTGCGCGCCGAGGTCGAGCCGGAGAAGTTGGTCGTGCTGGTGCGGATGGGGGAGTCGGTATCCCCGCGCTGGCAGAAGCAGGCGCTGCGCGCGGCGCAGCAGACGGTACAGGCCGGAAGCCGCTACCGCTGGCTGCCGCCGCCCGAGCTGAGCCTGGAGGAGTCGCGCACCGCGCTCGGCTGCGGCGCCTGGGATCCGCGTTGCGTGGCCGCCGTCGGCAAGACCCTCGGCGCGCGCTACGTGCTCTACATCGAGGTGGTGCGTCCCTTTCAGCAGCGGCCCTTGCTCACCATGTTCGGCGTGCGGATCGATGCGCCCGACGACACCCGGAGCCAAAGCGTCGAGCTCCCCGACGCCGGCGAGAACGGCGGCCGGGTGCTCGAGGCCTACGTGCGCGCGATGCTCGGCGGTCGCGTGCCGGACTTGGTGGTGATCGACGACGGGCGTCACACGGCGGGGAACATCGCCGTGGCGGTCACCGCGCCGCACGCACGGACCCGTGTGACCGTGGACGGACAACCCGTCGGCGAGGTGCCGCTGTTGCTGCCGCACGATCTGGCTGCCGGGACCCACACCATCGGCCTCGAGAAGCCGGGCCACGCGAGCCACCAGCTCGAGGTGCTGGTGGTCGCGGGGCGCCCGCTGTCGCTGGCGGTCGATCTCTCCCCGGCGAGCGCCGCCGCAACCAGCGTCGCAACGAACGCCGCCGCGACCCGTGCCTCGGCCGGCGCCGATCGGGGATGGACCGCGCCGCTCGGCTGGGTGTCCGTCGGGATCGGGGCCGCCGCGCTGGTCGCCAGCGGTGGGCTCTATGCCGGCACTCTCGCCACCGAGCAGCAGCTCGTCGCCGCCGCAGCCGAAGAGCAGCAGCGCGGAAGCGTCGCGTCGCTGAGCCAGGTCGACTACCAGAACGCCGTCGCAAAGGCGGACGGCCTCTACCTCGGCTCCCTCGTCGCGCTCGCCACTGGCCTGGTGCTCGCGGGGGTCGGCGGTGGGCTGCTGTTGATTGCCCCGGTGGTCGCAGCGGAGCTGGCCGCTGAGTAGTCACTGCTCCGGCGCGCAGTGATCGGCACCTGCGCCGGGTATGGTCAGGGCGCGCTCACCCCTCGGCCTTGCCCGCGCTGTGATAAAGCCGCAGCAGCTCGAAGGCCGAGACCTCGTAGCTCTTGCGGCAGAAGTCGCAATTGATACTGGCCGCCTCTCCCATCTCCGCCATCTGACCCAGCTCGTCCGGCGAGAGCAGCGCCAGCGCGTCGAGCACCCGCTGGTACGAGCAGCGGCAGCGCCATTCGAGCTCGAGCGGCCGGGCCACCGCCACCACCTCCGGCACCAGGGCCCGCAGCATGTCCGCGGCGTCACCGGCGTGGTGATCGAGCAAGCGGGCCAGCTCGCCGTCGATCAGTTGCGCCCGCAACTGCCGCAACCGGTCGAGGTCGGCGCCCGGCATCGCCTGCACGATCAGGCCGCCGGCCAGCGCCACGGCGCCATCGTCGTCGAGCAGCACGTCGCAGGCGAGGGCGGTCGGGATCTGGTCCGAGGTGACGCAGAAATGCTCGACGTCGAGGTCGATCTCACCCGAGATCAGCGGCACCGTGCTCTGCGTGAAGTGGGTGTCGACCGCCTCGCGCGTCACCGCCAGCAACCCGTCTCCAATGCCGAGCGCGATCGAGCGGCGCGGCTCCTGGTCGGGCGGCGCGATCAGCGGCAGGTCGAGCCGCGGGTTCTTGACGTAGCCCCGGATCGCGCCTCGGTGGGTCACCTCGGCAAAGGCCTGGCCAAGGCGGCCGCTGCAGACGATCTGCAGGCTGGTGATGCCCGGCTTCTGCACCAGCAGGCTCGACAGCGAGGCGGCGCTGATCAGGCGGCCGAGCGCCACGCTCGACGTGGGCGCCAGCTCGTGCACCGCCTGCGCGGCGCGGCAGACCTCGGTGGTGGTGGCGACCGCGACCACCAGCTCGGCGCCGCGGATCACACCTGGCAGCAGCAGATCGGACGACACGCGCGCGCTTCCCTCGCGGGCGCAGCGTGACACGCCAGGGGTGCTGATGTCTATGGACGAGGCCGACTTGGCCTCTGATACCGAATCAATCTGATTTGTCTGCTGGTGTGGGGGACCCCGTCGCTGCAATCAGGCTGGCGGTTTGGCGCGCTCGCCGATCTGCTGGCGCCACATGGCGTAGTACAGACCCTTCTGGGCGAGAAGCTGCTCGTGGGTCCCGGTCTCGACGATCTTGCCCATCTCGAGCACGTAGATCATGTCGGCGTGCATGATGGTGGAGAGGCGGTGCGCGATCAGGATCGTGATCTGCTCGCGGCGGGCCGAGATCTGCCGGATCGTCCGCGTGATGTCCTCCTCGGTCACCGAGTCCAGCGCCGAGGTCGCCTCGTCGAAGATCAGCAGCCGGGGCTGGCGGAGCAGGGCGCGGGCGATGGAGAGGCGCTGCTTCTCGCCGCCCGAGAGCTTGATGCCGTTCTCGCCGATGAGCGTATCGATGCCGTTGGGTGCCCGCGCTAGAAAGGGGGCCGCCTGGGCCTTGTGCAGCGCCTCCAGCACCTGCTCGTCGCTGGCGTCCGCTCGTACCAGTCGCAGGTTGTCCTTGATGCTGCCCGCATAGAGCTGGGTCTCCTGGGTCACAAAACCGATCTGCCGGCGCAGGGGATTGTAGCGGATGTTGGTGGACGGAGCCTGGTTGAAGAAGATGGAGCCGCTGACCGGGGTGTAGAGCCCGACCAGCAGCTTGACCAGGGTGGACTTCCCGGATCCCGAGGGTCCGGCGATGGCGACGGTCTCCCCGGAGCGGACGTCGAACGAGATGCCGTCGATGGCGTTGAAGGATGCGGTCCGGTGCCTGAACACGACTTCTTCGAAGCGGATGTGCTGCAGCGGTCCGATCTGGTCTGGTTCCTCGGGGCGCCGCTCGACGGGCTTCTGCATCAGCGCGTCGAAGTTGTTGATCGATGCCTCCACTTCCCGGTAGCGCAGGATGATGTTCCCGATCTCCTGCAGCGGACCGAAGATGGCGGTGGAGATGAACTGCATGGCGATGAGCTGACCGGTCGTCACCGCGTTGCGAAAGATGAGCCAGAGCAGAATGAACAGGATCGACTGCTTGAGCAGGTTGAGCGCGACGCCCTGGGCAAAGGTCAGCGAGATGACCCTTTTTGCCTTCTTGATCTCGAGCCGGTAGATGCCGTGCGTCTGCTCTCCGAGCCGCTCGATCTCCTGGTGGGTCAGGCCCAGGCATTTGATCAGCTCGATGTTGCGCAGCGATTCGGTGATCACTCCCGACAGCCGGTGGGTCTCGCGGTTGATGGATCGCTGGATGGTCTTGATCTTCTTCGACAGCAGGCCGGTGAGCGCCCCCAGCACGCCGATGCCGATGACGAAGACGGGTATCAGCAGCCAGCTCTTGGTGACGCTGTACCAGATCAGAAAGCCG
>JAFGSX010000358.1 GCA_016934455.1 Deltaproteobacteria bacterium
CGGCCAGCGGGTTGTTGATCTCGTGCGCGACGCCGGCACCCAGCTCGCCGACGGCGGCGAGCTTCTCCGAGCGCAGCAGTTGATCCTGCGCCTGCTTGAGGGCGCGCGTCCGCTCCTCGACCCGCGCCTGCAGCTCGACGTTGAACCGCCGCAGCTCTTCGTCGCGCCGGGCGATCTCGTCGGCCATCGCGTTGAACGAGGTCGCCAGCCGCGCCAGCTCGTCCCCGCCCTCGACGCGCGCGCGCATGCTCAGGTCACCCTGCTTGAGCGCGAGCGCGGCGCGGTCGAGCGCGCGGATCGGATCGCCGATGCTGCGCGCCAGCACCACGCCCGATATCAGCGCGCACAGCAGCGCGATCACGACCCAGAACAGGGTCTGCCACTGGATGCGCTGGGCCTGTCCAAAGGCGACCCGCTGCGGCCGCTCGACCACCACCCCCCACGGCAGGCGGCCGAGCCGGGCGTAGGCGGCGGCCAGCAGGGTGTCGCCGGCCCGGTAGCTGACCGCGCCCGTGGACTCGAGGCCGGCCCCCGTGACCCGCCGCACCGGCTCGCGGTCGACAAAGGACGCGCGCAGCAGCGCCACCTCTGGCAGGCTGTGCGCCACCACCTGGCCGCGACCGTCCACGACGTAGGCTGCCGCCGCGGCCTGCGCCGCGATCTCGCGCACGCGCTCGGCGACCGGGGCCAGCGTCAACTCCACGGCCAGCACCAGCCCGGCGGCGACGTCGGCGATCTTGACCGCC
Source organism: Deltaproteobacteria bacterium (assembly GCA_016934455.1). GTDB lineage: Bacteria > Myxococcota > JACRCW01 > JAFGSX01 > JAFGSX01 > JAFGSX01. The sequence continues at coordinate 747 of JAFGSX010000358.1, forward strand.
AGCACCAGTGCCGGCGACCCCTTGTCGGGAGACAGGTACACCGGCCCGACCGCGGCTCCCGCCGTCAGCGCCGCCTGCAGCGGAACCTGCTGCGCAAAGGCGTTGAGGTCGGCGCTGGACACGCGCTGGTGGCGGGCCGCACCGGGCTCGCGCTCGGGATCGACCGCGTAGACCGGGGCCCCGACGCCGTCGCCGGCGGCGTCGATCAGGCTGACGATGCTGAAGCTGTCGTTGAGGCGGTAGATCAGACCGAGGGCGCCCTGGCGCTCGTCCGAAGCCAGCGTCGAAAACGGCGTGTAGTCCACGGCGAGCCGCAGCTCGCGCAGCGCATCGGCGACGTAGCCGTCGACGGCCTCGGCCAGGTAGCGCGCCTCGGTGACGTTGCTCTCCTGCACGTAGTGGGTGATGGCGCTGCGGCTCAGCGCGACCGCGGTGATGCCGCTGACCAGCACCGGCACCACGGCGACGACGAGCAGCAGCAGCAGCAGTCGGGTCTGGATACGCATGACTCAGTCGTAGTAGAGGCAGCGAAACCCGACGTACTTGGCCAGATCGGTAGCGCCCGCCAGTTCGGGATCGATGCCAAAGCGAAAGGTCGTGTACAGCGAGGTGTCGGTCGAGTCGGCGCTGCCACCGCGGATGGTCACCCACCCGGCCAGACCCAGCCAGTCGTGGGGCTCGACGTAGGATCTGAATTCGCTGGCGGTCCACTCCCAGGCATTGCCCGCCATCTGGCACGGGCCCTCGTGATTGTCCGCGCCCGTGTCGGGTCTCCTGGCACAGCCGTCGACGTAGTGCTCGTCCACGCCGGCCGTGACCGCCATGAACGCGTTGACATCGACCAGGACCGGCGTGCCGCTTCCCGACGAGTGCTTACAAGCGACCCACTCATTGCCACTACTGAGCCAACGCGCATTGACGATGTTGCACCACTCGTCGCTATGGGGATCGGTCGGGGATACCCAGGGAAAGTCCAGCACCGAATCGGGCCGGGCCGCGTATTCCCACTCGGCCTCGGTCGGCAGCGCTCCGCCCGCGGCCAGGCAGAACTGCCTGGCGTCTTCCTGGGTCACACCGACGGCGGGCTTCAGCGAGCCCTGTGTGGCGCGGAGATATTCTTCCCGGCTTCGGCCTGCCGGAGCACGGCACTTATTCATCGCCACGCAGCGCCGGTATCGGTCTTCGCTCACCTCGAACCGATCGATCCGGTAGCCGTGGAGGAGCGTGACCTCGTGCAGAGGATACTCGGCCAGGCCGCCGGTGTAGGAGCCGATCCGTACCACCTCCCCCCCGGTGGCGACCTGAACCGGATCCTCCTCGGGATGGTCGGCGTCCGCGGCAGCCGGATCAAAATCGAACTTGGCCTCGTCGAGGTTGACGATGCCATCGCCGTCGACGTCGTGCTGGATGTTGAGAGGCAGCTCGCTGAACTCGATCGTGGTCATGGCATTGGCATCGACCTTGTGCTCCTGCTCCGGGTAACTGGCCAGCGGTAAAGGCACGACGGCGGCAAAGGCATCGGTCAAAAAGCTCAACTCGAGAAAATAGGTATCTGGCCACAGCTTGACCGACGTCGTGAAGCGGTCGCCGTTGGGCTCCAGCCGCAGCGTCTGGTCGGGCTTGTCGCAGTGGCTCGAGCGGCAGACGCGCAGGGATGCGTAGACGTCGGCCGAGTCCAGCGCCGACAGCAGCTCCGGCCGCCGCACCGAGATCCCGTCCTGGCCACCGCCGCAACCGGCCCCGACGCAGGCTAGACACAGCAGTATCGACCACCGCTTCATGACGTCGCCCTGGCTGCCACCGGATTGGGGGCCGAGATGGTGACCGTCCCCTGGCCGAACAACAACACCCCGGCCACCACTCCGCCGACGGCGACCGCAGCGACCGCCGCCACGCCGCCCCAGAACCACCAGGTGGTGTAGAACGGGATCGGCTCGGTCGCGCCGTTGACGCGGACCGGTCGTCCCGAACGGATGACGAACGGGATCTCGCGCACCTGCCGGCCAGGCGCCACCAGCCGGAGCGCGTGCACGCCGACGTCGACCGCGGCCGCGGTCAGGGCGCCCTGGCCGTCGACGATGCCGCTGCTCTTCTCGTCGACAAAGACCTCGGTCTCGGGCGCGGCCTCGATCACCTGCAGCGGCGCCGGCCGCCGCAGCGCCGGCTCGAGCACCAGGAGCTGCGCCGCCGCCTCGATCACCTCGGGCAGTTGCCGCGGATCTCCCGGCCAGGTCAGGGCACACCGGTTCATCACGTTGGCGAACCGCTGGTTGATGAACTGCAGCGACACCACCGAGCCCTGTCCGAGCGGGGTCACCGCGGCCGAGATGATGAAATCGACGTCGAGCGCGCCCGCGATCTCGGCCAGACAGCTCGACTGATCGCAGCCCATCAGTTGCTTCTGGGTCTCGGCGTCGAGCATGGCCGCGATCTCGTCGCGGCTGATCACGGACAGCCCGGGCGCCTCGGCCACGGCCTTGGTCAGCACGTCCATCAGCCCGCGACGGGCGGCGTCGGGCAGGCCGGGGGCGCGCAGGTCGAAGATCGCGACCCGTTGCCGCGGCGCTGCCGGCGCGCTCGCCGGCGCGCTCGCCGGCGCCGTCGCCGGTGCGCTCGCTGCCGCCTCGCTGGCCGGTGTGGCCTGTGGTCCGGCCGCCTTGGCAGCAGGCCTGGCTGCCTTGGAGCGCCCCGACTTGGCAGCCGACGGCGTTGCCAGCAGTGCCGCCACCGCGCACCATACCGCCCATCGCACTCGCCGCATCGAAGCGCTCACTGCTCAACCATGAGCGACCGGCCCACACCCCGTCAAAAGATGGTATATAATATGGTCATGGTCCATCGATATGTCATGCCGCTCGCGTTGCTGCTGTCCGGCTTGCTCCTGTCCATGGACTCAGCATCCCCTGAGATGAGCGATACACCAGGTGTGCATTTGGATTCCGACGCTGCCATCGCGTCGCCGTGCGACGAGCTGCGAACCAGGGTCTGCGGCGCTGACAACGAGTGCGCGGGTCAGGGCTGGTGCGAGGCCGCCCAATTGCTCGCGGAGCTGGATCCCACGCAGGAACGCTGTCGCGAGGCTCTCGCCAGCGATACCGAATACCCGCTCTGCACCCTCGACCGGCCAAACCTGACCTCCTGCGACGAGCTGATCAATCGCGTGTGCGGCGAGGTGAGCGGCAACCCGCCCGCGCGGCCCTGCGCAAACGATTTTGCCTGCCTCAACGCGCAGCTTCTGGCCGCCGACCCGGACGGCGGTCCCACCGACGCGAGAGTGCGCGATGAGCGCTGCCGCAATGCGGCGGCGGAGACCACGCTCTACCCCCCCTGTCCGCGCTGAGATCCGAGCGAAGGGGGCCGGTCAGTCGGGAACCGCGCTGTCCTCGACGCGATCCTCGCCGCCCAGATCCGTGCTCGCGCCATCGCCGGACGGCACATCCTCGATCCCGGCGTCCCCGGACGAGGTGTCAGGCTGTGCCGCATCCGGGGATGCGCTGTCGGTCGGCGCCGCGTCGGGATTTTCCGCGTCGGGATTCGCGGCGTCGGGCCGCGCCGCATCGCCGACGCCGGCGTCGTTCTCGGGCACCACTGCCGGCGGCCCGGCGACCAGCAGGCCGAGCGAGATGATGTCCTCGAAGAACCAGTCGTAGATGATGACGTAGGAGTAGTACTCGAGATCGATCCACGAGTTGACGACGTAGCGCCGCACGACGTCGGCCGGCTCGCCGAGAAGGCTGGCAGAGAAATAGGGCGTCAGCGGAATGCCGGCGTAGGGGCTGTTGGTGGGCGACAGCCAGACCTCGGCCTGCGCCAGCCCGCTCGCCGCCGGGCCCGCCAGCAGCGGATCGAACGACAGCGAACGGGTGGTGTCCCGGGTCGCGTCGCTGCCGACATCGACGTCGGTGCCGGTGTCCTCGACCAGCGCCATGGTGCCCGCGCGGACGAAGGCTCCGCCGTGCCGCTGGTCCATGGCCGCGTGGTAGAGCACGCAGCGCTGGCAGTCGCCGCAGCTCGTGACGCCGCGGCCGCGATAGCAGGCCAGATCGTTCTGGTCGGCCGTGCAGCGCCAGCGGCCGGTCCCGCAGCTCGAGCAGACCGCTCCGGGAGGCCCGCGGTGGTAGGCGTCGGGGCTCCCCGCGTCGATGGCCGCGATCGCGCCGCAGCCGCCGCAGACGTTGCGCGGGTGCTCGCCGCTGCAGATGGTCGCGGTTCCGTCGACGTTGCAGGTGACGACGCCGCAGGTGCCACAATCCTCGCCGAGCTTGCCCGCGCTCTCGTCCAGCTCGCCGCAGACGCCGCAGGCGTTCTGGCCGGGGTCGTAGCAGATGAGCTGATCGGACATGTCGCAGACGTAGACGCCGCACGGCGGGATGTCCTCGCCGCAGGGCTCGCCGTAGCCGGGCGTCCCCGGCCCGCAGCCGGCGTCGACGCCGCCGTCGACGACCGCGTCGGGTTGAAGGCGATCGACGCCCTGAGCGTCTCCCGGTCCGCCGTCGGCCGCGCTGCTGCCCGCCAGCCGAAAGACCTCGGGCAGGTCCGGACAGGCGGTGGCCAACGCGATCAAGGCCGCCAGGGTGAGGCCCAGCGCCGGCCGCAGGAGCAGCCGGGCCATAGCCGAGCGATCGTTGCGGTAAGCTATGACGACGAGAAAAAACATCTTTTTCCGATCGACGAGCGCAACCCGGCTCGCCGTCGACACGAGAATATGGTGGTGGAACACACAGCGCAAGAGCTGCTCAATCGAGCGCTGGAGCGCGAGACCGGTTTCGGATACAAACAGGCCGCATGCGGCCGCTGGAGGTGACCATGACGCGCATCAAAGTTGCCCTGCTGGCTGTCGCCGTGACCGCGGCGTTGCTGCTACCCGCCGTCGGGCGCGCCCAGTTTCGCAACAGCGGAATCCTGCTGCCGCAGATCGGCTACATGTCGCTCGAGCTTTTCGGCGTCAACTACAACCGGCAGGGCGGCGACTTCGGTTCGAGCGACGCCGGCTTCTTCGGCGTCGGCGGGCTCAACTCGATCGGCTACGACTTCTGGCTGACCTACCGGCTCTGGGTCGGCTTCTCCCTGCCCAACCACGACACGGTCCCGGGAGACGCGACCGTGCTCACCACGCTCAATATCATCCCGGGCATCCGCTACAACTTTCTCAACGAGGAGCTGCGGCCTTACCTCGAGCTCGGGTTTCACTACATCTGGTTTCTGTACGGTTACAGCGGCATGCCGCAGAACAACGCCTTTGGCCAGGCGATGTATGGCGCACCGCGGCTCGCCGCCGGCATCGAGTGGTACTTCTACGAGGAGATGTCGCTGACCGCCGAGCTGGCCGGCCACGCCTACCTGACGATCGGCACCTTCTTCGCGCCCGGCGTCTCGGCCCTCATCGGTTACACCGTCTACTACTGAGCTGGCGCATGCACCGTTGGGCCGCGATCTTCCTGCTCGTCGCCGGCACCGCGTGCGCCACCGCCCGGCCGAGCGTCGCCGAGATCGCGGTCGAGGATCTCGACGGCCGGCGCTCGACGCTGGCCAGCCTGCGCGGCCATGCCGCCCTGCTCTATCTGTTCACCACAAGCTGCGACGTCTGCCTGGCCGACATGACCAAGCTGCGCGCGCTCGACGACAGATACCGGGGGTCCGGCGTGCGCATCGTCGGGGTGGCCCTCGATCCGGACGGTGCGCGCATCGTGCGCCCGTTCGCCGAAAACCTGGCCTTGCCGTTCCCGATCGTTGTCGCCGGCGCCGAGCTCCGGCGCGGCGCGAGCAGTCTCGGACCGATCGCCGCCGTGCCGCGGGTGATCGTGGTCGACGCCACCGGCCGGGTGCAGGAAGATCTCTCGGGGGTCGTCACCTTCGACAGGCTGGCGGCAGCTCTCGAGAGGGCGCGCGCCGCCGGGCCGCGCCGAGAGAGGTGATTCGGTGCGCAGCGCGACCAGAAGAGGACTGGCCGCCGCGCTGGCGGGCGCGGTCGCCGCTGCGCTCGCGGTGTGGGGAGGCCGCGCGCTGCTGCTGGAGCGCGGGCACGACCTCGACGCGGTGATCGCCGCCGCCGATCGGCAGGATTTTGCCGCCGCCGAGCAACTGCTGCAGGAGCTGCAGCTCGATCGAGATCGGGCCGGTGCGGCGCTGGCGGCCCAGGGCTACCTCGCCAGCAGCCGCGGCGACTCGACCGCGGCGCTGCAGCTCTATCAGCGGGCGTTCGAGGCCGAGGCGGCGATCGCGTCCCATCCCGCCATCGTCGACGACGTCGTCGCCTCGCTCACCGACCAGCCGGCGGCGGCCGCGGCGATTCTCGCGCACTGCGACCCGGCGACGGCGCGCAGTGGATTGCGGCGGTCGGTCGCGGACCCGGGCCTCGGATACGCCGGCCGGTTGGTGGCCGCGCGATTGCTGGTCGAGCGCGGTCACCACCAGCGCGCGCCGGTGCGAGATCTGGCCCGCGAGGTGCTGTCCAGGTCCGGCGACTGCCAGCAGCGCAAGCTGGCGGTCCAACTGCTGGGCGAGGTCGGCGACCGGAGCGACCTGGACAGGTTGGCGGCGCTCGACGGCGACGGCGATGGAGATCGCGACGGCGGGGCACCGGGAGACGGCCCGGACCTGCTGGCCAGGATCGGCAAGCAACTGCAGCGCAGCGCGCGGGATCTCTGCCTCGGCGACGCGCCGCGTCAGGCGATGGCGCGGATCCGAGATCGCTAGCTCGAGGAGCGCGCGGTGCGGCCCCGCCACCAGATCAGCGCCGCGCCCAGCAGAGCGAGGAGCGCGCCGGCGCCGAGCACGGGCACCAGCCAGTCGCCGCGCCCGGCGGGAGGAGCCAGCGTGACTCGATTGTGCCGCGGGTCGAGATCGGCGCTGACCTCGCCGCTGGCAAACCCGACGCGCACATGCAATAGGTAGTCGAAGTCGGTGCCGCGAAACAGTCCCGAGCGCAGAGTCAATGCCTGGGGCGGGTGCGGGCAGAGGTACCGCAGCCGAACCTGGACCCGGTCGATGCCGGAGACAGCCAGGTCGGTCAGGTCCGCGCTGCAGGGGGCGGTGGAGGGCTCGGCGGCAAGCGGCAGCGCGGCGATCAGGTAGGCGGCGATGCGATCGCGGCTGGCGGCGATGGAGGCCGGCGAGAAGCGTCCCGCGGCGTCGCTGTCGAGCTCGACCATGTGGGTCAGGTCGTGGATGGTCAATTGAACGGTCGCCGTCACCTCTGCGCCCGCCAGGCTGTATTCGGCTTCGATCGCGCTGAAGGAATGTGCGGCGGCGCCTCGCGGCAGCGCCGCGCCGCACAAGATTCCCAGGCATCCGATCGCCGCCGGCGCCAGAGTGCGATATAGAGAGGACATGCGAACCATCACGGCCGTCATCCTGTGTCTCACCGCGCTCCCCGCGAACGGCGCCGAGCTGCCGGCCGCGCAGGCGCTCGAGGTCGGTCTCACATACGCCGACTCGGGCGCCGCGCGCAAGGCCATGCCGCTGCTCAAACGCGCGCTCAATTCCAAAAAACTCGACGCTCGGCAGCAGGCGCGGGCGCATCTCGGCCTGGGCGTGTGCCACGCCCAGCTCGAGCAGCCCGAGCTGGCGATCCCGCAGCTCGAACAGGCGATCGCCCTCGACCCCAAGCTGGGCAAGGCCTATCTGCTGCTCGGCATGACCTACGACCTCGGCGAACAGCGACCGCTGGCGCTGGCGGTCTACCGCCGCGGGATCGCGGCGCTGCCCGAAGACGCCGAGCTGCTGCACGAGCTCGGCCTGTCGGAGCTGATGGCCGGCGAGGTCGCGGCGGCGGTCGAGCACCTGCGAGCGGCGCAGCGCCTCAAGCCGCACGACGCCGGGCTGGCCGGCGATCTCGGTTACGCCCAACTGCGCGCCGGGCAGTTCGATGCCGCTGTCGCCTCGCTCGGCGAGGCGCAGCGGGACGGCATCGGCGATGCCGACCTGTACACGCATCTGGGTGACGCCTACGCCGGCAAGAACGATCTGCAGCGAGCGCTCGACAGCTACGATCGCGCGCTCGAGATCGAGCCGGGCAAGTCGCGGGCGCGCTTTCACAAGGGACTGGTGCTGGCGCAGAAGGGCGACCTGGCCGGTGCCATGGTCTGCTACCGCGCCGTGCTGCGCAGCGATCCCAGGAACCTGCGCGCCCAGCTCGAGCTGGGGGCGGCGCTCGCGCGCACCGGCGGCACGTCGCTCGACGACGCCGAGCGCACGCTGCGCGCGGTGCTGCAGCAGGATCCTTCATACGGCGACGCCTACGTCGAGCTGGCGCGCATCGCGGTGGCCCGCGGCGACCTGGCGGCTGCCCGCAAGCTGCTCGAGCAGGCGCTCGAGCGCAAGCCGGACGACGAACGCGCGCTCGAGGCGCTCGAGCAAGTGCTGGACCAGCTCAAGGATCCCGAGGCACGCGCCAAGGTGAGCGACCGGCTCAAGAAGTTGCGGCAACCGCAGCGGGCCAAGGAGCGGCGCAGATGACCGGCGTGCCGCTGGCCGCGCTGGTGGCGGCGCTAGCGCTGCAGCAGTTCGAAGCGCCGGGGCTGTTCAAGGCGCGCGCCATCGTCAACGGCCGCGACAGCACCGACGAGTGCCGGCTCTACGCCTACGCCGAGGGGCGACCGCAGGAGCTGGCTCTCGACGCGCCCATGGTCGACGGTTTGCGCCTGGCCGCCGGCGCCTATCGCGTGCGGATCGAGTGCCGCACCGAGGACGGGCCGCTGGTCACCTGGCTGCACCGGGTGGCGGTGGCTTCGAATCGGACCACGGCGCGCTCGCTGCAACTGAGGACCGGCGCCATCATCGTCCAGACCGAGCGCGACGGAGGCACGGTCTACGCCGAGGTCGCGGTGGAGGGGGGCCGTGGCGCCGTCGTCGCCAGCGGCCAGAGCGGCAACCGCCTGGTGGTGGCGGCCGGCAGCTACCAGGTCCGGGTCAAGCTGTCGCCGGAGGGGACGATCCCATGTCAGATCGAGCGCACCATCCGCGTCGCGGCAGGCCGCACCGCCCGCCTCAACCTCGACCTGTCGGATGGCACCGTGCGCTTCGCGATCACGCGCAACGGCAAGCCGGCATCCGGGCTGGTGGTGCTGCATCCGGCCAACGCCTCCGAACGGCTGATCGAGTTCGCCACCGGCCACGAGGCGCTGGTGCCGCCGGGACGCTACGACGCGACGGTCACGCTCGAGAGCTCGTACGACTTCGAGGGCAAGCGGGTCAAGGGGCTCGAGGTGCGGCCCGGGATGCTGGCGAAAAAAACGGTGGCGTTCGTCACCGGCAAGCTCCAGGCCGAGGCGCGCATCCAGGGCCAGCCGGTCGCCGCCAAGGTCTATCTCTACCTTCCGGGCGCCCTCGACTACTTCAATTTCTTCACCTCGGGCCAGAGCATCGACCTGTCGCCCGGCCGCTACCGGTTGCGCGCCATTCTGGACGACAGCGTGCCCTACACCGCAGCGCGCCCGGTGGGCCTCGGGGTCGAACGCAGCGTCGCGATCCGCGTCGGCAAGAGCGAGGTCGTTGGATTCGACTTCACGCCCGGCGCGTTGATCGTGCACGCGCTCAAGAACCGCAAGCCAGCCCAGGCCGCGCTCACCATCTGGACCCACAAGCCGCGCGTCCGCCTGACCGCAGGCGCGGCCAACGAGACCCTGGCGATCGCGGCCGGCGTCTACGACGTCGACGTGCTCTTCCCCAACGGCCGCGGCGGCGATCTCGTGCAGATCAAGGGCGTGGCCTTGACCGCGGGCAGCACGGTGCGGCGCTCGGTCAACATCGAGCGCGGGAGCATCACCATCGACAGCTACGACCGGGGCAGCCGCATCGACGCCGAGATCCGCTTCTACAAGAAGAGCTCCAAGGCGCCATTCGCGGTGGTGCGCGGTGGCGACGCCGCCGAGCTGCCGCCCGGAGTCTACGAGATCGAGATGGTCTACGGCGACCGGTCGCGCTGGGTGTCGCCGATGCGCGTCGCGGCCGGTAGCTGGGAAGTGCGCAAGGTGGAATTCTAGCGGCTCGGCCGGTGGAGGGTCAGCGATGGCGTCGCCCGATCTGCGCTCTTTTCTCGACCAGCAGGAGACGGCCGGCCGCGTGTGGCGGATCGCCGACGAACTCGAACCGGACTACCAGGTGGCGCGGCGCATCCACGACGCCGGCGCGCGATTGCTGCTGTTCGAACGGGTGCGCGGATACGGCAGCGCGGTGATCGCCAACCTGGCCGCCAGCCGCGAGCTGTGCGCGGCCGCCGTCGGTGTGGCGCCGGCGAAGCTGGTGGCGCACCTGGCGGCAGCGGCCGCGACCGCCGGCCGCATCGAGGTCAGGTCAGAGGCGCCTTTCATGGCGAACCGGGAACAGCGGCCCGACGTGATCAGGACGGTGCCGCTGATGCGCTTTTTTCCCCGCGGCGAGCGCATCTACGCCACCGCCGGCGTGATCTGCGTCCGGCATCCGCAGCACGGCGTCAACCTCTCGTACCACCGGATGATGTACCTGGGCGGCAACCGCTTCGCCGTGCGCGTGTGCCCCCGCCACCTGCACCAGATCCTCGAGCTCGGCGGTGGCCGAGCCGAGATCGCGGCCGCCCTCGGGCTGCACCCGGCGATCGGCATCGCCGCCGCCACCAGCGGTGGCCCCGACTTCGACGAGCTCCGCTTCGCGGCCAGCCTGCTCGGCGGGTCGCTCGACTGCGTGGACCTCGACGGCGTGCTGGTGCCGGCCGGCGCCGAGCTGGTGTGGCGCGGCCGATTCACCGGCGAGCTGGCCGACGAGGGGCCGTTTGTCGATCTGACCGGCACCTACGACAGCGTACGGCGGCAGCCGGTGCTGGAGGTGACCGAGCAGCTCTGGCGCGACAACTTCCTGTACCAGGTGATCCTGCCGGGAGGCAGCGAGCACCGCGTGCTGATGGGTGTACCGCAGGAGCCGCGCATCTATCGCGCGGTGCAGAACGCGGTGGCCGGCCTGCGCGCCGTCGCGCTGACGCCCGGAGGCTGCGGCTGGCTGCACGCGGTGATCGCCATCGAGCAGCGCGCGCCGGGCCAGGGCAAGAACGCCGGCCTGGCCGCGCTGGCCGCTCATCCGTCGCTCAAGCGGGTGGTGGTGGTCGACACCGACATCGACGTCGACGATCCGACAGCCGTCGAGTGGGCGATCGCGACGCGGGTACAGCCCGATCGCGACCTGGTGGTGGTGACCGGCGCGCACGGCTCGTCGCTGGATCCGTCGCGCGACCCGGTCGCCGAGACCACCGCCAAGTGGGTGATCGATGCCACCCGGCCGTTCGGCGCCCGCGACGAAGAATACGCGCGAGTGGCGCCGCCGACCTAGACCTACAGCTCACTTGAGTTGAGTCAATTTTCGACGGGGCTTGAGTTCGAGGTTCCAGGAATACGGGTGGGATGGGTGACGAAAATGCAGCGCGCGGCGTCGGGGGTCTTGTCAATTGCACTGTTCTCTGCCTGTGGACCGATAGATGGAACCGATCTACCGGCGGCGCCGCCGCGCGGCGTAAAGCGATCGATCGTCAACGGCACTCGCGATCCGCAGGCGGTGGCGCTCACGGACAATCAGATCATGGCCATCGGCTGGCTCTACTACGTCGGGCATCAGACCCAGCCGTTTTGCACCGGTACCCTGATCGCGCCTGACCTCGTCGTCACCGCGCGCCACTGCGTCAACGGCATCGCGGCCGGCGAGATCGGCTTTGGCGTCGGCACCTACCCGACCGACGGCGCCGCCCACTTCGTGTCGGCCGGTGTGTTCCCCAACACCCAGGCCGACGCAGCGCTGATAAGGCTGGCGCAGAGCGTCAGCGACAGCGGCCTGCACATCACACCGATCGAGGTCAACCAAACCGCGGTGGACCCCTCGATCGTCGGAGAGCCGGCGCAGGCTGGCGGCTACGGCGATACCTACGATGAGGCGCGGACCGGCCGCTGGTTCGCCACGGTCTACGTCTACGATGTGGCGGCGACCGAGATCGTGGTCGACGGCCGCGGCGAACAGGGGATCTGCTACGGCGACTCGGGCAGCGGCCTGATCCGGCTCGACGCCGACAACAACCCGGTGGTGCTGGCGGTCGAGTCGTGGGGCGACGCCTCCTGCGTCGACATCGACCACCTGACGAGGTTGGACCCGATCTACGACTGGATCGCGCCCATCCTCGCTGGAGAGGATCCGCCGGATCCGTGCGCCGGCGTCACCAGCACCGGTCGCTGCGTCGACAACGTGGCCGAGACCTGCCGCAACTACACGCTGCGCCAGATCGATTGCACCGCGCTCGGCACCGAGTGCATGTACATCGACTCTGAGCGCGGCGCCGGCTACGGCTGCGTCTGCGTCGACCTCACCGAGGCCGGGCGCTGCGACAACGACGTGCTCGAGTCGTGCCGCAACAGCCGGGTGTCTCTGGCCAACTGCGCCGCGAGCGGCCGCACCTGCGGCTACGACACTTTGCGCGCGCGCTATTCCTGCCTCGAGACCGCCGTCTGCCGTCCCGAGGACGAGGCGGGCCGCTGCGAGGGCAACACCGCCATCCGCTGCGCGGATGGTCGCACCACGCGCGAGATCTGCACGGTCGCCGGATACGTCTGCGCGGCCGACGAGAATGGCGCGCGGTGCCGGGATCCCAACCTGCCGCCCGACGCGGGCACGGCGGAGGCGGGGGCGGAGGACGCCGCGAGCGCCGGTGGCGTACTCGAGGGCGGGTGCGGTTGCCGCGCGGATTCGAACGGCTCCAACGCGATCGCGCTCGGCGGACTGCTGCTGCTGGCGCGACGGCGGATGCGCCGAGGGTAGAGAAGCACGATCGCGGTTGGCGCGTAGGCGCTCGGCGCCGCCCTAACGGGTGTGCGTGCAGAACCCGCCGCGGCACGGATCGGCCGAGGCGGCCGGGCACTCGATCGGCACGCAGGTGTCGACGGTGGACTCATCGCCGTCGTCGCAC
>JAFGSX010000359.1 GCA_016934455.1 Deltaproteobacteria bacterium
AAGTGCGGGTACTCGGCCAGCACGGCGCCGGCGTTGCCCCAGACCGCGCGTAGCAGCGCCTCGCGCTCGCCCTCGCCGACGCCCGGAAAGGCGAGCCGCAGGTTGCGCCGCATGTGCGCGCTCTTGGTCAGGCGCGGGCCTATCCTCCGGAACAGGCGCTGGCCGAACGCCGATGCCGCGTACGGCTCGAGCCGCTCGCACACCGCCCAGAACAGCCACAGCAGGGCGGCCTCCATGCGCCAGCGGGCCCGCTGCAGCATGGCCACGCGGTCGATGCGCTTGCGCAGCGTACTGTTCAGGAACAGGGCCGCCACGGCGGGATGCTCGTGCGCAGATCGGGTGCCCGACAGCCTAGTTTCCGGCGCGGCTCAGCTGGGGTGCCGGCGGGTCGAGCTCCCCGCGCGCCACCTGCCACGCCGCAGTCCGCTTGCGCGCGGCACGCGCCGCGGCGCGGCGCGCCTGCTGCTTCTGCCGCACCCGAACCACCCGGCTGTAGGTCGACATCGAGGGGTCGAAAATGAACTTGAGCAGCACCCCGGTCCAGGAACGGTACGATTTCAGGCCCTCGTAGTACTCGGGCGCGATGCGCTTCAGCTGGGGCAGATTGCTCCAGGGAATCCCGGCGAAGTCGTGATGCTCGTTGTGGTAGCCCATGTTGAAGCAGGTCCGGTTCAGCGGACCGTAGTAGGAGTAGGTCTCCTGACCCTTGCGGGTCTCGTAGTGCTCCTGGATCCAGCGGCCGCCGACCGGGTGCAGCCCCAGCGCAAAGAACGTGGACAGCGCGAGATAGCCGAGCGCCTTAGGTCCGATCGCGAAAAACACGAGGAGGTCGACCGCGGCGATGATCAGCATGTTGGCGACGATCCACCCGTCCAGGGCCTTGACCCCCTTGACCTTGAGCGGGCGCAGCGCCTGCGACACCCCGAGCAGCGCCACCCACATCGCCTTGCGCCAGGCGGAATCCCGCACCAGCCGGCCCTCGGCGTGGCACACGATGTCCGGGTCCATGTCGTAGTCGCCGAGGTGCTGGTGGTGCAAAAGGTGATACTTGCGAAACGCCATGGCGCTCGGGAAGGCGAGCGCGAAATCGCACAGGATGCCCAGGTAGTTGTTGTAGGTCTTGTTGCGGAAGACGAGATTGTGCGTGCATTCGTGGATCAGCACGTAGAGCGCATGATTGACGAAGGCGCCGAACAAGTAGGCCACGAGAAGGATCCACAGCCACGACAGGTCGCTCACCAGAAGGGCGGCCAGTCCCTGCACGGCGACCAGTCCCACGGCCCACAGGGCGGAGGCCGGCTTGGGGCCCATCAGCTTGCGTATCTCGGGATGCTTGGCCAGGATCTCGCGGGCACGCTGACGGTGCACCGGATGGCCGTCCAGGTATGTGAATTCGAGCGCCATCGCACCTTCCGAGAACGGGGGCTGTCCTAGGGGTTTCGCCAGTACGGCAGCCCATCATGCCGTATGCACGGCGGTGAATCTACCCCAAAAGTTGAGCAATGATTAAGTCAATCGCTCGGCAGTGAGCCGCCTGGGTCCGCGACGCGCTGCCGGGAACGCCCGGCTTTGCCGCGTCGCGACTCCTGGTCTATCAACCGGGCAGGAGCCTGCGCACCGTCCTGGCGGCCGTCCGCGGCGACGGCCGGCAACGCGCACGCCTCGAAGGATTCCCGCCGCCGTGTCGAGCCGTATCGTCTCCTCCAGGCCAGGCCCGCTCGCGCTCACCCTGCTGAGTGTGCTGGCGCCGTTCGCCCTCGGTTTCTTCCTGTCGTACCTGTTCCGCGCGGTCAACGCGGTGGTCGGGCCGAACCTGGCGGCCGATCTCGACCTCTCCGCCTCCGAGCTCGGTCTGCTCACGTCGGCCTACCTGTTCGCCTTCGCCCTGTTTCAGCTGCCGCTCGGCGTGCTGCTCGACCGCTTCGGTCCGCGCCGGGTCCAGGCGGCGCTGCTCGCCTGCGCGGCCTCGGGGTCGCTGCTGTTTGCGCTCGGCCAGGGCGCCGTGTCGCTCACCGTCGCACGCGCCCTGATCGGGCTCGGCTTCGCCGGCGGGCTGATGAGCGGCTTCAAGGCGGTGGTGCTGTGGGTGCCGGAGCCGCGCCGTGCGCTGGCCAACGCCGCGATCATGTCGTTCGGCGCGCTCGGCACCCTGGTCGCCACCGTGCCGACCGAGCTCGCCGTGCAGGCGGTCGGCTGGCGCGCGGTGTTCGCCGGTCTCGCCGCGATCACCTTCGCCGTCGCCGCGCTGATCTTCCTCGCCGTGCCGGAGCGCGCCGACGGTCCGGCCGCCGAGAACCTGGCGCGGCAGATCGCCTCGCTGCGACGCATCCTGCGCGACGGTGCGTTCTGGCGCCTCGCGCCGCTGCTCGCGAGCACCGCGGGCACGCACATCGCGATCCAGACCCTGTGGGCCGGCCCCTGGTTTCGCGACGTCGCCGGGTTCGACCGGATCGGCGTCGCCAACTACCTGATGCTGGTGGCGGTCGCGTTCTTCGCCGGCATTCTCCTGACCGGCGCGGTCGCCGACTGGTTCGTGCGCCGCGGCGTCGACCTGTTGACCGTGATGCTCGGCTTCATCGTCCTGTTCCTCGTTTCCGAGGTCGCGATCGTGCTGCAATGGACCTCGCTCAATCCGCCGGTCTGGGCGATCTTCGGCATGACCGGGCAGGTGGCGGTGCTGGCCTATCCGTGGCTGTCGTCCCATTTCGGCGCCGCGCTCTCGGGGCGGGCCAACACCGCCATGAACCTCGCGCTGTTCCTCGCCGCGTTCGGTATCCAGTACGCGATCGGCGCGATCATCGACCTGTTCCCGACCACCGCCGACGGCGGCTATCACCCGACGGGGTACCGGGTCGGCTTCGGCGTATTCCTGGCGATCCAGGTCCTCGCGCTGATCTGGTATCTCCCCGGCCACCGCGCCCTCGTGAACGCCCGTGCGCCGGCGTGAGGCCC
>JAFGSX010000360.1 GCA_016934455.1 Deltaproteobacteria bacterium
CCGAAGAAAAGTGGGCCGGCCAGGCGGCCGGGCGCGCTGCCGAGCAGCCCGATCACCAGCGGCCGCTGCTCCGTGCGCGGCGCGGCGGCGTCGATCAGCACCAGCCGCTCGATCCGCTCCGGCCGCTCGAGCGCGCTCAGGATCGCGATCGCGCCGCCCAGCGAGTGGCCGACCAGCGCGTACTGCCGCCATCCCAGCTCGTCCGCGAAGCGGTGAACCTCGTGCAGCAGCGCGAGCGCGTCGTACCTGGCCTGGCGCGGCTTGTCCGACCAGCCAAAACCCTTCATGTCGAGCGCGACGATCGCGTAGCCGAGCTGATTGAGACGAGGCGCGACCCGCTCCCAGGTGTAGGTCGACGAGGCGAAGCCGTGCAGCAGCAGGACGTTCGGGCCCGGGCCGGGGTAGAGTAGGTAGTGGTAATCGACGCCGTCGATGCGGGCGAAGTGGTCGCGTGCGGTGGGCGCGACGATGGTGCCCGGCTCGATGGTCTTGACCGCCAGGCCGCAGCCGGTCAGCGCGGTCAGCGCCCCGGCCAGGGCGGCGGTGTAGGCGCAAAGTCTCATCCGTTGCTCCCGCGCGGAAGGGGCCGTGTTGCCCGTAGAAAATGGTATAAGAGAGCGCCCCGGGTTTGGAAGCGCTTGTCTGTCCATCCGGAGAGGGGATGCCAGATGACGACGAAGATCGAGTTGCGAAGTAGCGTGACATCGGTGCTGGAGCTGATCGGCAACACGCCGCTGATCGAGATCGACCATCCGACCGAGCGCGCCGGCGCCATCTTCGCCAAGGCCGAGTTCCTCAACCCGGGCGGATCGATCAAGGATCGCATCGCCCTCCATCTGATCGAGGTGGCCGAGCGAGAAGGCCAGCTTCGCAAGGGCATGGTCATCGCCGAGGCGACCTCGGGCAACACCGGCATCGGCGTGGCGCTGGTCGGCCGCGCCAAGGGCTACCGGGTCGCCATCGTGATGCCCGAGACGATGAGCGAGGAGCGCAAGAAGATCGTCCGCGCGCTGGGCGCCGATCTGGTGTTGACGCCGCGCGAGGGCAGCATCGAGGGCGCGGTCAAGAAGCTGGACGAGCTGGTCGCCCTCAACAAGAACATCTGGCGCGTCGGCCAGTTCGACAACCCGCACAATCCCGAGGCCCACTACCTGACCACCGGCCCCGAGCTGTGGCGACAGATGGACGGCCGCATCGACGCCTTTGTCGCCGGTGTCGGATCCGGCGGCACGCTGCAGGGGGTCGGCCGATTTCTCAAAGAGAAGAACCCGCAGATCAAGCTGGTCGCGGTGGAGCCCGACGGTTTCTCCGCTCTGCTCGGCATCGAGCCCGGGCTGCATGTGATCCATCAGATCCAGGGCATAGGCGACGGGTTCGTGCCGTCGGTGCTCGACACCGGGATCATCGACCAGGTGGTGACCATCTCGGACGACGATGCGGTCTACGCGACGCGGCGCCTGGCGCGGACGATCGGTCTGCTGGTCGGCACCTCGGCCGGCGCCAACGTCTTTGCCGCTCGCCGGGTGGCGGAGGCGCTCGGAACCGGATCGCGGGTCGCCACCGTCCTCCCAGATCGAGCCGAGCGCTACTTCTCGACCGCCCTCCTGTGAGAGCGCGCTGGCCGTCGCTGCGCGCCGGCACCGGGATCCTAACCCCGTCCGGCTGTGCGCACCGCGGCGACGCCGGCCAGAGCGATTGGGGCCGAGCGGATTTAGCATTTGCGGTGGACGCCCGGCGCGCCGTCGTGGAAAATCGAGGGCTGTCCCGGCAACCGGCTCGGAGAGTGTCATGGCCAATGACTATTTCTGCCCGCACTGTCGCTCATCGCTCAACCCGGGGGCGCACGTCGTCATGCGCATCAGCCACCGGCGGCAGCGCGGCCTGATCCTGCTCAGCCCACAGGTCGGCAACTACCGGCGGGTGCTGCCCGAGGGATTCGATCTCGAGTCGGGCGAGCTGGTCGATTTCAGTTGCCCGGTGTGCGGCGGCGATCTGACCAGCCCGGTCGACCGCAAGCTGGGCGAGGTTTTGCTCCGGCGCGGCGTCGACGAGTACGCGCGCGTCAATTTTTCCAAGGTCTTTGGCGAGAGGGCGACCTTTGTCGTCGAGACCAGCGGTGTGCATCCGTACGGCGCTCACGCCGCTCGCTACGACGATCTCAACTTCTTTGGCGAGGGACGCAGCAAGTCGCCGTAGGGCAGGGTGCCGTGGCCACCAAGAACCCACCGCCGAAGCCAGCGCCGGCGACGGCCTCCGAGAAAGAGAAGAAGTCGAGCCAGACGCTCGAGAAGCGGGCCGAGGCGCGCGCGTTTCTGGGAAAAAAGGGGCTCGCCACCATCGACCGCATGGCGCCGTTGTTCGGCCCGGAGGCCGATCGCGAGAAACTGGCGGCCAAGGCCGCGGCCACGGCAGCGGCCAAGGCCGAGGCCAAGGCGGCCGGCAAGAAGTACGTGCCGCCTCCGCCCAACCCTCCCGGGTTGCTCAACGCCGCCGCGCTGGCCTCGGCGGCGCTGGCGGTCAAGGTCGGCAAGGCCAAGAACATCGGCGGCATCGACGTGCTGGCCGAGTTCCGCGTCAGCGGTAGCTGGAAGGCGCCGGCGATCATCGCCGCGCTCGATGGGGAGATCGTCCAGGACAGCAGACACCGCAGGAGCGAGGAAGCGCCCGGTCTGGTTTCGCTGGCGCGAGCGCTGCTCGCGACCGCGGTTTACGGCGGGGCCAAGGGCGTGCGTCTGCTGTGCAGCGCGATCGCTCGCAGCAACCATCTCGGTGTCGAGGACCGCCGTGCCGTCGACGGGATCGGTCGGCTCACCGGTTCACGCAACGTCACCGTCGATCAGTTGCGCAGCGTGCTGCGCTACATCTGCCTGGCCGCCGGTCCGCGCCAGGAGCCGCTGCTCGAGCGCGCGGCGCGAGTGCTCGAGCTGTGCGACAGCGTGCGGCCGATCGGAAACCGCGAGCGCAACGCGGCCACCCCGCGCCAGTTGATCGATATGCAGCGCCAGGAGGCGGGCCTGATCGCAGTCGACCTGCCGGTCCGGGAGCCGACCATCGCCCGCGGGCCGCGCGAGTTCGGCCGGGTGGTGGTGCTGGCGCGCACCGTCGCCGGCGATCTCGTCCTGATCGACGCGGCCGGGTTGTTCGATCCGGTGCAGGGCAAGGACGACCCCGGTGCGCGCGTCTCGCTGCTGCCCAGGTCGCAGGAGGTCGTGCTGTGCGACTACCTCTCCGGCACTGGCAGCGCCCCGCCGATGTCCCCGGTGGCGCGGCTGATCTACGGTGGCTATCTGAGCGCGGTGCCGCCGGCCAGCCCGCATGGTGTCGAGGTGGCACTGATCGGCGGGTCGGTGTTCCACTACTGTTGAGGGCTCGGCTCCGACCGGTGCGCGATCAGCTCGTTGATGATCGCATCCTTGCGGTGCAGGTCATGGCGCAAGCGGTTGAGCTGCGTCGTGAGTACCTCGACCTCGAGGTCGCGCGCGCGCAGCTTGTCCTCGGCCAGCGCGAGCTGCGCCAGCAGGCCTTGGATGTGGCTCATCAGCCGCGCCCTGTCGGCCGGCGTCTCGCGGGCGGTGCTCGGCACCTCGATCTTGAAGCCGATCGGCTCGTCCGGAGCGGGCGCCGCAGCCGGCGGCGGCCGTACCGGAACCTCCGGTCGCGGCACGGCTCCGGCGGGCGGCAGCTCGGCCTGGTACTGCTCCCGGGACAGGACGCGGCTGATGCTCTGCTCGAGCGGGATCAGGACGCCGGGCTCGTAGCAGCCGAGGCCTACCAGTAGTTGGTTGAGGCGCTCGGTGGTGTCGGCGTCAGGCGGATCGAACTCGACGCCCATGCCGGGAGGGCTCAAATGCCGGCCGGCCGCCATCGGGTCGAGCATCGCCACCACCCGGCCGCTCAGCCGCAAAGCGCGCTTGAGGCCGGGCTTGACGAGCACGATCGCCAGCACCGTGTTGATGGGCAGCGGCCGCGGCGTGCGGATGAACAGCCCGCCGAGCGAGATGTTCTCGATCACCGCCGACGACGACATGTTGTCGACCCAGATGTGGGCGGCGATACCCTGCGCGCGCACCCGCTTGTACCGACGTTTTTCGCGCACCATGGCCGCACCATAGCACCGACAGCCGGTGCCGGTCATTCGAGCTCGTACTGCCGGATCTTGTCATACAGGGTGCGCAGGCCGATGCCGAGCCGCTCGGCCGCGCGCTTGCGGTGGCCGGCGGTCGCCGCCAGCGCCTGCCGGATCGCCGCGCGCTCGATCTGCTCGAGCGTCCCCTCGAGCGCGACCGGCGCTTCGCGTTGAGCGGTGCTCGATCCGAGCTGCAGGTGCGCGGCCGACAGCAGCGGGCCGTCGGCCACGATCGCGGCGCGCTCGAGCGCGTTGCCCAGCTCGCGCACGTTGCCGGGCCAGGCGTGAGCCAACAGCGCGCGCTGCGCGCCCTCGTCCAGCTCCAGCTCGGGTCGCCCGAGGCTGCCCGCGATGCGGCGCAGCAGTTGCCGGGCGAGCGGCAGGATGTCCTGCGGTCGTTCGCGCAGCGCCGGGATGCGCAGCGGGAACACCGCCAGCCGGTGATAGAGATCCTCGCGAAAGCGGCCCTCGCCGATCTCGCGATCGAGATCGCGGTTGGTGGCGGCGACCAGCCGCACGTCGACCTCGATCGTGCGCGTGCCGCCCACGCGCTCGAAGTTGCGCTCCTGCAGCACGCGCAGCATCTTGGCCTGCAGGGGCAGCGGCAGCTCGGCGATCTCGTCCAGGAACAGCGTGCCGCCGTCGGCCAGCTCGAAACGGCCGCGCCGCCTCTCCACGGCGCCGGTGAAGGCGCCCTTCTCGTGGCCGAACAGCTCGCTCTCGATGAGCTGCGGCGAGATGGCGGCGCAGTTGACCGCGACGAACGGCCCCTCGGCGCGGGCGCTCAGCCGGTGGATCGAGCGTGCCGCGACCTCCTTGCCGACCCCGCTGGCGCCCAGGATCAGCACCGTGGCCGGTGTCGGAGCCACCTTGCCCAGCCGGGCCACCACCTCGAGCA
>JAFGSX010000361.1 GCA_016934455.1 Deltaproteobacteria bacterium
CAACTAGACCCTCAGCTCACTTCAGTCGATCCCGTTCGGCAGGGGGCCGGCGAAAGGCTTTTTTCTGAGCTTGCGAAGATAAAAAGATTTACGCCGATCAGCGGGCCCCTGCCGAAAATTGGCTCAATTCAAGCGAGCTGAGGGTTTAAGCCCTGGCCGAGTACGTGCACTGCGTGCCTCCGAGACTCTATTTGGCGAGGCAGACGCGCAACGCTGAACGTGCAGGTATATCGAGGGATCGCCACTCACGACCGCGCATTTCGAGAGCTGGTTTGTCGAAGTGTCTGGGCGCGAAGGGCAGGCGGTGATCGACTTCTGGCTGCGCGGAACGGACCTACCACACGTTTCAGGCTCGCAGGCATGTCAGCAAATTTGTCAACCTAGTCATAACACCAGACTGGACCCAATCCGCGGCGACTTTTTCGTCGAATTCGCCCAACGGGTTCGACGTTTGGGTCGAAGGCTACTGCGTCAGATCGCGCGCCCTTTCGAATCCTCCCGTAATAATTGGCGAAATCTCCACCGACGTCGAGTGGCATATGGTGTGCGAATGTGAGCGGAGGTGATCAAACCGGAGGCGGGATGCGACCCCCGCACAGGAGGAGGTCATGAGGTGGGCAAGCCGATGGAGCGCGCTGTGGCCGATTATTTTGTTTGCCGGTTGTCCTGAGAACCAGCTCATCTCACCTGCCCAGCAGAGCTGGCAAGCCGAGGAAAGCCTCGAGGAGTTCGGCGA
Source organism: Deltaproteobacteria bacterium (assembly GCA_016934455.1). Lineage (GTDB taxonomy): Bacteria > Myxococcota > JACRCW01 > JAFGSX01 > JAFGSX01 > JAFGSX01. Next base: position 737 of record JAFGSX010000361.1, read on the forward strand.
GGAGCTGGCCAATGAACTGGGAGTCGAGCCGACGGCAGAGACGACCGACACAGAGCAGTCTGGAACGGGTAACGGCCCTGGCGCTGGCTATGGAACGAGCGCGGCGGAGATGTCCGAGGAGAGTCCGATAGAACTCTGTGACTGCAGCGAGCAGTGTCCACCGGTGAACTGTCCCTGCGTGACCCGTGCCGAGGTCGAGGTCATCGCCGTCTACATCAAGAAGTTTCGCCCGCGCGGAAGCGACAACGAGCCTGGCTCGCCGTGGGTCCAGCTCGAGATCGATCCAGGCGTCTACGATCTGATGCAGCTCAAAGACGACCTTTTCGCCGGGGTGAACGCGCGCAACATCCCGCCCGGTCATTACAGCATGATCCGCCTGACCCTGCGCGGGCAGGAGATCGAATTCTGCGATGATCCGACAGCGTATCCGTTTTACGTGGCGCAAGAGAACAAGCGTCGTCTCGAGATGAAGAAGGGCATCAAGATCTTCGAGACTTTCTACATCTGCCCTGGCCAGCACACGCGGATTACCCTGAAATTCCCCGAAGAGGGATTGCTGACCTGGATCAAGGCCGACACGCTGGTGCGGTTGCACCCAAAGATCTGGGTGCAGGCGGTCGAGTACCTGCCGCAGAGCTGATGTTGGTACAAGCCGCCGGCAGACAGGAGACAGAAGAAGCAGAAGAAGGGACAGGGCCAAAAATCATCGCCATGATATCGACCACTCATGTCGAACAAATATGATCAGACCCTATTGTGGGGCCCCACACACAAGCAGACCAATCAGATTGATTGTTTATCAGTCCAATCCTAGTGATAAAAAAAACCATGGTTGACCAAGTCGCCGCCTTGCCTGCAAAGCCGGACGTCGGACGCGGTCTCACCGCAGCCGATCAAGGCGATGGCCTCCCGGCCGTTAAACTAGATGCGATACGCTTTTTCCCCAAAGGGATTTCCGTTGGTCTCCATCTCGCCGAGATCGGCGCCAGCCAAGTCGTCGAGCAGTCATGCGATTCCGTCTCCGCGCGCGCCGGTCCCCCGGGATCCGGCTGCAATACAGGCGCGAGATAGTAGTGCTCGACCGACGCCGGGACTCGATTTATCCTTGACCGGGTCAATGGCAATCCTCTGGGCGGAGCAGGTATGAGCCCGTCGCCGCGTGAGGCACGAGGTGCGCTGGTCAAGCGCCAGAGCCGGCCGCTGCCGGCCGAGGTGCTCCACGACCGGCTGTGCAGCGAGGTGATCGACAGCGCGCTCGCGGTGCAGACCGCGCTCGGCCCGTTCTACGACGGAGCGCTCTACCGCAACGCGCTGGTGGTCGAGCTGCGGCGGCGCGGCATCCGCTGCCACAAGAGCGTCAAGCTCACGGTCACGTTTCGCAGCGAGGTGGTCGGCAGCTTCGAGGCCGACCTGGTGGTAGACGAACAGATCCTGGTCAAGCTGACGGCCGAGGGGCAGCTCGACCCCCGGCACAAGAACCAGGTGCTGCGCGGCCTGGGCGCCTCTGGCCTGCGGCTCGGTCTGCTGCTCGACTTTGGCGGTCCCGAGCTGCAGTTCAGCCGCATCCTGTAGAGGTGGTGGTGACGTCGATCCTGTTGCTGTGCGCGCTGGCCACGCCCGCGACCGCGGAACCGCCTCCCTGGTACGCCGGCCGCCATGCCGTATTGTTCATCGTCGATGGGCTGGGCGACGGCACCTTCGAGCAGCTCACCTCGGCGGGACACCTCGGGCAGGTGAAACGGCTCTTCAGCGAAGGCGGAGTGCGGGTCGCCAACGCCGCGGCGCACTGGCCGGGCCGCGGCGACGACGAGGCGCGCAGCGTGGCGCGCGGCCAGCGGCTTGACTTTGAGGCCGGCCAGTCTTACCTGCCGCCGGGCCTCGAGGCCTGGCCCGACGCGGTCTTCATCGGCGCCGCAACCGCCGGCGCCTGCGCGCCGCTGCGCGCCGCCCTGCCCAAACCGGGCAGCGGGGCTGCCCCGCCGGCGCTGGCGGTGATCCACGAGCGGCGCTACGCGCTCGCGATCGCGCAGGCTGGCCCTGGCAGCCCGCGCGCCGGTGAAGCGTTGGCCGCGATCGACCGCGACATATCCGGCGTCATCGAGGCCTATCGCTCGCTCGGTCTGACCCACGCGACCACCTTTGCCCTGATCTCGCCCGGCGGCCAGCGCACGCCGATCAAGCGCATCGACGCCAATGCGCTGTTCGCGGCCTGGCAACCGGCCAGCAGCCGGCGCTCGGTGCGGCTGGCCAACCTGCTGCAGACCTTCTCCCCGACCGCGCTCACCAAGCGCGGCAACCTCGCGCTCCTGTCTCGACAGGGCGGGCCGGGTTCCGAGGCGGTCGGCCCGGCGCCAACCTACCAGGAGCTGTGGGCGTTGAGCGCCAACAAGAGCAAGACCGCGAACGCAGCCCTGGAAGACCTGGCGCGACCGGCCGGCATCGCGTTCGTCGTCGCGCGCGAGCGCGCCGCACGACCTGACCAGCGGGCGTTTGTCGTGATCAGCCGCACCGGCCGCGTTCGCATCGACGAGCAACAGCCCCCCCAGTACCGCTACACGGTGGTGACCGGCAGCGACCCGTTCGCGCTGGGAGATTTGCCAGAGCAGCTCGGCGCCGGCCGCTTCCACGCCGCCGAGATCTGGCGCCTGAGCCAGACCGCGATGCGCGATCCGCTGGCGCGGGTGGCGGGCCTGCTCGACCTGGTGCCAAACGGCGGCGTGGCCGCGGTCGCGCAGGCCGGACACTCCTTCGACGATCGGGGTGCCGGATTTGGACCCGAGGGCCGGGCGCTGGCGCTGTTTGCCGGACTCGGCGCGCCGCGCGAGCCGCCCGCGGCCATGCGCACCATCGACGTCATGCCGACGCTGCTGGCGCTGATCGGCGCTCCCCTCGACCCGGTGCTCGAGGGCGAGGTGATCGAGGATTTTCTGGAAGCCGCTGCCGACGACACCGTGCGCGACATGTGGCGCGAGATGCTGAACCGCGCCCTCGGCGGCTTTGCCGGCCAGCGCGAGCACGATGCCTCGGTCGTCGACACCACCGAGCTGCGCCGCTTTGGCGTGCCGCCGGCGTCGTTCGAGGGAATCCGGCGGGCGCTGCTCGCCTGCGACCCCGAAGGTTTTTTGCCGCCGCTGATGATCCGGCAGCAGATCGGGCCGCGCCGGTCGCTGCTGCACGCCACCAACGCGCTGGCCGTTCGCATCGAGAAGATCGTGCTCGAGGTGGCGCCCAACGACATCCGACAGTTCGATCCGGTGCTGCGGCCGGAGCTGATGCTGGCCGGCTTTCTCGACAACCCGGTGATGCGGTCGCGGTTGCGCATCCTCGAGGGTCCCTACCGACGCGCCGAGCGACGTTCGGCGAGCGCTCCGGCTGCCGACGCGCCATGAGGTCATCGACCGTGAAGACGAAGTGGACGGTCGGCGTGGCGCTGACTGCAGTGCTCACCTCCGGCTCGCACCCGCTTCCGGCCACCCGGCCGACGCCGGCGGCCGACCTCGCTCGCATCCAGCCCGTCGCAGACCGTCTGGCCTCACGCCGCGCCGCGCTGGGCGCCCTCGCCGACATCTACGATCTGGTCGACCTGCGGTCTCACCTCTTCGATCCCTCCGCGGTCGACGACCAGATCGCCCGGTCGCTCGGCGCGCTCGCCGAGCGCGGTCGACTGCACCCGATAGCGGGCGACCACCTGCGCTTGCTGGCGGCCCAGTGCGCGCGCCGCAGTCGGGACAGCGCCGCGCCGGCTCGGGCGGCGCGCTGGATCGCCGCCACCGGCCTGGTGACCAGATTCGCCCTGCTCGGCCCCTTCGACAACACCGGCGGCGCGGTCTTTGCCGACGAGGTGATCGACGAATCGCAGATCGATCTGCGCGCGCGGGAGACCGGCAAGAGCGGTGAGATCGGCTGGCGCATCGTCACCGGTGGCGAGGTCGACGGCTTTCTCGACCTCGAAGCGCGGGTGGCTCCCGCCAAGGAGTCCATCGTCTACGCGCTGTTCACGATCGAGGCCACCCGCCCCACCCGGCTGGCGCTGCGTCTCGGCACCTCGGATCAGGTCTGCGTGCGCATCGGTCGCGAGCCGGCGCGCTGTTTCGACGAGAAGCACGCCTGGGCATTCGAGCAGCATGCCGTCGGGCTCGCCCTGCCGGCCGGCACCACACCCATTCTGTTGCGGCTCGGCCACTTCGCCGGCCACTTCCGGCTCAGCGCCCGGTTGACGCTTTGGGACGGACGGCCGGTGCCGGCCGGTGCCGTCGTCGTCGGCCTGCCCGACCTCGACGCGGTGGTCGCGATCTCCGAGGGCCGCGCGCGATTCGCACCGGCCGTCGACATTGTCGACGAGCTGCGGCGCGCCGCCGACCGCAGCCGGGGAGCAGCCCGCCCGGAAGCGCGGCGCGAACTGGCCAAGGTGCTGCTCGCGCTGCACGCCATGGACGAGCGCACCGATCCCACCGCGGCGACCGTCGCCGTCGACCGCGCGCTCGAGCTGGCGCCCGACGATGCGGAGCTGTGGCGGTTGCGCGCCAGGGCGGTCGCCGTCCACGATCGCAACCTCGAGCGCGACGCGCTGCAGCGGGCCCTGGAGCTGGCGCCCCGCGATCCCAGCGCGCTTTTGGCGCTCGCCTCGAACCGGCTGCGGCAGCAACTCGACCGCCAGGCCGCGGCGCTGGCCGAGCGCGCGGTCGCCGTCGCGCCCGACGACCCGCTGGCGCTGATGACGCTGGTCAGGGCGCGGCGCTCCGTGGATCCCGATCCGGACGCCGGCGGGCGCCTGATCGACGCCTACCTGCGCCGCCACGCCGTAGACACCACCGCACCGCCCCCGCCGGACCTGCCGGTGCAGGCGGCCACGCTCGCCTGGCTGGACCGGCTGCGCGGCGAGCGGCGCACCGAGGATGCCGCGGCCTGGGCGAGCCGCCTCGCCGAAAACGATCGCATGGCCAGGCCAGCCGTCAGCGCATTGCTCGATCGCGCCCGGCGCGATGGCGACGTCGAGAAAGCCGCTGCGCTCTACCTGGACCTGGCCGCCCAACGCCCGCAGAGCCGCACCCCGCTGCTGCAGCGCGCGCGGCTGCTGGCCTGGGACCGGCAGACCGAGCGCGCCGTCAACGAGCTGCGGGCGCTGGTCGCAGGCTATCCGGACCACGCCGACGTGGCGACCGCGCTCGGCGAGGCGCTGCTGCTCGCTGGCGATCGCAGCGGTGCCGCCCGGGCCTGGCAGCGCAGTCTCGCGCTCCAGCCGCAGCAGCCCGAGCTCAAGCGCCGCCTCGACGCGATCGCGGCCGTCACCGACCCGCTCGATGCCTTTCGCCTCGACCTCGAGGCGCTGCGGGCGTTGCCCACGCCGGCCGCGGCCAGGCCGTTTGGCGTCTACGTCCTGGGGCACACCATCGCCACCCGGCTCTACGACAACGGCCTGTATTCGACGGTCGAGGACTACGCGGTGCGCCTGCTCGACCGCAACTTCGCCGACTCCATCCGCAACCGCAGCGTGCCGTTCGTGCCCGGCCGCGAACGGTTGACGGTGCTGGTGGCCGAGCGCATCGACGCCGACGGCCGATCGGTGCCGCCCAAGTCGATGCGCGATCGCGGCCACCGCGGCCGCAGCGGCGGCGTCTACTCGGATCGCGATGCCAGGGAGATCAGCTTCGGCCAGATCGAGGTCGGCGACGTCGTGCACATCCGCACCCGCCTCGACGCCGTGGGGCAGCTCAACCTGTTTGGCGATTTCTTCGGCCAGATCGAGCTGGCGCATACGACTTGGCCGACACATCGCTTCGAGCTGGTGGTCGAGGCCCCCGTCAACCGACCGCTCTTTTTGCACGCCGCGGGATTGCGACAAAAGGTGCAGCCTTCTCCCGACGACCCGCACCTGGTGCGTTACCGGATCAGCTCGGGCGAGCTGCCGGGAGTGCACACCGAGCGCTGGATGCCGCCGCTGATCGAGCTGGTGCCCTACGTCTCGATCAGCACCTACCGCTCGTGGGACGACATGCTGCGCTGGTACGCCCAGATGATTCAGGATCAGTACCAGCTCGACGACGAGACGCGGGCTCTGGCGAGGCGGCTGGTCTCCGGCGCGCGCGACGTGCGCGAGCGGGTGCGGCGAATCCAGGAGCACGTGATCAAGAAGACCCGCTACGTCGGGATCGAGCTCGGCATTCACGGCTGGAAACCCTACCGCGCGGCGCTGGTGCACCGGCGCGGATATGGCGACTGCAAGGACAAGGCCACCTTGCTGGTGGCGATGCTCGATGCGATCGGCGTCGAGGCCAAGCTGGTGCTGCTGCGCACCAAGCAGCTCGGCGAGCTGGCCGCCGAGCCGGCGACGATGTGGGCCTTTAACCACGCCATCGCCTACGTGCCCGCGCTCGACCTGTTCGTCGACGGCACGGCCGAGTTCTCGGGGCTGGACGAGCTGCCCGACATGGACCAGGGTGCGCTCGCGATCGTGGTCGGACGCGACGGCAGCCACCTCTTCAAGCGTCCGCCGGAGCGGGCAGCCGCTGACAACCTCAACCTCTCAGACTACACGATCGCGATCGATCCCGACGGCAACGCGAGCCTCAACGGCATCGAGCGCTTTCGCGGCGACCGCTCTGCCAGCATGCGGCGCCGGTACGCCGATCCGGCGACCCGCCACGAGCTGCTCGAGAAAGAGTTCAGCCGCACCTTTGCCGGCGCCCGGCTCGAGCGCGTCGAGTTCAGCGACCTGGCCGAGCTGGACGCCGAGGTCTGGTACCGGTTCGACGCCCAGATCCCCAAACGCGCGCAGTTGAGCGGCGACGGACTGGTGCTGCCGCTCTCGCTCTATCCGCACGAGCTGACCGCCGCCTACGCGTCGACCAAGGAGCGCGCCCACGATCTGGTCCTCGACCGCGCCTGGCGCACGCGCAACGTCATGCACTACCGGTTGCCCGCGGGCTTCAGCGCGCCGATGCTGCCGGCCGGGGTCCGCATCGATACCCCCCATCTCGGTCTGGTGCAGCGCATCGAGCGCACCGACGACGGCTTCGTCGTCGATGAGACCACCGAGATCCGCAGTCGCCGCATCGGGCGCGGCGACTACCCGGCGTTCCGCGCCGCCTGCCTGCAGGGCGACGCCGCCATGCAGCGGCGCGTCAAGCTGGTGCGCGCTGCGGCCGCCGGCTCTGCCCCGGCCGGCGACGGAGGTGAGCCATGAGCTGGCGGCTCCTGGCGAACGCCCTGGTCGCGGTACTCGCGATGGCCGGTTGCCGCGGCCCGGCGGGGACCTCCCTCGGCCCCGCGCCCGCACCGGATCTCGCGGCCGAGGTGGCGACTCTCGACGCCGCGATCGGCGCCGGTACCATCGAGCAGGCCGGTCTGCTGCGGCGCGCCGAGCTGGCACTGATGCTCGACCGCAACGGCGCCCGGACCGCCGACCTGCTGGCACGGGCAAGTCGGCTCGGCCCGCTGCCTGCCGACGGCGCGCTGCTAGCCTGCCACCTGGCCTATCGCGAGCGCCGCTACGGCGACATCGAGCGCGCCTGCGGCGACGTGCTCGAGCGCTTTGCAGGCCTGCCGCAGGCCGAAGAGGCGGCGGCGCTGGTGAGCGCCGTCTTCGACCAGACCGGGGACGCCGACGCGCGCGTCGCCGGAACGCTGTGGCGAGCGCGCGAGCACTGCCGGCCCGACGGTGCCGGCTCGAGCTGCGTCGGCCTGGCGCTGCGCGCCGCTCGCGGCCGTTTGACCGTGGCGGCCCAGCACAAGGACGTCGCCGGCTACAGCGCCACCGTCGACGAGATCGGCGGCCTGCGGCGCTGGCAGGTCTGCGGCCCGATCGCGCCGGACGCGGTGGACCGGTTCCGCGAGCTGCGCCAGGCGGTGCGCGCCGGAACCCCGCCGGCCGCGCTGCTGCGAGGCGCCAACTGCACCACGCGCGAGGTCGCGACGGCGGAGCTGCGGCCGCTCGCCTACAGCCTGCCCGGTGCCCACCTGCTGCGCAGCTACTGGCACGTGCCGCGCGCGGGGCGCGGCGTGCTGATGGCGCAGCTCCCCGGCGCCGCGATTCTCCTCGTCGACGGCAGACCGGTCATGGATCGCGACCCGTGGGCGCACCCGAGCGCCGAGATGCGGGCGCTGGCGCTGCAGCTCGAGGCGGGCTGGCACGAGCTGGCCGCGATCGTGATGAGCAGCGCCGGCTACGACAGCGTGTCGTGCTATCTCATGGACGATCGGGGCCGCGCCGCGTTCGACACCGCGATCGCCGCGCTGCCCCCCGGAACCGCGCTGGCCAGCGCGACGCCCCTGGCCGGACCGGAGCTGGCCAGTGCGGTGCTCGAGCGCAACCTCGATCCGGCGGCACAGCCCTCGCGCGCTGCACGGCTGATCGAGCTGCTCACCTCCTCCGTGCTCGGCGATGGCGAGCGGGCCCGCGCGATCGCCCTCGGATTGACCGCCGCAGTGCCGGACAGCGGCCTGGCCTGGCTGCTGCTGGCCGAAGCCGTTCCGGTCGACCTGACCTTGACCAAGGAATCGCGCGACGCCCAGTTGCGGCGAGCCCTGACCCGCGGGCTCGAGCTGCGGCCGGGAGATCTGCTCGGGCGCTATCGCCTGGCGCTGCTCGAGTTCGAGGAACGACCGGACGAGGCGCTGGCGCGGATGCGCTCGCTGGTAGCCGACCGCCCCGACTATCCGTGGGCTCAGCGCCGGCTGGCCAGCCTGCTGCTGCAACGCGGACTGACCGTCGCCGCCGCCGATCCTCTCGCCGCCGCTCTGCGCCTGGCGCCGGGAGAGAGCAGCCTCGGGTTGGCGGCGGACTACTACCAGGCCCGCGGCGCGGACCGGCGCGCCCGTGCCGTGCGCGAGGCCCGGCTCGAGCTCGAGCCGACGCTCGCCAGCGACCGGCGCGTCAACTGGCTGATCGACGCCGGCGATCTCCCGGGCGCGCTGGCCGAGAGCGAGCGACAGTTCGGGTTGGCGCCCGACCGCGGCGGCCACGGCAAGCTGTTCGAGCTGGCGCGCGCGGTCGAGGGCGACGCCGGCGTGTGGCGCCGGGCGCGGGCGCGGCTCGAGCTCTTTCCGCACGACGCTCAGGCCGCGCAGTGGCTGGTGCGCGCCTCGCTCGGCAGCGGCGACCCGTCCCAGCTCGACGCCGCGCTGGCCGTCGCCCGGCGCGCGCTGCCGGGCGATCCCCTGTGGGAACGCTACCGCCTGCGCGCCGCCGGCGAGGACATCGACGCGCTGCTGCGGTTCGACGTGCCGGCGCTGATCGCCGACTTCGAGCAGCACCAGCGGCGGCATCCCGAGATCTACAGCGGACACGGTCGGGTCTACCTGCTCGACGCCATGGCGCGCGTGCTGATCCCGGGCGGCGGCTCGTTCTCGATCACCCACCAACTGGTCAAGGTGCAGAGCAAGGAAGCGGCTGGCGATTTGGGCGAGGTGCAGATCGCCGCCGACGCCGACCGCCGCGTGCTGCGCGTGATCAAGGCCGACGGCCGCAGCGTCGAGCCAGAGGCCGCGCACGCCGGGGGCTCGATCTCGCTCGCCGGAATCGAGGTCGGCGATCTGATCGAGCTGCGCTACCTGCAGGCGCGCCATCCCGATCGCATCGACGGGGCATTTTGGGAGCGTTTTTACTTCGGCGCCGCCCACCCCATCTTCAAGAGCACCTACCATCTATTCGGCGACCCGGACCTGCTGCAGGAGCTCGACCTCGTCGCGGACGATGCGCCGCCTGCGGTGCGGGAGCAGGTCGGAGGCCGCGCGCATTGGAGCTTTACCGCGCACGCGGTACCGGCGCTGCGGCCCGAGCCGTTTTCGGGGCCTGCGGCCGAAACCAGACCGCACCTGACCGTCAGCCGAGGCGTCGACGTCGAGTACTATGCACGCCGGGCCGCGCGCCACGCGGCGTGGCGCGAGATCAGCAACTTCGACATCGCGAACTTCGCGCGCGCGGCGGTGCGCGGACGGACCGGCGAGCGCGAGCGCCTGGAGGCGCTGGTGCGCGCCGTGCTTAGGCAGGTGCCCATCCCGGGTCACGGGGGCAATCCGATCGAGGTGCTGGCCACTGGCCGCGGCGATCGGCTGCCGCTGCTGCGGGCGGCCTGCCTGAGCATCGGGCTCGACGCGCGCTGGATCGGCGTGCACCGGGCCTCGCCGCTGCCGGTGGTCGACTGGGAGGACCGCAATCTCGGCGAGCAGTACCTGCTGGTGCGTGCCGACGGGCGCCAGGTCCCGGTCTCGCTCAGCGGCTCGTTTCCGCGCATCGGCGAGTTGCCTGCCCCCCTCGCCGGCGGCACAGCGGTGGAGATCGATCCGGCGCGGCCCGCGGCGCTGGGTCGGACCCTGGCCATCGATCCCGGCTGGCTGCAGCGCGATCCCGATCGCTACCGGGTCGACGCCGCGCTCGACGCCTCCGGCGCGCTGCGCGGAAACCTCGAGGCCACCTGGCAGCCCCCGCTCGGCAGCGCGCTGCGCCAGGCCATGCGCTCGGCGCCGCGGCAGAACACCGAGCAGTGGATCGAGGCCTGGCTGGGCGAGCTGTTTGCCGGCGCCGTGCTCGAGGAGTTGCAGGTCGAGGACCTCGACGACGATCTGGCGCCCCTGCGCCTGCGCATCCGGTTTGCCGCCGCAGATTTTGCCCATCCGGTCGCCGGCGCCCTGGTGGTCGAGCGCTTCCTCCCCAATCTCTCGCTCTCGCCGGTGGTCGAGGGCGCGACGCCGGCCGCCTACCTGCGCCTGGCCAGGCGCCGCACCGCGCTCTACCTGAGGCCGCGCCACGAGGAGATGCGCATCCGGCTGCAGCTCCCTGCCGGCACCCGGCCGCTCGCCCTACCCGACGCCATCGAAGAGCAGGGGCGGCACGGCCGTTACCGGCAGCACAGCCGCACCGAAGCCGGCGCGCTGCTGGTCGAGCGCACCATCGACATGCCGTTTGTGCGCGTTCCACCCGAGGAGTATCTGGCGCTGCGCGCGCTGGGCGAGCGCATCGCCGGCCAGGCCTCGACCAGGCTCGTGCTGCCATTCAGTCCAGAAACGAGAAGCCGCCGGTGATCTCATCGAGCGTGGCGTCCAGGGAGACCCCCTTCTGCATCACGACCAGGGCGTAGAAGGTGCTATCGCGCATCGCGATGAAGGCATCGAATTGGCCGCCGCGGTTGCGCCAGGTCAAACGAGTGGCGGAGACGCTGCCGAGCATCGCTCGCGCGCGCCGGGGCTTTTCGACGACGACCGTGCGCATGCGCCGGGTGTACTCCTCGGTCACCAGGTCGGCGAACCACTGCTCGTCCTGGCCCCGCTGCACCGCGCACAGGGTCAAAGCCATCACCGCCAGATCGTCTCGCGTCCAGCGCACAAAGCTGCCGAGCGCTTTCTGATCGCCCCGGCTCAGGTCTTCGAACTGCCATTCGCCGCCGGGCAGACGCAGCGCATAGCCCATGCGGTTGTCGCGGTAGGTGTTGCGCTCGGCGACCACCGGTTCGCTTGGCGCCGAGAAGAAGCGCCAACCGTCGACGACAGCATCGGCGCGCGCCGTCGCCTGCGCCATGTTGCCCGGCGTCGCCCAGATCAGAAACTGGGCCGCGATGCCGCCGTGCACGGCGGTCACGACGCGGTAGGTGAGCGGCAGGCCGAGATGATCGGTGCGGGCCTCGCTGACCAGGCCGCTCGCCGCGCCCAGCGCCACCGGTGTCGGCGCGGCCGGTTCGCCGCTCTGGAAGACGTTGCTGCAAATCGCGTCGTGAAAGGATTCCGCGGTAAACGAGGCCACCGGCTCGAAGATGAGCAACCCCATCAGCCCGCTGCTCGGATCCTCGACGAACAGGGTGGCATCGGCGTTGCTGGTGCGCGCCTCGTCCCCTACTGCGATGCGCCAGAATCCTGCCGGCTTGCGCCACTCGAAACCGCCGGCGAAGTCGCGATAGGTGCCGCGCCGCAGCGAGAACGACGGTCCGACTCGGTTCTGGGGATCGGGCGCCGCCTGCAGCTCGGCGGCGAGCGCATCGATTGCGGCCGGCTCCAGAAATTTTATCGAGGCGAAGGCAGCGCCGAGCTCGCGGCGCGCGACGGACCGGTGTCCGCTGTGGTACCAGGCCATCAACTGCAACGCGTGCGATCCGTGGAAATAGACGCCGTGCAGGTACTCGATCGCGGCATCGCCGGCATCGGCATAGCAGCGCAGCGGCACCGCGATCCCCGCCACGACCGCCTCGCCGTCGTGCGCCGGGCAGGTCGCCCCCAGGTTGCCGGCGGTCTGGGCCTCGATGCTGGACCGCAGCCGCTCGCGATCGTCGGCATGCGCCTGCTCGCCGATCAGGATCAGGTGCACCCCCGGCTCGCGCAGAATCAAGCCGACCTCGGCCGAGCTGTTGATGCGGGTCAACTCGGCGCCGACAGCGACCCGCCACTCGCCGCGCGGCTCGACGCGCAGACCGTAGACCGCGCTCTCGAAGATGCCCTGGCGCACCCGCCAGCCGACGCCGACGGCGTCGACCACCTTCAGCGGCGTGGTGCGCCCGCGCACCCGGCCGTCTAGCAAACGAAACGCCTGCCACACCGGTGCAAACGCCGATCCGTCGGCCGGGGTCTTTGCCAGAGGCCCGCCGGCGAGCACCTGGTACAGGGTGCGTTGATTAAGAAAGACCGTGTTGATGTAGCGAAAAGAGATCTCGCCGACGCGTCCGGTCAGGTGGTAGCGGATCGCCGGCTGCCCCTGGAACTCTATCCGCTCGAACGCGAGCAGTTGCTTCTCCTCGAGCGGCGCCTGGTCGATAAGCAACCGCGCCAGCGGCTCCAGCTCTCCCTGCGGAATGCTCTCGACGATCACTACGGCAAACACCTCATCGTCGCTGGTCAGACCGGCGACCGCGTCCGGCGCGATGCGCTGGATGTCGGCCTCGCCCAGGAGCCGCCACTCGCGCGACGGCTGCTCCAGCCGAAACTGGTAGTCCTCGTCGACGATCGCGTCGCGCGGCAGCAGGGTCGAGAGCAGGCTGCAGCCGCCCAGCAGGAGCGCGAGACCCGCAAACGGCGAACACCAACGAACCATGGCCAATACCAGCGGCGTCACCTCGCCTCTTCCGACCAAAGCCGATGCTCGCGCAAAACACAAGCTCGCCCGCGGTCTCCGATCGACGCGACCTTGGCGACCGGGACTGCGACATCTGCACCCACCACCTCACCTGCTGGCAAAAAAGACCGGCGCCAGAATTCTGCAGGCAGGCAATCGGATCGGCCCCGGTGACGGGCGCGATCAGAACCGCTCGACCACCTTGGTCACCTCGCCCGGACGCACTGCGATCGGGACCGTGCGCTCGACACCGAGCTCGGGATTGCGCAGCCGCAGCTCGTGGTTGCCCTCGTACAGCTCGAACGGCGGCAGCGGCGTCATGCCGATCTTCTTGCCGCGCCAGAAGACCTCGGCCCACGGCTTGACGTCGACCACCACCTTGCCCTTCTTGAAGACAAGCTCCTTGGTAACCCGTTCCCCCGGACGGATGTTGAGCGTCAGGCTGCGATTGAGGCCGAACCGGTTGTCGCGCAGTTGGATCGTGTGGCTTCCGGCCTGAAGCGAATAGTCGCGCAGCGGCGTCACCCCGATCCGGCGGCCGCCCACCAGCACCTCGGCCGGCGGATCGCTGGTGATCGAAAGGGTGCCCGTCCGCTTGCGCGGTCGGACCGGACGATTCGGATTGCCGCCTCCGATGCCCGGCTCCTGGTCGGCGAGCTCGACCTCGCCAAACAGGTCGCCGACGCTGTCATCGCCGTCGCTGCCGACGCCGATCCCGGCGTCGAGCGCAACCTCCGCCCCCGAGTCGACGGCGGCGGCGAGGTCCTGCAGCGCGGGCGGCGGCACGACGTGCACCACCGACGGTCCGCCGCGGTCGCGGCCGACGCCGGCAGCGTCCGCCACCCGCGTCCCCTCCTGTGCCGGTCGGATCACGAACCAGTAGACAGCCGGCAGCAACAACAGCGCCCCGACGAATCCCAGCAGCGGGCCGAGCGAAGATGCCGGTCGCACGGCTATGCGCCGCACGAGATAGGTGGCACCGGTGAAGATCTCCGAGGGGCGCCGTGGCGGGCGGGGCCTCGACGAGAACGGCGGGGGCGGCAACCCGGCCTCCGCCGATCCGATCTCCGGGGACGCGCTCGGGCGGATGCTCGTCGCGACGACCGGCCGCACCGGGGTCACCAGCGGCGCTGCGCGCACGGTCGGTTGATCCTCGCGGTCACCGCGGCTCGCGGGCGGCAGCGACGGCACCTCGCGCAGCGTCTCGTCAGCACCCGGCGGCCGCGCCCGCCTGGTCGGCTCGGACTCCAGGCCGTGCCTGGCGTCGCGCGCCACGATCTCCTCGTAGGATTGTCGGACCGTCGCCTCCGCCGCCGGCGCCTGCCGCAGCGTCGACTCCTCGAGCTGCGGCGCCGACAACCCGCCCGGCGGCGGCACCGGGACGGCGAGTCCCGGCGCGTTGCCGACACCGCTGTCCGACTGCTGGCGCATAGTCTCGTCGAGAAACAGACCGGCGTCCGCCGTGGCAGGGGCCGGCTTGGCCTCGTCCGCGATCGGCTCGCTGGAAACCGCGGTGTAGCCTCGGATCGGGACGATCGCGGTGCGGTCGAAGAGCGAGTTCAAAAAGCCCTTGATGTCATCGCCCGCCGGCCGGCGCGTCTCCGTCAGAAAACGCTGCAGCTCGCGCGACGCTTCGAGCGCGGTGGCAAAGCGGTCATCGGGCCGATGTGCGAGCATGCGCTGCAGGATGCGCTCGAGCGATTTGGGCAGGTCGGATCGATAGTCGCGCGCCGGCCGGTAGACCGCGCTGACGACGGCATCCAGCGTCTCGAACGACCGGCCGCGATCAAAGCAGCAGATCGACGTGATCAGCTCGTACAGGACCGAGCCGAGCGAGAAGACGTCGCTGCGGCGGTCGACTTTTTTGCCCAGCGCCTGCTCGGGGGACATGTACGAGAGCTTGCCTTTGAGCACGCCGGTCTGCGTGCGGGTGGACGACTCCTTGTGCTTGGCGATGCCGAAGTCCACGACCTTGATGCCACCCTGCCAGGTGACGATGATGTTCGAGGGCGAAACGTCGCGATGCACGAGATTTAGCGGCTCGCCGGCGTCGTTGCAGAGCTCGTGGGCGTAGTGCAGACCGGCCGCAGCCTCGGCCACGATGACGGCGGCGATGTCGACGGGAATGCGCTGGCGGAGCTTGGCGCAGGCCGCGAGGATACCGTCCAGATCCTGGCCCTCGATGTACTCCATCACGATGCAGTACTGACTATCGATTTCCGCCAGCTCGTAGATCTGGACCAGATTGGGATGGTTGAAGCGCGCGGCAATGCGCGCCTCGTCGAGGAACATCTTCACATAGCGTTCGTCATCGGCGCGATGGGGCAGAATTTTCTTGATGACGACCTTTTTGACCTGGTCCTCGGCCCCGGCGACATGACCGAGCAAAACCTCGGCCATCCCGCCGTATGCGAGGTGACGCTCGATGGTGTAGCGACCAAAAGTTGCCGGCTTTTCCACCAATCGTCCAGTCTAACCCGAATCGGTCACCAATAGGGAAGGCGGGCCACGGATTCTCTTGCGATCCTCGTTCGTTGGCCCGCGATCATCGACAGGATCCGCCGCAAAAGAGAGTAGTGCGAAATCCGGTCGATCCGCGGGGCCAAAAAAATGAGATCGAGAAATCTGAACAGCGCGGTGACGGCCAGCAGCGGCGCAGACTGGCTATTTGCACGGTGTCGAGCATCGGATTATGCTGCCCTTCCATGAGGCGGAACCGAGCACCCTCGTGGAGCGCGATCGCCGGTCTGTGCAGCGCCGTGTCGCTGGGCCAGGTCGCGCTCGCCGATAACAGCTACCTGACCCGGGCGCGCACCGCCTACGAACAGCTCGACTACGACAAGGTGGCGCCGCTGCTGGAGATGGCGCTCGAGGAGAACAACTCGGTCGAGGACGAGATCGCGATCTACGAATTGCTCGGACTGATCCACGTCACCTACGGCCGCGACCGCGAGGCGCAGGAGGCCTTCATCAAGCTGCTCGAGCGCCGTCCCGACTACGTGCTGTCTGACGACAGCTCGCCCAAGATCGTCTCGGTGTTTCAGCAGGCCAGGGAAGAGTACTCCAGGCTCAAGGCCGATACCCCTGGCGGACGCAACGAGGACGATCTCAAGAAGCCGCCGCGGATCCCGACGAGACGAGACGCCGAACGCGGCCGGGCCCAGAACCGCGCCTCACCGGAAGACAGCGACTCCTTCTACACCCAGTGGTGGTTCTGGACAGGCGCCATCGCGAGCGTCGGCGTGAGCTCGGTCGTCGCCGGCGTGCTGATCTGGGCCCTTACCCGCCCCGTGGTCCCCGAGACCGACTTCGGGCCGTACCCCATCAAATGAAACCCTGGCATCCACCGACCCTGGTTCTGCTGCTGCTCGCTCTCGCGCTGACCGGCTGCGGGGAACCGTCGCTGATCGTGCTCCAGGTCAGCGGCGACCTGAGCGTGCCGGACGAGATCAACACGCTCGGGATCGCCATGCTCTCGGATCCCGACCACGACGACCTCAACCATTTCGCGCTCAACCTGAGGCAGGAGGGCACGCTGCCGATCTCGGTCTCGCTCGAGCCATCCGACACCACGCCGACCAAGCTGATCGTCGACGTCACGGCGGCTCTCGACAGCCAGTCCATCGCCCACGTCGAACACAAGTTCACCTGGATCCGAGATCAGATCAACGAGGTCAAGCTGCCACCGCTCGAGCGCTACTGAAACCAGATCACTTCGAATGGTCTGCGCTCGATGCGCTGCGCGCGCGCAGCTCGCGCGCGGCCGCTCGCGCGATTCGCAGCGCGAGCGGCGTACGCGCCCTGCCGACAGCGCGTATGACGACGTCGATCGCGCATGCCACGTCGCATCGCCAGCCCGCATGAACCGCCAGCGGCCGGACACCCGGCCGCACCCGCAACCAGACGCCGACCATTTCGCCGTCGAGCCACAGCGGGGACCGCGACCCAAGGCTCTCCGCCGGCTCGCCGCCGCTCGCGAACAGCGGGCGATGGGTGACCCCGACCGTCGGCATTCCGAGCCGGGCACCGAGGTGCAGCGCCAGACCAGCGCGCCGCGGATGGTCGCGGCCGGTGGCGTTGACCAGCAGCACGTCGGGGCGTTCGGGGAGCGCGCGCACGGCAGTCTCGAGCAATCGCCCCTCGCGCAACGCCAGCAATCCCGCCGCATACGGTGCCGCGGCCGCGCCCGCGACTCCGACCGCGGCCACCCGCCGCCCCTCCGCCGCGATCGCAGCGCCCGCCCAGCCCGGATCGCCGTCGGCACCGGCACCGCCGCGTCCTCGTTCAAAACAGACGAAGACGCCGCCCACGCGCAGGGGACCCGGCTCCGGCTGCCACGCCTCCGGTGCGCACGCCGCCAGCTCGCACTGCAGCTTCTCGAGCTCCGCCGCCGATTCTGGCCAGACCACGCGTATCGGGCTCAACGCCCGACCTTGCGCGCGACCCGAACGTCGCCGCGCCGCACCGTGACCCCCTCGGAGTCGAGCCATTCGAGCATCGGGATCGCGAACTTGCGGCTGAGCCCGCCGCCCAGTTGCTTGAGATCGGCCGGCGTGAGCTGCGCGTGTGCTCGCAGGTGCTCCTCGACGCGCTGCCGCAACCGGCCGAGCGCCGCGCTGTCGCAGTGCAGCCCGTCGGCCAGGCGCACTAGCTGCTTGCGCCGTCGCAGCTCGCTCATCACGTCCCTAAACAGAGCCGGCTGCAGCCGGCTCTCGGTGCGCAATTCCTCGTCGAGCGGCGGCGTGAGTCCGGCCGCGGCGTAGCGCCTGGCCACGCGCTCGATGTCGGCTCCGGCGGCGGTCGATTCGGCGCGGCGGCCAGCGACCCGGACCACGCCCTCGCCGCGCTCGAGCTTTCCGGCCGCCACCAGACTCGCGACGCCGGCCTCGACCAGCCAGGCTGCGGCCGGCGGCAACTGGCTGCGCACCTCGGCCGGGGAGACGCCGCCAAGAGCGGGTCTCTCGACGTGAAATCGCTTGACGATATCGACTATCCGCTGCGCGATCGCCTGCAACCGCTCGGCCTCGACGTAGCGAGCGCCACCCTCGGCCTCGACCCTGATCGCCGCCCGCTGCTGAACCAGCGCCGCCAGGGCCCTCGCCACGTCCTCGTCGGGCGGCAGCCGGCGCCGCAGCTCGACCTCGCTCGCGCCCTGGTCGCGCGCATCGATCAACAACGCCCGCGCCCGCGCCACCAGGTCGGACGAGATCAGCGCGCTGGCCACGCGATGCCAGCGGGCAAACGACCCCTTGCCGGTGGCCGGGTGCGGGTCGAGCACGCGGCCGCCCCCGACGGTGCCCAGCCCGTGGCGCCCTGGCTGCCGGAGCACGACGCGCTGCCCGGCGAAGGCGGCGATCGGTCGATCGAGCACCAGCCGCGCCAGCGCGGTGGCGCCCGGCTCGATGCGCGGCTGGCCCAGCGGCAACACCCGCGCCAGATGCATGGTGGTGCCGACGTGCAGCGCTAGCTGATCGTGCACCTCGAGCGGAAAGGCGCCGGGCAGGAGTGTCAGCTCGGCGTGCAGCGCGCTGGTCGCGCACAGCGCGCCAGCGCTGACCACGGCCTGGCCGGGCGCGACCGCCTCGCACCCCTCGCCGCGCAGGTTGATCGCCAGCCGCACGCCGGCGCCGGTGGCGTCGACGGCCTGGTCCTGAATCTGCAGGCCGCGCACGCGCAGTCCGGCCAGCGGGTCGCCGTGCGGCCCGGGCAGCACGTCGACGGCAGCGCCGGTTTCCATCCGTCCGGTCAACAGCGTCCCGGTGACCACGGTGCCAAAACCCATCTTCGAGAAGGCGCGGTCGATCGGCAAGAACGCCGGGCCGCGATCGTGCGCCGCGCTGTCGCCGCCCAACAGCTCGCGGACCGCGCTGCTCAGCTCCTCGAGCCCGCGGCCGGTCAACGCCGAACAGACGACTACCGGCGCCGCCTCGAGAAAGGTGCCTGCCACCGTCTCCGCGACGTCCTCCCGCACCAGATCCACCGTCTCGGCGTCTACCAGATCGGCCTTGCTGATCGCCACCGCGCCGCGCCGGACGCCCAGCAGTTGGCAGATCTGCAGATGCTCGACGGTCTGCGGCATCACGCCGTCGTCGGCGGCCACCACCAGCAGCACCGCATCCAGTCCACTGGCGCCGCTGACCATCGTGTGCACGAAACGCTCGTGGCCGGGCACGTCGACGATGCTGACCCGCAGGTCGGGGCCTAGCTGCCAGGTGGCAAAGCCGAGCACGATGGTGATGCCGCGCCGTTTTTCCTCCTCCAGCCGATCGCAATCGCTCCCGGTCAGCGCCTTGACCAGCGACGTCTTTCCGTGATCGACGTGGCCGGCGGTGCCGATCACGCGCCTTCTGATCTCGGTCACGATGGCTTCACCTCGCTGGCCAGGCGCGCTGCCTCCGCCAGATCTCGTCGACCGCTGAGCGTGGCGGTGCGCAGAGCCTTGGCCAGGATCGCCTGGGCCGCGCGCCTGTCGCGCCCGAGCAGGTCGCGACCACAAGCCAGCGAGGCCTCGGCCTGCAGCATCGGATCGGCCAGCGCATCGGCCGTGGCCACGGCCTTGGAGAGACATACCGAGATCAGGTCGGCGTCGTCGCTGGTCTCGGCGGCGCACAGCAGCGCGCGCACATCGCCTTGGATCTGCTTGCCGTAGCGCGCCACCTCGCGCGCGCGGTCGATCGCGCGCTGCGCCCGATCGACGCGGTGCGTGCCATAATGAGCTCGCGCCAGGTGGCAATACAGCTCGCCGATCAGGTCATAGCGCTGGGCCAAATCTCCTCCCGCGGGGACGGCGGTGCGGCCGAGTATGTCCAGCGCCTCGGTCAGCAAGAAGATCGCGCCCTGGTGACCGTCGCTCGCCGCCAGCAACAGCGCCTTCTCGGCATTGAGCACGGCGCGCAGCTCGGGATGCTGATCGAGCGCCTGGCATCCGAGGCCATGCTCGATCGCCGCGGCGGCCTGCTGCGGTTGACCGGCCTGTCGCAGGCACTGCGCCAGCCTCCAGAACACCGTCGGCCGCTCGGCCGCTCCGCGCTGCGGCGGCACCTGGTCGAGCAGGTGCAGCAGGAGCGCGCTGCCGCGGGCCGGGTCTATCCGCTGCAGGCAGTGGGCGAGCCTGGCGCCCAGCCGCAGCACCCGCGCCG